>JAFDYE010000757.1 GCA_018267585.1 Bacteroidota bacterium
GAGACGGGCATCTACGATGCCAGCTACGGCCTCTTCCTGAAAGGCGACGGCAAAGGCGGCTTCACCCCCCTGTCCCCCCAACAGTCCGGCTTCTTCGTACAAGGCGCCGTCAGAGACATCCGGACCATAAGAACCAAACGTCAAAACCTAACCATAGTAGCAAAGAACAACGATTCCACCCAACTATTCACCAACACAAAAAATTAAGAATATGAACAATACTTACGACGCCATCGTCATCGGCTCCGGCATCAGCGGCGGATGGGCAGCAAAAGAGCTGACGGAAAAAGGTCTTAGCGTGCTGATGCTCGAGCGCGGTCGCCCCTTTGAACACATAAAGGACTACAAAAGCGCAAACCTGAACCCCTGGGAGATGCCTCACCGGGACAGGGCCACGGAGCAGCAGAAAAAGGACCGCCCCGTCATATCCCGCTACTGGGCGATGTACGGGACGGCAGCGCACGAACCCATCATGGACTACTGGGCCAACGAAAAGGACTGCCCCTATGTGGAAGTAAAACCATTCACCTGGTGGCGCAGCTACCAGATGGGCGGCCGCTCGATACTTTGGGGAAGACAGAGCTATCGATGGAGCGACCTCGACTTCGAAGGCAATCTAAAGGATGGCATCGCCGTCGACTGGCCCATCCGCTACAAAGACCTCGAGTCCTGGTATACCTATGTCGAGAAATTCGCGGGCATCAGCGGCTCGAAAGAAGGCCTCGCCCACCTGCCGGACGGACATTTCCTGCCGCCGATGGACCTCAACTGCGTCGAAAAGGACGTGGCCGAACGGATAAAAGCACAGTGGAAAGGCCAGCGGCATATGTTCATCGGTCGCGTAGCCAATCTCACGGCGGCTATCCCCGGCCGTACCCAATGCCAGTTCCGCAACCGCTGCTGGGAAGGCTGTCCCTTCGGCGGCTATTTCAGCACACAGTCCTCGACCCTGCCGGCCGCAGCAGCGACGGGCAGGCTGACCGTCCGGCCCTGGTCTATCGTAACACGGATCCTGTACGACAAGGACAAACGCCGCGCGACGGGAGTCGAGATACTCGACGCAGAGAACAACAAGACCTATACGTTCAATTCGAAGATCGTCTTCCTCAATGCCTCGGCCCTCAACAGCGCCTGGGTGCTGATGAACTCCGCCACCGACGTCTGGCCGGACGGCCTCGGCAGCAGCAGCGGCGAACTCGGGCACAACGTCATGGACCACCACTATATGCTGGGTGCGCAGGGCTCGGTCGACGGATACCTGGATAAATATTATTATGGTAGACGGGCCAACGGATTCTATATACCCCGTTTCGCCAACATAGGCGGCGACCGGCGCGACTTCCTGCGGGGCTACGGCTACCAGGGCTCGGCCAGCAGGACGGGCTGGAGCCGCGACATCGCCGAGATGACCATCGGCGCCGGCCTCAAAGAGGCGCTCACCGAACCTGGACCATGGCAGATAGGCGCTACCGGCTTTGGCGAGATACTGCCCTATCACGACAACAAGATCTCGCTCGACAAGACACGAAAAGACAAATGGGGCCTCCCCGTCCTCGCCATGGACGCCGAACTCAAAGACAACGAGCTCAAAATGCGTAAGGATATCGTCAAAGAGCTCGTGGCGATGTTCGAAGCCGCCGGCGTCAAAGACATCACCACCTGGGACAGCGACAAATACGCCATCGGCCAGGGTATCCACGAAATGGGTACGGCAAGGATGGGCCGCGATCCGAAAACCTCCGTCCTCAACGCCCACAACCAGGTCTGGGACGCACCCAATGTCTTTGTCACCGACGGAGCCTGTATGACCTCCGCCGCCTGTCAGAACCCTTCCCTCACCTATATGGCGCTGACGGCAAGAGCCGCGAATTATGCGGTCGATCAACTAAAAAAAGGTGATATTTGATCGATTGAAGCAGGTCCTTGTCTATATCATAGCACTGCCGCTGCTCGCCGCCTGCGGGCGACGGCCCGCACCCCCATTCGAGCTGTTACCCCCCGAGCGCACAGGCATCCGGTTTGTCAATCGCGTGACCGACACCGATAGCCTGAGCATCCTGGACTACCTCTACTTCTACAATGGCGGAGGCGTGGCGGCCGCAGATTTCAACCGGGACGGCCTGCCCGATCTCTTCTTTGTCTCCAACCAGGGCGAGTGCAAACTCTATCTCAACAAAGGCGATTTCAAATTCGAGGACATCACCCTAAAAGCCGGCGTCGCCGGTAAGGGCAACTGGAAGACCGGCGTCACCATCGCCGACGTCAACAACGACGGCTGGCCCGACATCTATCTGTCCGAGGTCGGCGGCTACAAGGGCTTCCACGGTCGAAACGAGCTCTTTGTCAACAACGGCGCGACCAGGGACCCCCACCCCCCCACGAACACTCTCTCCCCGTCCGACACCCACCATCCCGCAAACACTCACTCCCAGGCGGACTCCCACCCAACGGACCCGCACTTGTCCGCTGCCCCCTACTCCCCGTCCGACTCCCACCACCCCGCGGACCCAAACTTCCCCGCGGACCCCCTCCCCACCTTCACCGAGCAAGCCCATGAATACGGGCTCGACATCGAAGGCTTCAACACCCAGGCGGTATTCTTTGACTACGACCACGACGGGGACCCCGACCTCTTTATCGTCAACCACTCCGTCCATTCCAACGAAACCTACGGCGACACCTCTTTAAGACGCGTGACCAGCCCCTCCAGCGGCGACAAGCTCCTCCGCAACGACAGCGTCGCCCCCGGCGTCAGAAAATTCACGGACGTCACCTCCCCGGCAGGCATCTACAGCAGCATCATCGGCTACGGACTCAATGTCATGGTCGGCGACCTCAACAACGACGGCTGGGACGATATCTACGTCAGCAACGACTTCCACGAGAACGACTATTACTATCTCAACAACCGCAACGGCACCTTCTCCGAGATCGACGACCAGGCCTTCGCCCACCAGAGCCGGTTCTCGATGGGCAGCGATATCGCAGACATCAACAACGACGGCTGGCTCGACCTCATCACCCTCGACATGCTTCCCCCGCAGCAACGGTTGCAAAAGACCTCTTCAGGCGACGACCCCCTCAGCATCTTCCAGCTCAAACACAAATTCGGCTACAACTACCAGTACTCTCGCAACTGTCTGCAGCTGAACACCGGTCAGGGTATGCGGTTCAGCGATATCGCGCTCTATTCCGGGGTCGCCGCCACGGACTGGAGCTGGTCGCCCCTCATCGCTGACTTCGACAACGACGGCCGGAAAGATATCTTTATCAGCAACGGTATCCAGCACCGCCCCAACGACCTCGATTTTATAAAGTTCTTCTCTTCCGGAGCAAAGGTCGACGCACAGGTGGTAGCCAGGAGCCCGGACGGGCTGGCGGGCAACTATATCTTCCAGGGATCCGACAGCCTCGTCTTTACCGACAAAAGCAGGGACTGGGGTATCACAAAACCGGCATTTTCCAACGGCGCGCTCTGTATTGACCTGAATAACGACGGTTCACAGGATATTGTGGTCAATACAGCGAATGGTCCCGCCCAGATCTATCAAAACAATTTTCGACACATATCCCCCGCGACCCACTATCTTGACATCCAGCTCGTCGGTTCCAGGTCCAACCCCCTGGGCCTTGGCGCCAAAGTCGTAGTGATCAACAACGGCAGACTCCAGCTGAACTACCTGACCCCAACCCATGGCTTCGAGAGCGGTAGCCTCCAGTACCTGCACTTTGGCCTCGGCGACGATCCCATTGCCGACACGGTTCAGGTCATCTGGCCCGACGCAACGACGCAGCTCCTCACACAAATAAAGGCCGACAGGCGACTCGTCCTGAACCACCGGGACGCAGCAACCGGCGGGACGATCCTGCTCCCGTCCTGCGCGACCCGCCCCTCCACCCCCATCCCCCTCCTAAAAGATATAACCGACTCCATCTCCATCCCCTACCATCGCCAACCCTCCACCTACAACGACTTCGACGCCCAGCCGCTGATCCCCCACCAACTCTCGACCCGCGGCCCCAAACTAGCCGTCGCCGACATCGACGGCGACGGGCTCGACGATATCTTTATCTGCGGCAACGACCGGCAACCCGGCAGTCTTTTCCACCAACTGCCATCCGGCAAATTCGAACCCTCCAACGAAAGCCTCTTCGCCCGGGACGCCTTCTGCGAGGACGCCGACGCCATATTCTTCGACGCCAACGGCGACGGCCATCCGGACCTCCTGGTCGTCAGCGGCGGCAACAAATACATGGACGGCTCCCCCGCACTGACCGACCGTCTCTATCTCAACGACGGCAGCGGCAACTTTAAAAAGGCCCCCGCATTCCCCGTCCTTCCCGACAACAAATCAGTGGTCGTCGCGGCCGATGTCAATGGCGACGGACATCCCGACCTCTTCATCGGGAGCTGCGCGGTCGCCGGTCACTACGGAGAAATACCGCAATCCTGGCTGCTGATCAACGACGGCAGGGGGAATTTCAAAAAGGCGCCGGATTCCGCGGCACCCGGTCTTTCCCATATCGGCATGGTCACCTCCGCGGTATTCACCGACATCGACAAGGACGGCTGGCCCGACCTGGTCCTGGCCGGCGAATGGATGCCGATCACGGTCTTCCACAACGAACATACCCATCTCAAAAACATCACCCGCGACCTTGGCCTGGAGCATACCACCGGCTGGTGGACCTGTCTGCAGACAGCAGACCTCAACGGCGACGGCCGGGAAGACCTCCTCGCAGGCAACTGGGGCGAGAACTCGAAATTCCACGCAAGCGCCGCAGCGCCGGTCAAACTCTACTGCGGCGATTTCGACAACAACGGACAACCCGACCAGCTGCTGGCCGTCGCCGAAGACGGTCAATACTACCCCTTCCTCGGCAAAGACGAGCTCGAACGGCACATGCCCTCCATCATCCGCAAACGTTATAATAACTATTCCGCCTTCGCCGGCCAGACCGTCGGACAGATACTCGGGGAGAGCATCAACAAGGCGACCAGTCTGCAGGCGGAAGACCTCTCCTCGAAGTCACTGATCAACACCGGCCGCGGCGGCTACTTGCTCTCCCGTCTCCCGAAAGAGGTACAGTGGTCGCCTGTATTTAGTTTTCTTCCCCAGGATATAGACGGCGACGGGCACACAGATATCATTGCGGCGGGAAATTTTGACGGCGTCACACCCTACGAGGGACGCTACGACGCCAGCTACGGGACCCTGCTGCTCAAAGGCCGCGACGCAATCCCTATGTCCAGGTCCGGTCTGCTCCTCGAAGGCGAGATACGCGACAGTAAAGTCATAAGAACCCCGCGCGGGCCAGTATTCGTCTTCTCCCGCACCACCGGCTCACTCCTGTTTTACCAACCCGTCAATCCTCTTCTGCAGACTCGTGCTCTCCGCCGGAGTCCTCGCAAGGGCCAGGGCGGCTGATAGATTCGACAACGCACGCTCATCATCTACACTCGTATACAGATCGCCCAGCAACACGTAAAAATATCGGTTGTTCTCCAATCCCAGCGCCAACGCCTCCCGGATAGCCCCCTCCTTCCCATGCACTTTCGAGTACGCATACGTCCGGTTGAGCGCCGCCATCGGCGAATACTCCCGCTGCAAAAGGATATCATACAGCTGAAGTATCCGGGTCCACTTCTCCTCCGTATCCTCCTTCTGTGTGTTCCAGTAGGCGATACCCGCCTCGAGATGATACTTCGACAGCCGGTCGCCGCTGGCGGAACGATTCAAAAAATACCCGCCCTTGCTGACAAGGTCCGAGTTCCACAGGCCGACATCCTGCTCTTCGTAAAGGACGATCTCCCCATTGGCGTCAAGCCGCGCATCCAACCTCGAGGCATGAAAACACATCAGCGCAAGCAACGCATTCGCCTCCGGCGTATTCGTGAGAACTTCGCCAAAGACCTTCGATTCCTCCGGAACATTCTCGATCAGCATCTGGCAAAGACGGATAGCCTCAAAACACAGCTCCTTCCGCAGCGACCGGTTATCACCAGCCGAATAATACCCCTCGTTGAACAGCAGATATATCGTGGTCAGCACGGCTCCCAGCCTGGCTTCGATCTCCGCGGGCCCCGGCAGGTCCAGGCTGATACCGGCCTCCCTGATCTTCTCCTTTGCACGGAAAAGGCGCTTGTTGATCACCTCCTTGTTGGTCAGAAAAGCTTCCGCGATCTCGTCGATGCCAAACCCGCAAAGGATACGCAGGGACAGTCCCACCTGCGCTTCCGGCGGAATGGCCGGGTGGCTGATCGCAAACATCATCCGCAGCTGGCTGTCATTGATATTCTGCGGGGAGAATTCGACTTCGATATCTTCCGTAGCCCCGTCGGAGGCAGAACGTCGCAGCTGCGGCGCGAGCTTTGCATCGAAGACCCTCCTGCGTTTAAGATAATTCTTTGCGCGGTTAGCCGCGACCGTATACAGCCAGGCGGTCGGATTCGGCGGGAGACCCTTCTGTCCCCAGGTCTCCGCCGCCGTAAGAAAGGCGTCGCTGGCGATATCCTCCGCGATGGCTATCTGGTCAAAACCAAAATGCTTACAGAGGACGGCGACGACCTTTCGGTACTCCGTTCTGAATAATTGCGGTATGAGCTCAGTGCTGTCCATTGATCCTCCGAACCTCCACGCTGTTGCCCTCACCATTGAGTATCGGGTTGCCCTTCGCCATCTCCACCGCCTCCTCCAGGCTGGCGGCCCTGATGATGATAAAACCGGCAAGGCTCTCCTTTATCTCCGCAAAAGGTCCGTCCGTGATCACACCCCCCGGCCTTATCACCTTCCCCTTCGGGTCGAGCCCCGTGCCTCCGACAAATTTGTCCTGCGCGATGATGCCGTTGACCCAGTCCTGATAGTATTCCATATATACTTTCAGCTGGTCTGGCGTGGGCTGCTTCTCCTTTGTGATCAGGTCCAGCCGCATCAATACAATATATTCATCCATAACCTCAATTTTTTTCCACTTCGTACGTAACATTGATCACACCACTGTTAAATACCCGGGACGAAGTCAACTTCAGCTGCAACTTTTGCGTAATGCCCTTAAAGACCGGCACCCCGTCCCCCAGCGCCACCGGGTCGATCATAAACCCATACGTGTCGATAAGCCCCGCCTCCGCCAGCTGCGTGACGATGCTGCCACTGCCCAATATCGTGATAGGGTTGCCGGGTTCGCTCTTCAGCCGCCGGACCGTGCCGACGAGATCATCGTTGATAAGACGGGTATTCTGCCATTCGGCTTTCTTCAACGTTCTGGAAAACACGAGTTTCTCCGCCTTGTTCATCCCGTCTGCCGTCACCGGCGCACGCTGTTTGCCCATTTCCGTGGGCCAGAAGGAAGCCATCAGCTCATAAGTAATTCGCCCGAACAGCAGCGTACTCCCGCGCTGGGAGTTCTCATCCGAAAATTTGTTTTCCTCTTCCCCATGACGGTGCCAGCTGATATCCCCGTCGATCCCCTTGTAAAAGCCGTTCAGCGTGATAAAGTTAAAAACGTTTACCGCTCTCATTGTCAAGAATTTAAAAGTTAATTTCCGCAACCGGATCCCCTCCGGCCCCGGGTTATAAATGTTTTTACACACTTATTACAACCGGCAATGGAGAAATTGGACACTTCAAATTCTTACTACCACAAAATACTAATTTTACACCCTCATGCAACTCACCATCACCGGATATTCGACCGCGCTCTTCTCCACCTGGTATTTTATCGAAGAGTGGGGTATTCTCTTCGATGCGGGTGAGGGCTTGATCTCCTCCCTCCTTCAGAAGAGCCGGAAGATCGACCAGGTATTTATCTCCCACGC
>JAFDYE010000758.1 GCA_018267585.1 Bacteroidota bacterium
ATATGCCCGGAAGCTGTCGGGGATAAAGGTTATTATAGGCACCAATGAAGATGAGGGGGCGGCTTTTATAGGGAAGAAGGATATTGGCCTGCCGGTATTTGAACCGTTGTTCCGGTCGAATGCGCCGATGGCGGATGCGTATTATCATGGGTTGCTCCGGACGGATAGCCCCTATGCCGCCATGGTCCGCACGTTGACGCAGTATATGTATCAGCTGCATTCTTATCGGCTGGCGGGGGCCCTGAGCGGCGGGGGTGTGCCGGTTTATGTGTATCGGTATGCTTTTTCGAATGGCAGGGAGTTTGGCGCCCGGCATGGGGATGAGCTGCGTTATATATGGGATCCGCGGTCTGGTGACGATCCGGTAAAGGCGGGGCTGGCGAGGGGGCTTCATAGCGCCTGGGCCGCGTTCATCAGGACGGGGGATCCGAATGGGCAGGCTATTCCGCAGTGGCCGGTCTATCGGGTCGGAGATCCGCGGGTGATGGTTTTTGACGGTGAGGACAAGGTGGTTCGACTGAAAGAGGTTTATGATGACAGGAAGTTTCCTTCGGCGGTTTTTGTGATCAAATAGATCGCTCCTTTACATATTCCAGGATATCGCCGGGCTGGCATTCGAGAGCCTTGCAGATGGCATCCAGCGTATCGAAGCGGACGCCTTTCGCTTTTCCCGTTTTAAGGATCGATAGGTTGACGTTGGTGATGCCGACGAGGCGTGCGAGTTCGTTGAGGGGCATTTTTCTTTTGGCCATCATGACATCGAGGTTGACAACTATTGGCATGGCTAAATGAATGATTAGCGCACGGTTATTTTTATCAAAGATAGCCTCTGATTAAAATAAAACAAGTATTTTTTATCGTTTTATTTTAAATGTTGAAAATAGGGCCGTTTTTGTAGTTACATAACTACTATCAGGTACTACTAAATCCGGATAAGCAATTCAGGGCCTCATTTCTATATGTTCGCAGCAGATCTTCAGGATTCGGATTTTGGACTTTTCTGTTTTATTTGGATTTTTTGGATTTTGTTTTCATTTGCTAATTGGATCTTCCCTCTTGCAACAGGTTTTTAAGGATCAAGACCATCTTTGGATGGTCTTTTTTTTGGGGGTCGATCTCCGGAATTGGTGGACCAGGATGGGAGCGGCTGCATCGGCTGGTCATGGGGGTTGGAACAAGACTGACCGTCCTGCCCGATGTATCGGGTGAAGACGGCCAGCTTAAGGAGGAATGAAGATGAATGATCGATGATTACTTATACCCGCCGGATACGGTCAGGCGTTCGCCTGTGACCCAGGCGGCGTCGTCGGAGGCGAGGAAGACGGCGACTTTTGCGATGTCCTCGGGCTGGCCGAGGCGGCCCAGCGGTGTGCCGGCGATCATCTGCTGACCGAACTCTTCGGGCAGGTCCAGGGCGGCGATGCCTTCGGTGATCGTGGCGCCGGGAGCGATCGTGTTGACGCGGATCTTTTTTGGACCCAGCTCTTTGGCCATGGCTTTGGTGACGGTGTCGACGGCGCTTTTGGAAGCGGCATAGACCAGGGAGTAGGCGACGGGGTTGGTGCTGGCGATCGTGCTGGTATTGATGATCGATCCGCCTTCAGGCAGGTGTTTGGCTGCCTGCTGTATCGTCAGGATCGTGCCCAGCACATTGGTGTCGAACTGGCGATGGAAGTCGGCTTCGGTGACGGCCTCGAGCGGCGCAAAACGGTAGATGCCTGCGTTATTGACGACGATGTCTATTTTTCCAAAGAGGCGGAGGGTTTCGGTGAACAGGCGCTCAACGTCTCCGGCTTTGGAGACGTCGGCTTTCACGGTGCGGGCCTGGCCTCCCTGCGCTGTGATCTCTGCGGCGATCTTTTCTGCGCTGGTCTGGTCGGAAGCGTAATTGAGGATGACGGCGGCGCCTTCTTTTGCGAAGGCCCGGGCGGTGGCGGCGCCGATGCCTTTGGAGGCGCCCGTGATGATGGCAACTTTGTTGTCTAGCTTTTTCATTTCCTTTCTGATTTGTACCGCAAAGTTGGGGTATCGGGAAGGGCAGGAAAATGAACTGTCGTAAGTAATTCGGTTAAGATAGATTAACTTTTTTTCCTTTTGTCGCTGCGGATCTTGCTGAGGAATTCGGTGGTGATGCCCAGAAAGGAGGCCAGCGCGTACTGTGGGACGCGGGCGGCGATGGCGGGGTATTTTGCCAGGAAGTCGTCGTAGCG
>JAFDYE010000759.1 GCA_018267585.1 Bacteroidota bacterium
GTTCACGGATTCTTCAGAAGAGTACGGGTATAACCCGCCATTCTCCGCCGTCTGGGATTTCGGAGACGGCAGCGCGCCCCAGACGCTCGGAACTCCCGTGAGACAAGTCACCACCCATAGCTATACGCCATCAAACCCCGCCGGACTCAATCCATTCACCGTCAACCTCACGGTTACCGACGGCTTCTGTGTCCAAAGCCTGTCCAAGACCATCGTCCTCGGCAACGTGCCCGTCGACTTCACGGTCACCCCCCTCATCTGCTCCGGTGCACAATTCCCCGTCCAGGCCACTTCCCCCAACCCCGAGCTGATCACAGGCTATTACTGGCACTGGGAATACAACAAGGACCAGCCCTATGTATTTGACTCGTCAAACAAAGCCACCCTGCAAAGCATCATACGCAGCGCGCCCGGCATACCTCATACCCTCACGCTCGTGGTCCGGCTGGCCAGCGGCTGCCTCGACTCCATCAGCCATCCCGTTCAGGTTTCCTACCCCGACGCCACCTTCACCCCTCCCGCCGGCGCCTGCGTGAACAGCGCCGTACCCTTCACCGGCACCGGGACGCCAGACCCCGCGACGGGAAGCCCCGTAACTTATTATTCCTGGGACTTCGGCGACGGTACCGCCCATGCTCAGGGCCCAAACGTCACCCACCAATACGCCGACACTGGTATATACACGGTAACACTGCTGATCGACGACGCCAACGGCTGCGCCCGGACATATGTATCCCCAACTTCCATCCACATCACAAGCCCGCTCGCCCGTTTTGGCTGGTCGGATACCAGCTTCTACTGCCCAAAAACCCCATTGACTTTCACCGACTCCTCCATCGGTTATAACCTCACCGACCAATGGAATTATGGTGACGGCAGCCAGGACAACACGGGCATACATGCCTATGCCGGCAACGGCAGCTATATCGCATCCCTCACCGTGACGGACGCCTTCGGCTGCACCAACACGCAGCCAAAGACGATCCTCATCCAGAACCCGATCGCCTCTTTCGACATCGCCGACACCACGGCCATCTGCACACCCCTGCAGACGATGTTCACCGCCCACGGCCAATACTACGATTCACTCTACTGGGACTTCGGCGACGGCACGACATCCACCCTTCCCGTCACCTCCCATTTCTATAATACGCTCGACACCTTCTACGCCAAACTGTTCGTCCGCGGCCCCGGCGGCTGTTTCGACTCCGCTACCCGGCGCGTCCTGGTGCTCGATCCAAACAAGACCACCCAGCTCAAATTCAGTCCACCCAGCGCCTGCGATTCAGTGCCGGCCCAGTTTGATACTACACCCCCGGGCTATACTAAGTTCACCCTCGTCTTCGGCGACGGCAGCTCGGATTCTTCCCAGAATACCAGCCCCTTCCATATGTACCGGAGCCCCAGCACCTATACGCCTACCCTCGTATTGACCGACGTCTCGGGCTGCATCGTCAATTTCGGGACATCCTCCAATATAAAAGTGCTGGGCTCGGTCCCCTTCATAGGTCTCA
>JAFDYE010000075.1 GCA_018267585.1 Bacteroidota bacterium
AGGGTGGGCCCCTCATTGAGGCCGGCGCCGAGGCTCTGTCGATAAATACGACCGACAAACCATCCTCGTGCCCGCCTTTTTGCATCGCAGGCGGAAGTATCCCGCAAAAAACTTGCGGCAAAAGAAAAAGATGGGTTTCATCAAATCGTTTGTCGAGAGAATGTATCGCCGACAGCCTATGCTGAATTTCCAGGTGGTCGCTGATCTTTCCGGCCGGGCAAATCCTACCGGTTCGCCAGCTTCCAGGAACGCAAACAGTGGCGCTCGACAACTCATAGAACCGGTGGGAGGATTGCTCGGCAAAGAGCGAAAAGCAGATGACCGCAAAGAATATCTTGGCGGCCCAAAGCGTATCTCTATGTCTGAAAGTAGTCGGTTGAATCATTTCTTTCAAATACACTTTCCAGCATTGAAATTAAGCGAATTCGCGGGAACATCGCATTAACATTTCACAAAATTCTGCAAAAGCTGTTGGCCGCTGCCTGTTTCGCTACCGTGCCCTGCTTAAAAAAAACGAACTACCTTTGCACTATGACGCTTCACATAAAAAACATGGTCTGCGACCGGTGCATCATGGTGGTACGGCAGCAGCTGGACGACCTGGGCATGGAATACGACAGCGTCCAGCTCGGCCTCGTACAGCTGGCCGGGGAGCCGGACGAGGATCGCCTGCAGGCCCTTCGACAGCGGCTGGAAGCAAATGGATTTCAGCTGCTTGACGACAAGAAGGCCCGGGTCGCCGAGCGCATCAAGAATGTGATCGTATCCCACATCCACAAAGATGCGGACGAGATCAACCTCAAACTCTCTGCGGTCCTCGAGGACAAGCTGCAGTTAGACTATCGGTATCTGACCACGCTGTTCTCTTCCGTTGAAGGAATGACGATCGAGCGTTTTGCGATCTTGCAGCGCATCGAAAAAGTGAAAGAGCTTTTGATGTATGACGAGGAAAGCCTTAGCGAGATCGCGTTGAAGATGGGCTACAGCAGCGTCCAGCACCTCTCTCAGCAATTCAAGAAGGTCACCGGGATGACGCCCTCGCAGTTCCGCGAGCTGAAGGACAACCGGCGCAAGCCGCTGGATAAGGTCTAGCCGCCCCCGTCCGTCCGCATTCACCTGAAAATTATATACAATCCCCATGCGATGATGTAACAGCCATTTTCCTGACCCGTCGGAAATTTGTGGAAATTTCTGTATCATGTCTGTAAGAACGGCAACTTCGGAAAAAAAGACCGGGACACCTGCCCACATCATACGCGAGAATTTTCCCGTGCTCGAAATGACCTGCGCTGCCTGCGCGGTCAGCGTGGAGTCCATGCTCAAGTCGGTCGGCGGCGTCCGTGATGCCGGTGTCAATTTTGCCAATCATGAAGCCTGGGTAGAGTACGACCCCCGGGTTGCGACGCCTGACAGGCTCCGCGACACGGTAAGGTCCATCGGCTATGATCTCGTTATTGAAAAGGACAATGCCGACGAAATAAAAGAGAGGGCGCAGCAGAAGCACTATA
>JAFDYE010000760.1 GCA_018267585.1 Bacteroidota bacterium
TCACCATGGGTCCTGCCTGGGATGCCCGGCTGACCGAGCTTTTCGGGCTCCACGACGTACACTCTATCTATTTCCGTCCTCACCAGGTGATCACCTATGCTTTCCTGCACGGCGGATGGGAGCACGTGCTCTTCAATATGCTTGGCCTCTGGATGTTCGGCGCCATGCTCGAAAACCACTGGGGGGGCAAGCGCTTCCTTATCTTCTATGTTGTCAGCGCCATCGGTGCGGCGATAGTGCACCTGACCGTACTTTATTTCGAAATGGGTCCCATCATGGAGCAGCTGCATACGCTGCCGCTGGACGCGCAGCAGGAATACCTGACCAACCCTGGTTTCCCGGTCAATTCGGTTACCGTCGGCGCATCGGGCGCTATCTTCGGGTGCCTGGCGGCTATGGCATGGCTTTTTCCCAATCAATATATTTATCTCAATTTTATCTTCCCCATCAAAATTAAATGGTTCGCGCTGGGCTATGGTCTCCTGGAGCTTTTCTCCGGCACCCGCGCCACCGCCGGCGATAATGTGGCCCACTGGGCCCACCTCGGAGGTGGCCTGGTAGGCTTGTTGCTGGTCCTTTACTGGAATAAGACAGACCGGCGAAATTTTTACTAAACTCTTATAGGTGATGAACTGTTAAGAAAGTAACTTCACAAGTATAACTTTATGCGTGTAATGGAAGATAACTATCGCAAGAGGATGGGGTTGGGACAGGATGGAAATGCGCTCGTTCAGCTGGTGGTGATCAACGCGGTGCTGTTCGCTATCCTGCAGTTCATTTCCGTTATTTATTCCCTGAACACCATTCCTGTTACCCGTTTTAATGCGAATATCCGCGACTGGTTCTATCTTCCGGCTACCTTCGACAGGTTCTCGTCCCGTCCCTGGACCATCGTGACCTATATGTTCTCGGACCTTTCTGTATGGCGTTTCATCGGCAATATGTTCTGGCTCTGGGGTTTTGGCTATATCCTGCAGGACCTTACCGGCAACCGCAAGCTGATCCCGATCTATTTCTACGGGGGACTGGCCGGTGGCGTCCTGTTCATACTGGCCAACACCGTCCTGCCCGGACTGCACGCCGGAGCTATTGCATACCAGACGTCCGGCGCCAGTGATCTTTTCGTGCTGGGCGGGGCCAGCTCGGCCGTCATGGCCGTCGCCGTCGCAACCACGACCGTCGCTCCCGACTACCGCATTTTTCCAATGATCAATGGCGGGATCCCGCTGTGGATCCTGACCGTCGTTTTTGTCCTGATCGATATTGCCAGCATTCCCCGCGCGGACACCGGGGGCTATGTCGCCAGCCTGTCCGGGGCAGGCGCCGGCTGGCTGTTCATCTTTTTCCTTCGCAGGGGATATGACGGCAGCTTGTGGATAAACCGCCTCTTTGACTGGTTCAATGACCTGTTCAATCCCAACAAAAAGAAAAGGGTCCGGTCCCCCAGGGACGAATTCTACTACAAAGTCTCCGGCACCCAGCCCTTCAAGAAGATACCCAACGTCACCCAGCAACGCATCGACGAGATACTCGATAAGATCAACCAGCAGGGATACCGCTTCCTGACCGACGAGGAAAAAGAGATCCTTAAAAGGGCCGCAGACGAAGAAGATTTGTAACTTAGGGTAAGTCATGGCGAACCTTGGAAAATTAACCCGACGGGTCTTTATCGCACTAAACATAATTGCCATTGTCCTTTTTCTGCTGGCATGCGCCAATCCCTATCTGCATCCCGGAAAATGGTGGTTTATCGCTTTGCTGGGACTCATTTTTCCCCTGCTGCTGCTGGCGATCGGCTGCTTCTTTATTGTCGGCCTCTTCTTCCCGGCCTTCAGACCCTGGTCGCTGGCTTCTTTGATCACGCTGATCATCGGCTGGCCTGGCATTCATTGTTTCCTGGCGCTGCATCCGGGTAAGAAATTCGAAATAAAGAAGGACCCGGCTTCGCTGCGGCTGATGACATGGAATGTCCGCAGTTTTGACGAGACGCTCACCAAAAGAAGAGGCGCCAACGGCCACAAGGCAAAGATGCTGTCCTTTATCGACAGCCTGCAGCCCGACGTCCTTTGTCTCCAGGAGTTCTACCAGGCCGGCCCCCCCGGCAACCCGTTCTTCAATATTGACATTGTCCGGGACCGTCTTCATATGCCCTATTACTACTTCTCCCGGGACTATATCCGGGCAGACAGACTGTACGAACAGGGGGTCGTCATCTTCTCGCGTTATCCTATTGTCGACTCTTCGATGCTGCGCTATTCCCGCCCTGACGGCATCCGGGCCACCGAGAGCCTTTTGGGCGTCGACATCAAGGTCGGAGATGATACAGCAAGGATATTTACCACCCACCTTCAGTCGGTCCTCTTCCACAATAAGGATTTCCATGACATCGAGATCATCAAGAACGTGGACGACAGTATCCTTTCGGCCACCAAATCGATCACCAGAAAACTCCGCTATGCCTTCCGGCACCGGGGCGACCAGGCCCAGCAGGTACGGGAACAACTGGACAAATGCACCATTCCCGGGCTGATATGCGGAGACTTCAACGACGTTCCCAATTCCTACGCCTACCATACGATCCGCGACGACTGGCAGGACGCCTTCCTGCAGAAGGGATTTGGCATCGGCCGCACCTATGTGCACATCTCGCCGACCCTCCGTATCGACTATGTCCTCACCAATGATGGTTTTGAGGTCCTGCAGTGCACCCGGTTTGTGACACCCTGGTCGGACCACCATCCGGTAGTGGCGGACCTTCGGCTGGTCCGCAGCCAGGCCGCGGGGCGCGTAAAATAGAAAATTGTATCTTCGGGGCCGTATGAGCGTATTAAGAGTCCATAATTCATATACCAGACAAAAAGAAGAATTCGTCCCTATTACA
>JAFDYE010000761.1 GCA_018267585.1 Bacteroidota bacterium
AGAGATGAATTTGTTGGCATGCCAGAACTCCGTCAGCGGTCCCGGAAGGAAATGACCGTCCCATCGGTTCTCTTTGGCCTGCCAGGTCCTGACCGTCTTCTGATCGATATAAGTGTCGTATAGCCGGTCGTTCGTGGGATCAAATATGGCCTGGTGCCCGGCAGGAAGACGCGTCGGGTCGTCGGGGTCGCCTATCTTCACTCCCGAAAGCGTCGACCGGGATAGCGAGAAGCTATAGAGCGAATCGGGCGACACAAGGTACACCAGTTCTTGACCGGGATCAAAGGCGACCGACGGTATTCCATTGATCTGGCAGGCGCTTACCAGCTGCCAGTCCTGGTGACGGCTGCGGATCCAGATTGGATTGGTGACACGGGCCAGCTTCTTGGCGACGCTGTCACGGCATTCCTCACCCGAAGCTTCCGACAATGGCCAGTAATAACGCAGCCGGCGATTCTCTGTCAGCCGGATATTACGTATGCTCATGGGAGGGATATCCGCCGTCTGGAACTCTTCAACACTGCTCGCCCCGAACGCTATCCGAAAACAGGGATCGCCCCTGAAAGGCGCCTTGCTCTTCCCGACAGCACGGCTGTTGACAAAGAATTCCAGGCCCTTTTCCTTTGTTGCAAAGTGCAGCGCTACCTTATTCCACTGGCTGTATAGGTGGGTGGAATCGATCCTGAAGGTTCCCGCAACCGTCTCTCCGATGATAAAATTGAAGTTGCCTAATTTCTGATTATATATCAGGTCGATATTCTGATGGTCGGTGGTAATGATCCGGAAGACATAGCCAAAATAGGTCTCCATGCGCGGGGCAAACTGCAGGTCGAAAGACAGCTCGGCATCATCTGTCAAACACCAGGGTTCTACGGGGCTTAGGTTCAGGCCTGTCCTCTTCTCCTGTACGACCTCATGGCTGGCGAATTGTAATCCATAAGATTGTGAATGTCCTGCATAAGTAAAGAATGCTACTAATATGACGAAGCAAACAGCTATTTTCATGTTCACAATGGAAAGGGCTAAAAATACAATTTTTTCCCGTACCCTACTCCCATTTCCAGTCGAGCACTTCCGGCATGTCCAGCCCCTCCCTGTCGATATACGCCCGATGGCGGATCAGCATATCCTGCATTTCCTGTTTGATATAAGCGCATTTCTCTCCGAGCCCCGGCAGCCGGTCGATCACGTCCATTACCAGGTGGAACCGGTCCATCTCGTTCAGCACCGTCATATCGAATGGCGTCGTGATCGTCCCTTCTTCCTTGTATCCCCGTACGTGCAGATTGCCGTGATTCGTCCGCCGGTAGGTCAGCCTGTGGATCAGCCAGGGGTACCCGTGATAAGCAAAAATGATGGGCTTGTCCCGGGTGAACAGCATGTCGAAATCGCTGTCGCTAAGCCCGTGCGGATGCTCGGTCTGCGGCTGCAGCTTCATGAGATCCACCACATTGACCATGCGGATCTTAAGTTCGGGCAGCTTCTTATGAAGAATGGAAATAGCGGCGAGTATCTCCAGCGTAGGCACGTCCCCCGCAGCAGCCATCACCACGTCGGGCTTGCTGTCCTGGTCGTTGCTGGCCCAGGTCCAGATGCCAGCCCCCTTGGTACAGTGCAGTACCGCCTCATCCATATTGAGCCACTGCGGAGCAGGGTGCTTGCCGGCGACGACCACATTCACATAGTGCCGGCTTTTGAGACAGTGATCCATCGTCGACAGCAGACAGTTGGCGTCAGGCGGAAGATAGACCCTGACCACTTCGGCCTTCTTATTGACCACATGATCGATGAATCCGGGGTCCTGGTGCGTAAACCCGTTGTGGTCCTGCCGCCAGACATGGGAGGCAAGCAGATAGTTCAGCGATGCGATCTTGCGGCGCCACGGGATATGCAGGGTCACTTTCAGCCATTTGGCGTGCTGGTTGAACATCGAATCTACAATGTGAATAAAGGCCTCATAGCTGTTGAGCAGACCGTGCCGGCCCGTCAGCAGATACCCCTCCAGGAAACCTTCGCAAAGGTGTTCGCTGAGCACTTCTATGACGCGACCATCGCTCGCAAGGTACTGGTCCTGCGGCGTTATTCCCAGCTCCCACTGGCGATTGGTCTCCTTGAAAACGGCGTCCAGCTTATTCGACAGCGTTTCATCCGGCCCGAAAAGACGGAAGTTCCGCCCCTCCTGGTTACGCCGGATAACGGCTGCGAGAAATCCCCCCAGTATCGTCGTATCCGAGGCCTTTACCTTACCGGGTCCGGCAACTTTCAGCGCAAACTCCCTGAAGTCGGGCATGTTCAGGTCCTTCAGCAACAATCCCCCATTTGCGTTGGGGTTGGCGCCCATCCGCCGTTCACCTACAGGAGCCAGCTCCGCCAGCTCAGGCCGCAGCGCACCCTTTTCGTCAAACAGCTCTTCCGGCTTGTAGCTCTTCAGCCACTCCTCCAGCAGCCGCAGCTGCTCCCTGTTGCCCGCAGGGTCGGGTATCGGCACCTGGTGCGCGCGGAACGTCCCCTCGATCGGCAACCCGTTGACGAACTTCGGACCGGTCCACCCCTTGGGCGACCTGAGCACCAGCATCGGCCAGCGCGGACGATCTGTTTTTCCGTGCGCGGCAGCGCGAATCGACCCGATCTTGCCGACGATCTCGTCGAGAGCGGCAGCCATCTGCTCGTGCATCTTCTCCGGCTCCTCGCCCTCCACAAAGTATGGATCCCAGCCATATCCGTTGAGCAGCTGCTCCAGTTCGGTACGGCTGATCCGGGCCAGTATCGTCGGATTGGCGATCTTAAATCCGTTGAGGTGAAGTATCGGCAGGACAGTGCCGTCCGTCACGGGATCAAGGAATTTATTGGCATGCCAGGACGTCGCCAGTGGACCCGTCTCCGCCTCGCCGTCGCCGACAACACAGGCAACGATCAGAGAAGGATTATCGAAGACCGCGCCGAACGCATGGCTCAGCGAATAGCCGAGCTCGCCGCCTTCATGGATCGAACCCGGACACTCCGGGGAGACATGACTGGGGATCCCTCCGGGAAATGAGAACTGCCTGAACAGCCTGCACATCCCCTCTTCGTCACGGCTGATATCATGATAGACCTCGGAATACGTTCCCTCCAGGTAGGTGTTGGCAACCAGCGCAGGACCGCCATGGCCCGGACCCGAGATATAGATCATGTTCAGGTCGTACTCCCTGATGATCCTGTTGAGATGAACATAGATAAAGTTCTGACCGGGCGACGTACCCCAGTGCCCCAGCAGAAGGTGCTTGATGTGTTCGGGAGCCAGCGGCTCTCTCAATAGCGGATTCGCCTTCAGATACATTTGTCCCACGGAGAGATAATTGGCTGCCCGCCAGTAGGCGTCCATCTTTTGCAGCAGCCCGTTGGAATTATTTATCATATGATCACTGTTCTTTTAATAGCTGATCCACGGTACGGGCGATCATCCATTCTTCATCGGTTGGGATCGCATAGACCGCCACCGGACTCCCGGTGGCAGCGATAGAAAGGGAATTGTGCTCATTGGCTTTCTGGTCCAGGCCGACACCAAGATAACCGAGGCCGGCGCATGCGCGCGATCGTATGACGGAAGAGCGTTCGCCGATGCCCCCCGTGAACACAAGGGCGTCCAGCCCTCCGAGCACAGCCGAGTAGGCACCGATCGCCTTCTTTATCTGATAGCAGAAAAGGCTGACCGCCTCCGCCGCGCGTTCGTCTTCGCTCTCCCGCGCCAGCAGGTCCTGCATATCGGGGCTGGTGCCCGAGACACCCAGCAGCCCCGATTCGTGGTTCACGAGCCGGCTGAATGCTTCGGCGCCCAGCCTTTCCTTTTGCAAAAGGTACCCGATCACACCCGGGTCCAGGTCGCCCGTCCGGGTGCCCATGACGATCCCTCCCGTAGGCGTGAACCCCATCGTCGTATCGACGCTGACGCCGTCTTTCACCGCGGCCAGACTGGCCCCGCTGCCCAGATGCGCAAGAATGACCGAGCCACGCGCCCTTACCGCGTCCATCCGCGTCAGCTCTTCCAACACATAGGAATACGACAGGCCGTGAAAGCCATATCTCCTCAGCCCCATCCCTTCATAGTGCCGCGGCAGCGGCAGCAGCTGCGCCCGGCGCGGCAGGGTCGCGTGAAAGGCCGTATCGAAACAGGCCACCTGCGGCGTGTCCGGCTGCTCCTTCCTGAACAGCTCGATGAGGCCGATCTCGCCGGGAAGATGGTCGGGGTCATAAGCCACGATCCCACGCAGCTCCTTCAACAAGGACTCGTCGATCAGCGACGCCTGGCGGTGCTGCAGACCATGCACCACCCGGTGGCCGATGGCCGCGGGCGCCCCTGCCTGCTTCAACAGCCACTCCAGCAGGAACGCCGCCGCCTCCGCCGGAGAGGAAGCCTTAGCCGGGATCCCGTCCCTTTTACCATTTCGGTTATCCGTGTAAGTTAGTCGAGGGCCATCCAAACCGACCCTGTCGATCTTGCCGGACAGCACCCGGGAAGGCACTGCCCCCGGCACAGTCGCATACAAAGCGAATTTTATGCTCGACGACCCGCCGTTGACAGCCAGAATATTTTTATTTTCCGGATGCATAATTTAACTAAAGTTAGCTACCTTGTAATGTTGTTTAGAAAGATTGCCACCATATTATTGTTATCTTTTTTGTTTTTCAATTGGGTAGGTTACTGGCTTTTTATCTCCTGGTTCGAAAGCCATGCCGAGACCCTTTTGGAGAGCAGGCTGGAGGATGGCCAGTACGACCGGTCACAGCTGATACTGGTCAGAATACCCGCCGATCACCTGCCATATGGCAACACGTCGACAGTCTTCGACCGGGAGGGCGGCAAGGTCGATATCGGCAACCTTCACTACAGATATGTCGGAAAAAGGTTGTACAATGATTCTGTCGAATTCCTATGTATCCCCGACGGAGAGGCCAACCGGTTCCAGAATGTAAAAAATAGTTTTTTCAGCCTCGTCAACGACCTGCAAAACACAGGCCACTCCAAAGTTCCGGGCGCTTCCGGAAAACTCGCTTCCAATTGCCTGAAAGTTTGTTTCCCGGTCCCGGATGGCCTTACGGTCAACGGCTTTCCCGTCCTTCCCTCGCGTCCCGCTGTCTATTCCGGCACAAACCTTTCCCCCGGACATTCCTATATCTTCAGGCAGCCCCCCCGGCCCGAAGGGATACTCTAATGCCCTATACTTCGATCAATCAATAATTTTCGCACAATAACCCTGTAATATACATGAAGAATTTTCTATTCGTTGCACTCGCGACGATTGCGCTGTTCACATCCTGTAATTCAAAAAATGATTACGAGCAGGTATTCAAAGACCCCAACCTTTATTGCAATACCGTCCACGAACTGAATACCGTCGTCATGGGCAATAACTTCGGCCCCATCGTCGCCTCCCGCAACTATCTCTATGCGGCTGTCGCCGGCTACGAAGCGATCGCCGGAGGATACCCGGATAAATTCAATTCCCTCGCAGGACAGCTGCACGGGCTGACATCCATGCCCAAGCCTCCCGCCGGCGCGAAGATCAGCTACGAGCTGGCAGCACTGCTGGCCTACTGTAAATTGGGCGAAGCCGTTACCTTCCCGGAAGGAAGCATGCGCCAATACGTCGACAGTCTCAAAAAGATGGCAAAAGACCACGGCATGCCGTCCGACGAAATGACCGCCACCGTCGCCTATGCCGACACGGTCGGCTCCGCGATCATGGCCTGGAGCAAGAAGGACAACTACGCACAGACAAGAGGAGCCACCGAATACATGGTCAACGACTCCCCCGGCCGCTGGGTACCCACTCCACCCGCCTATACTCCCGCCATGGAACCCCATTGGCGCGAGATCCGTTTTATCGTCGTGGACAGCGTCAGGGAATTTATACCCCATCCGCCCTATCCGTTCAACGTCACCGATAAAAACGCTCCCTACTACCAGGAAGTAAAGAAGATACAGAACAAGGGCGACAGCCTCAGCCCCGAAGAGACCTGGATCGCCGACTTCTGGGACGACAATCCTTTCAAGCTCAACGTCAGCGGTCACCTGATGTTCGGTACAAAGAAATTCTCGCCGGCCGGCCACTGGATGGGTATCGTCGGCATCGCCGCACAAAAGTCGGGCGCTGACTTCGGCACCACCGCCGCCGCCTATGCCAGGACCGCCATCGCCCTTTTCGACGCCTTTATCGAATGCTGGGATATCAAATACACCTACAATACCCTTCGACCCGAGACCGCCATCAACAAATACTTCGACCCCAACTGGCGCCCTCACCTGCAGACGCCACCCTTCCCCGAATATACCTGCGGACACTGCACGATCTCTGCCTCTGCAGCCGAAACCCTGACAAAAGACTTCGGCGACAACTTCTCCTATACCGACACGACCGAGCTGGAGTTCGGCATCAAAAGCCGCAGCTTTACCTCCTTCCGTGCCGCAGCATCGGAGACGGAACGCTCCCGCTTCTACGGCGGCATACACTACGAATATTGCACGGTCGTCAGCCATAAGATGGGCTCGCAGATCGGGGCCCTCGTAGCCGACCGCCTGCGGCTGAAGAAATGACACACGGACCAGCCCCCGGCCCCGCCGGGGGCTGCGTTCCTTCATCCGGTCCCACTCAGCTACGGGATAAAAATTGAACGAGCATTCAATTTAGTAATAAATTAACCAGCTCCGCGACCGGGCAAAAAATACTTCGCCGACTTTCGCCGGATTATGAGACCAATTGTAAACCCGATAGCCGCCCTGCTGCTCATATTTTTAGCGGCCACTTCGAACGCACAGCAAATACAATTGCCAAATGGATGGGCGCTGACCCCCGCCGGCAGCTCCATACCGCTGACCAGCGACCTGCCGTTGAATATGGCCATTTCCCCCGACGGGCGGTTCGTTGCGGTGACGAATAACGGCAACGGACGGCAGGGCATCGACCTCATCGACCTTACGACAGGCCAATGCGTACAGACCGTGCCCCTCGGCAAGGCCTGGCTCGGTCTGGCTTTCTCGCAGTCCCGCTTATACGTCTCCGGTGGCAACGACGACATCGTCATCCGCTATGTCCTAAAAGACCAGCGGCTTGCCCCCCGGGACACGATCAGGCTCGGCGCGCCCTGGCCAAAAGAGAAGATCAGCCCTGCAGGGCTGACACTGGACGAGATGAACGACCGCCTGTATGTCGTCACGAAGGAAAACAACTCGCTGTACACCTGCGACACCAGGATGATGAAGGTGATCGGACGTCGGCAGCTGTCCGCAGAAGCATACAGCTGTATATTCAATCCCGCCAGAAAGGAGCTGTATATTTCCGCCTGGGGAGGAAAAAAGGTCTGGATCTATAACACCAAAAAAGAGCAGCTCGTCGACTCCGTCGCTACGGACGACCACCCGAACGACCTCGCACTGAGCAAAGACGGCCGCTGGCTTTATGTAGCCAACGCCAATTCGAATACCGTCGCAGTCATCAGCACCCAAAACAGAAAGCTGGCCGAAACGCTGAATGCAGCGCTGTTCCCCAACGCGCCCACGGGCTCCACGACCAATTCGGTGGCGCTATCCCCCGACGACAAGACCCTCTATGTCGCCAACGCCGACAACAACTGCCTCGCCGTCTTTGACGTTTCCTCCCCCGGTAACAGCAGGTCGAAAGGGTTCATTCCGACGGGATGGTATCCGACGAGCGTAAAGACCGTGGGAAAGAGCATCCTGGTGCTCAATGGCAAAGGAATGACTTCAACCTCCAGCATGATCCCCGCGGCCCCCGAAAGGACCGGCTATAAAAAAAGCGCTCCCGAACCCGGCGCGAAGTCCTATAGCAATATGTTCACCGGAACGCTATCTGTCATCGGTGAGCCGGACGAGTCCTCCCTCAATCGATACGCCAACCAGGACTAATTGAATACGCCCTATTCAAAACAAAAGGAAGTCTCCACGGCGCCCCCCGTGCCGATAAAGTATGTGTTCTACGTGCTCAAGGAGAACAAAAGCTATGACTATATCCTGGGCGATATTCCCCGGGGCAACGGCGACTCAACGCTCTGCATCTTCGGCAAAAAGATCACCCCCAACGCGCACGCTATAGCCGACCAGTTCGTCCTCTTCGATAATTTCTACGTGGACGGCGAGGTCAGCGCCGACGGGCACAACTGGTCCATGGCGGCCTATGCCACCGACTTCACGGAGAAGAACTGGCCCTATAACTATGCCGGTCGCGGCGGCAACTATGATTTTGACGGAAGCCGTCCCATAGCCAATCCCACCATGGGGTTCTTATGGGACTATTGTCACCGGGCCGGAGTATCGTTTCGCAACTATGGGGAGTTCATGGACAACGGCTATCCCACGGTCCCCCTTCTCAAAGACTCCAACAATTTCTGTCATCGCTACCCCGGCTGGAACCTGTCGATCCAGGATATCTACAGGGAAAAAATATTTGAGCACGATTTCGATTCCCTGGCAGCCATCAACGCCGTTCGCCGGCTGAGCATCATATACCTGCCCAACGACCACACCTCCGGCCGCAGCCGCGGGGCCTATACACCAACCGCCCAGGTGGCTGACAACGACCTCGCCCTGGGCAGACTGGTCGAGCATATCACGCACAGCGATATCTGGTCGCAGAGCGCGATCTTCGTCCTCGAAGACGACCCGGGAGGATGCGCAGACCACGTGGATATGCACCGTTCGGTGGCCTATATCATCAGCCCGTACATCAGAATGCACTCGGTCGACCACACCCCTTATTCCACCTCCTCTATGCTGCGTACCATGGAGCTGATCCTTGGCCTGCCGCCAATGAGCCAGTATGACGCCGCGGCCGCGCCCATGTGGGACTGCTTTCAGACAACCGCAGACACGAAACCCTATGCCGCCCTCACACCCGAGACAGACCTCAACGCCAGGAACAGCGCCAACGATGCGTCCGCCAGGCTGTCCGATAAATTCAACTTCTCGAAACCCGACGCGGCGCCTGATCTCCTGCTCGGCGAGGTCGTATGGAAATCGGTAAAAGGAGAGAATAGTGTTATGCCCGCACCAAAAAGGGGAGCCTTTGTAAAGATCACAAAAACAGAAAAGGACGACGACTGACCCGCCGGCGGGTTCTCCCTCCGTTACGGTCAACGTTTCAAAAATCTACCCTGCAATATCCGGCGCATGATCTCCTCACCCCCATCAGCGCCAGCCAGCACAGTCCCGCGACAAAAAATTGGCCCTTGACCAACTGCAGCAGTTCCTTGACGTTTGGTCCAATTTGCCGATTCCAGTGGTGCGACGGCAGGCTCAAAGATGCGACGGTAGCCTCAAAGATGTGGCTGCATCGGCTTCACCGGCGCCTCAAAAGGATTGACCCCTATCACATGCAACCTGCGGCGATAAACCTTACTCCCGGCAGACACATATAGTACGTCAAACCCTGATCCGCCAAAACAAAGATTCGACGCCTGGCCGGACGGCACCGGCAATATCGCATTCACACGTCCCAGCTGATCCAGCACCTGTATGCCCAGCCGGGTGGCGACATAGACACGGCCGTCGCGATCACACTTCAGCCCATCGGGCCAGGCGGTCTCCTGGTTGTCCGGCACGCGGAGCCAGCCAAAGCGCTGCTTGTTGTACAGCGTTCCATCCGGGCGGATGGAATATACCCATATCCAGTGAG
>JAFDYE010000762.1 GCA_018267585.1 Bacteroidota bacterium
GAAGACTTCCTGGACCTCCTGATGTCCAGGCTGAAAATACTCAATTCCTGGTTCGCCTGCTCCGCCGGGATGTTCGATGCCACCACTGCCGAGCTGATCATCACCGCGCAGGGCGACGTCAAGACCTTTGTATTTGCCGAAGAGCTGGTATCCGCCGCCCCATCCCTGCCCGGCTGGCGATTCACCGCGCTGAAGCCGCCTACGGGTCTGGACATCACCATCGAAATGGATGGTTTTACCTTCAACGACAGGGAAATGTCCTTCTTCAGCCGGGACAATAGGGAATATCCCGATGAAATAGAGATAACCCTTGTTCACAGCCGATTTAGCGAAGCCAACAAAGAGATCATTACCAACGGGGCATTCATATTTCTCGACAACGCCCTTGGCGAACTGAATACCGCCACGCTGCTGGACAATGTCCAGATAGACGCGCCCGACGCAGACAATGCCGGGCTGATACCGCTGGAGAAGCTCAACGACTTCCTGGTCTGGAAGGAAAAGGAATTCGTCGAAAAATACAACGGTACCCGCCACAATACGGAGAGCGACAGCTATTCGATCCTGGAAGGAAAAGACGACAAGGGGCTGCCTTCCATCGCGCTGATCAACCAGGAGCTGCTGGGCTGGGACGCCAAGGCCTCGCACCCCTGGATGATGGTGATCGAGCTCCAATTCACCTCCGTCAGCAATGGAATGCCGGACAAGGATATAGCCGCCGAGCTCAACCGCTTTGAGGACGACCTGGTCCAACGGCTTCCGGATTCCGGGGGCTATCTCAACCTGGGCAGAGACACCTACAACAGCAAACGAACGATCTATTTCGCCTGTAAGGAATTCAGACACGCTTCCCGGACGGTACAGCAGATGGTGTCCGGCTTCAAGGGAAAAGTAACCATTACCTACGATATCTACAAGGATAAGTACTGGCGGACGATGAACCGTTATCGCGCTTCCTGAAAAGGCGAACCGCACACTAGAATTCCCGCTGCAGCAGGTAGTCGATCAGCTGCCGCAAGGCATCTTTCCGGCTCGACACGACCGCTACATCGTCCAGGCTCTGATAGGCAGCGGTACGATACTGTTCTTTCAGTTGCTTTACCCAGACGTCGACCCCGCAGGCGTGATAGAGCTGAAGCATCCCGCCGATCTTCTCTGCTGCCGGCGCCTGTTGCAGCCGCCGGATCTCGGCCCGCTGTGCGGCTGTAGCCAACTCGAGGGTCTTTACCAGCAAAAAGGTCTTCTTCCCCGCAACGATATCCCCGCCCACCTGCTTGCCGAACTTGGCGGCATCGCCATAACAGTCAAGATAGTCGTCCTGAATCTGGAAGGCCAGCCCGAGATTCCTGCCCAGCCGGTAGAGGGTCTGCTGGTTGTTCAGACCGGCGCCGCCCAGCATACAGCCGATCTGCAGGCTGGCCGCCAGCAGCACGGAGGTCTTGAGCTCGATCATATGCAGGTATTCGTCCATCGTCACTTGCTCCCTCGATTCGAAATCCATGTCCAGTTGCTGCCCTTCGCAGACCTGCATGGCCGTCTGGTTAAAAAGGTGCAGTATCCGCCGGATATGCGGTGACTGGACGCGGCTGATGTATTCATAACCAACGACCATCATCACGTCCCCCGAGAGGATAGCCGTAGAAATGCCGTATCGCTCGTGGACGGTCTTCTGCCCGCGCCGCAGGGGCGCTTTGTCCATAATATCGTCGTGTATGAGGGTAAAATTGTGAAAAAGCTCGATAGCGGTAGCCATCTGCCAGGCGTCCTCTTCGATGGGGCCGAAAAGCTCATTCCCCATCAGACAAAGCAGGGGCCGGATCCTTTTGCCGCCCAGCCCGAGAAAATAGCCGGCTGGGTCGTACAGGCTCGCCGGCTGGGTCGGAAAGTGCCGGTTGCCAAATCTTTCGGCGAATACAGTTGACAGTTCCTGGAAGCTAAACATACTTATTTCTTTTTCTTTCGGGACGTTTTTTTGGGGGCTTTGCCGTGCGCGCCTTTCGCGCCGGGGCCTTTGCCATGTTTGGGCCTGTTGCTCTGTACCGCTCTTTTTCGTGCGGGTCTTTCCGGAGACCAGTCGCCAGCACTTTCCCGGGTGGCTGCGCCTTCAGCGCCTTCCGTCACTGCCGCGCCGCCGGACGTGATGACCCACTCATAGTCCAGCTGTCTCTTCGTAAGATTGGCGGATACGACCTTGATCGTCACCTTGTCGCCCATGCGAAACCGCCGGCCGCTGCGTCTTCCTACCAGCGCATAGTCGGTCTCGATATGACGGAAATCATCATAGTCCATCAGGCTGTTGAGGCTGACCAGCCCCTCGCACTTGTGCTCGAGTGTTTCCACCCAAAAACCGAAGGAAGCTACGCCGCTGATCACGCCCTCGAACTCCTCACCCAGGAAATCCTGCATATATTCCACCTGCTTGTACTTATTGGCGGCCCGCTCGCTCTCCATCGCCGCGCGCTCGCGCTCGCTGGTATGCCGGCATTTGGCTTCCAGCTTCTTGTCGATCACTATATTGTTGTCGAGGCACTCCTGGAGTATCCGGTGAACCATTACGTCCGGGTAGCGGCGGATCGGGCTGGTAAAATGACAGTAGTGTTCGAATCCGAGTCCGTAGTGCCCGATATTCTCCGTCGTATAGATCGCCTTGGCCATAGTGCGGATGCCCAGCTGCTCGAGGACGTGCTGCTCAGGTTTGCCCTGTACGTCCAGCAGCATCTGGTTGAATGACTTCGCGATCGCCTGCGGCGACTGTACGTCAAAAACATGTCCGTACTTCTTGGCAAACTCAATAAAAGGAAGCAGCTTTTCCTTGTCGGGCGTATCGTGGACCCGGTAAGGAAAGGGAATGGGTTTCTTATTGACGGTTATCTTCCCGACAAATTCCGCGACGCATCGATTCGCGAGCAGCATGAACTCTTCCACCAGCTGGTGCGACTCCTTGCTCTCTTTTACCATGATACCGACCGGCTTGCCCTTCTCGTCTAATTTAAAACGAACCTCCGTAGACGAGAAATTGATCGCCCCCTTTCTGAACCGTTGTTTCCGCAGCCGCTGGGCAATATCATTGAGCAGCAGGATCTCGGACTCATAAAGCCCCGTCTTCTGCTCTATGATCTCCTGAACCTCCTCATAGGTGAACCGGTGATCGGAATGGATGACGGTGCGGCCCAGCCAGGTCTTTTTGACCTCACCCTTTGGCGTCATCTGGAAGACGGCCGAGAAGGTCAGCTTGTCCTCGTGCGGACGCAGCGAACAGAGCTCGTTGGAGATGCGTTCCGGCAGCATCGGGTTGACCCTGTCGGGGAGATAGACGGACGTCGCCCTTGCATACGCTTCCTGGTCGAGGGCCGTCTCCGGTTCAACATAATGGCTGACGTCGGCGATATGTACCCCGATCTCCAGCAGGCCGCTGTCCAGCGTTCGGATGGATATGGCGTCGTCAAAATCCTTGGCGTCGATGGGGTCGATCGTGAACGTCAGGATGCCGCGGACGTCTTTTCTATTGGCGATCTCCGATTGCGCGATCAGGTCGGGCAATCGCTCGGACTCTTCCACCACCTTTTCGGGGAAGAAGATAGGAAAGCCTGCTTCCAGCAGGATATCCTTCATGGCCAGATCGTTGACATTCGTTGCATCCATGACCTGGACTACCTCGCCCTGGGGTTTTTTATTCTTCTCCCATTCCACTATCCGGACGATCACCTTGTCATTATTGACTGCGCCGTTCAGCGCCGTCAGCGGCACATAGATATCGGGCATCGG
The DNA here is from genome assembly GCA_018267585.1 of Bacteroidota bacterium. Lineage (GTDB taxonomy): Bacteria > Bacteroidota > Bacteroidia > Chitinophagales > Chitinophagaceae > Puia. The sequence goes on from JAFDYE010000762.1 coordinate 3,766, forward strand.
CTTATCGGTCTCGGCGATAAAGAAAGCGAAAGACTGGCTGATCTCGATATGCCCGAGAAACTCCATCTGTTTTCTTTCGACCACTTCTACCACCTCACCCTGCCACCTGCCGCTGCGGGCCGAGTTATTGACCACTCGCACATTCACTACATCCCCGTGCAGGGCCGTATTGAAATCGGAAGGTCTTACCAGGATGTCCTGGTCCCGGCCTTCTACGATCACGAATCCCATACCGCTGCGGGTGACGTCTAACCTTCCCTTGTATAAATTAGCAGCATCCACTGCGTTCTTCTTCTTATTCTTGCTCTTCTTTTTGTTTTTCATTTTCTTCTAACGCTTTAAATTCAATAATGAATTTAGTAATTAAATCATTAAACTTCTTTTCCTCCCCAAACAAAAACTGGGGAGTGATCGGCAGTACGTAAAAGGGCCAGCCTTCCAGCTCCTGCCTGAATTTGATCAGCCTCACAGCGTCTTTTTCCGTGGTGAGGATGATCTTGTTTTCAGCTGCAATCCCGGCAAAACGCCGGATCATCGTGTTCAGATCATCGATAGTGAAGATATGATGGTCACTATAAGCCAGCTCGTAATAGGTGCGGGCCTGATCGTTCAGCCGGCGTTTGAGCGGTGCGGGGTTGGCGATACCCGTCACCAGCAGGACCTCCACGCGGTCGTCGATGGTTGTCACGGCTGTCGCGTCGGTGATCCGATAAGGTTCTCCATAACAGATCGACGTAAAGAATATCTGCTGGTGAGCCTGCGGGTCGATCTCGATCACGATGGCCCGGCGCTCTTCTTCCGAAAGCTCTTCGGGGCATTTGGTGACGATAATGATATCGGCCCGCCGGTAGCTGGACGGCGCATCGCGCAGGTCCCCGCTGGGCAGCCACCAGTCCCGGGTGAAAAGGTTCGAATAGTCGGTCAGCAGGATATTGAGCCCCGCCCTTACAGCCCTGTGCTGGAAGGCATCGTCGAGGATGATCACGTCCGTCGCCGGCCGGTCGTGCAGCAGCTGGGGGATCGCCACGATCCGTTCTTCTCCCACTGCCACCGCTATCCCGGGGAATTTCCGGTGGAACTGCATCGGCTCGTCCCCGATATCCAAAGCCGTGGTCTGTTCGTCCGCCAGCGCGTAACCCCTCGTCTTCCGTTTGTATCCCCGGCTGAGGACCGCCACCTCAAACCGGGAGCTCAGTGACTGTATCAGCAGCTCGACCATCGGCGACTTCCCCGTCCCGCCTACAGCCAGGTTCCCAACGCAGATGATCGGCAGGTTAAAAACGGTCGATGACAGGATCTTCCGGTCAAAACACCAGTTGCGGACTTTCACGACGAGCCCATACAGCAGCGATACAGGAAATAATAGGATCCTTATGGGCTTCAGCAATGGAAAGTTAAAGTTCATAGTTAGAGTTTGAATCTCCGTGAACTGAACAACGTTTCAGTCCGGTCTTATTCCGAGCGCCTCCCGCAACGCCGGCCCGATCTTTTCCGCCTGCCCGGCAACAAACTCCACACTGGGAACTTTCCCGAACGGTATTGAACCGAGATGCGGAATACCGCTCCACCGCACGATCTCCTGCTCATAGTGCAGGTACTGATCATTGAATATCCAGCCCGCGACCCGGAGCCCACGCATCCGGCAGACCTCGGCTGTCAGCAACGAGTGGTTGATGCTGCCCAGGTAATTGCGGCTGACCAGGATCACGCTCGCATCCAGACGCTGTATCAGGTCGAGCACGAACTGCCGGTCGTTCAGCGGCACCAGCAGCCCGCCGGCCCCCTCTACAACGAGCGGCCGTATCTCCGGCAGGGCAGCGGCGATGCGATCGAGGCTGATCTCCACCCCTTCTTCTCTCGCGGCGATATGCGGCGAAGCCGCCAGCTTTAGCCGGTAAAGATCAGGGAATATACGCTGACCGCCGATCCGCTCACTCACCCACTCGGCGTCTGTACCTTCCTCAAAACCCGCCTGTACGGGCTTCCAGTAGTGTCCCCCCAGCGCCCGGGTGACGATGGCGGAGACCAGTGTCTTGCCGACACCCGTACCAATTCCTGTGATAAAAATAGGTTGCATAACCAGATCAATCTTTTTTTACAAAGATCGAGAAGATCGTCGTGCCATAGTGCCGCTCGGTCACGTAGAAAGGATATTTCTTATAGTCGTTCCGGGGGGTATGCTCCAGCACAAACCATCCTTTGGGGTTGAGCAGCGGAATGACGAGACCGGGCAGCTGGTCGATCGTCGCAAGCGCATAGGGCGGCCCGGCAAAGACAAGATCAAAGCTCGTCGTGCACTGTTCGATGAATTTAAATACGTCCATTCTGACCACCTTGTAGTAGTCGGAAAGCCCGAGCGCACCGGCGTTCTTTTGGATAAAGGCGAACATGGCCGGGTCCTTTTCCACCACGGTCAGGTCGCGCACGCCCCGCGAAGCCAGCTCATAGCTGATGCTTCCCGTTCCCCCGAACAGATCCAGGGTCTTCAGCCCTGAAAGGTCGAGGTTGTTCTCCAGAACATTGAAAAGGCCCTCCTTGGCAATGTCGGTGGTGGGCCGGGTGTACGGCATTTTCGCCGGCGGATTTACCCGCCTTCCCCCCAGCTCGCCTCCGATTATGCGCATACAGCCATTTTCAGAATGGATGAAAAATAGTGCAAGGGTAGCTCCTTCAGCTCGTCAGTGATCTTGATGCTCTCGTCGATCTCCTCAAAATTTACTTTCAGAAAATATTTGTGCAGCTCGGTACTCAGCGCCGACTGCCGGTCTATGAGCCCGCCAACCAGGACCCGGACGGCGGACTGGTCCAGTCCCAGCTGCTGACAGCAGTTCAGCAAATGAAAGGCCACGTCCCGGGTGTCCTGGTAAGAAAAGGTCTGCATCAGGTGCACCTTCCCTCCCCTGACGACGAGGGTTACCATCTTATCGGCATAGAAGATCACCTTCAGGCAGTCGTCAGCGTCCGAAGAGTCGAACATCTTATAGCTTTTCAGCAGCAGGCTGTAGTAGTGCCAGTACTTTCCGGCAGTGAACGACTGCTGCATCAGCTGATGCAGATCGGGAGATATCCGGTAGACGTTGAACAACTCCCACCAGGGAATTTTTTCGGTCAGGATAAGACCTTTCTGAAGATTGCCGTGCAGCGTATCGATGATCTCCCGGTTGGTGTCATTGACGAACAACGGCTCGGGGATCAGGCTGCTTTCCGGAAAATTATACACCAGCAACGTCTCCTTCACGGGGCGCTTCAGCAGAGCGTCCTCTTCCAGTATCTCGCGCAGCGTCTCCGTCAGCGGTACCTCACGGCTGGGTTCCAGCTGGAAATATTTCACCACGAGGGGACTCATATTCCGCTGGTTGAGCAGAACGTAGGCAAACGCGTTCGGATTAACCTCTACGAGTAGGCGCGACTGGAGCATTTCTTCGTCAGAGACATCCGCTATTGCTATCTGGAAGGCTGGTTTAAGCATATTCTATTCGCGATGTGCAATAATACTACTAATTTTCCACTCCAACCGGACGGAGTCCGGATCGAAGCATGGAAAGCACCACCACCAAATCTTACAAGGTCTCCATCAGTACCGGAGACATCCTGCGCATGGCGTTGCCGATCAGCCTGTCCATCCTCGTGCCTCAAATAAATTTTATTACTAATAACATATTCCTCGGCCACCTCGACCAGGCCGGCAACGCCCTGTCGGCCGCCGGTATCACGGGCGTCTATTATCTGCTGTTCGCGGTCATGGGCGGAGGGCTCAACAACGGCCTCCAGGCCCTGGTATCGCGTCGTGCGGGTGAAGGCCGCATCGAAGAGATCGGCAAGCTCTTCTCCCAGGGTCTGCTCATCAGCCTGGCGCTGGCCGCCGCCGGGATCCTCATCACCTGGTTCCTGGCGCCCTGGATCCTCTCCTTTTCCCTGCATTCCGGACAGCTGAGACAACAGTCGATCGACTTCCTGCGCATCCGCATCTGGGGTCTGCCCTTTCTCTACGTTTACCAGATGCGCAACGCCCTGCTGGTGGGCACCAACCAAAGCAAATTCCTTGTCTATGGCACGCTTGCGGAGACCATCGTGAACATCGTATTGGACTATGGTCTTATCTTCGGTCATTTCGGCCTGCCCGCCATAGGATTCAACGGAGCCGCCTTTTCATCGATTGCTGCAGAAGCCGCCGGCATGGGAGTCGTATTTTTGGTGATCCACAACAAAGGCATCAGCCGCGAGCTGCAGCTGTACCGGCACTGGCGGCTGGACCAGAAAAATATCCGGCTAATCCTGGTGCAGTCCTCTCCCCTGATATTCCAGTATACGATCAGCATCACCAGCTGGGTCTTCTTCTATATCCTGATCGAGCACCATGGCCGGCAGGCGCTGGCCATCAGCAATACCATGCGGAATATCTTCGGCCTCTTCGGCGTCTTCACCTGGGCCTTCGCGTCCACCACCAACGCGATGGTGAGCAATATCATCGGCCAGGGACTGGAAGACCGGGTGACAGCGCTGATCAAAAAGATAATCCTTCTCAGCACCTCCGTCTCCGTCGTCATCGCCATAGTCCTGAATATATTCCCGGGGCTCTTCCTTTCGGTGTACGGCCAGGACCCCGCCTTTACCGCAGCGGCAATACCGGTCATCCGGGTCGTTTCCACCGCTCTTATACTCATGTCCTTCTCGGTAGTCTGGCTCAACGCCGTCACGGGTACAGGCAATACCCGCATCAACCTGCTCATCGAGTTCGTCACCATCGTCTTTTACTGCTGCTATGTCTACCTGGTGCTTGAGCGCTGGCATATGTCCCTGGTGGCAGGGTGGCTCTCGGAATGGGTATACTGGCTGTCGATCTTCACCCAGTCGTTCTTGTATATCCGCAGCGGGAAATGGAAAGGGAAAGTGATCTAGTTCTCCAGCTCTTTCAACAACTGACGCCCCTGCTGTCTTACCTCGCGGTCGTCGTACATCCCGTCCTTCAGGGCGTCCATCTGACGCAGCAGCCTGACGGCCTTGTCCTTTTGGCCGTCCCGGCGATAGCATCGGGCAAGCTCGTAGTAGTTGAGCATAAAATCCGGCTTCCGGGCCATGCTCTTCTCGTAGCAGGCGATCGCCTCGCCCAGGGAGGCTTCCGGCAGCGCACCGAAGAACCACCGGGCAAAAAACCTTTCTACGGCGCTCAACCCGCTGACCTCATAGTTCCAGCGACCCAGGATGTGCCAGGCCTTATAGCTCTTTGGGTCGTATCGTATCGCATTCTCCGCATACCGCTTGATATCCCTCGCCGTCGTCACCCTTTCCTTACCGCTTTGTATCAGCGCCATGCGGGCCAGCGAAAAGGCCATAGCGATATTCACCTCGCTGTTGGTGGAATCGAGACGCCAGGCCGAACGCGCATAGGCGCTGCCCGACGTAAAAAAACCTATCTTCTTTTCCCTGTTCGTCTGGCGGTTGCCGATGCGACAGCTGAGATCGCTGCACCGGCATAAAGCAGCCACCTGGTCGGGCTGCCTGCGGAGAACTTCCTGGTATACCGGCAGGGCCTCCTCTTCCCTGAACTGGGCCTCCAGCCGGGCGGCCTGGCGCATAAGCGCTTCGACATCCTGTGCCCTGACAATAAATGGAAAGCCGACTATTATCGGAAGAATTAGCGCAACTATCGATCGGATCATACAATTACAACGGTATTCCATCAGTCGGCGGTTGGCCCGTCAGCCCGCCCTAATTGTTAAACTTCTTGTGCAGCGTCATCCCGGCCTTACCCTGAAAATTCCCGATAGGCGCCTGCAGCTTGTAAATGGAAAGAACGACCTCCCGGAGGAAGGGATAGTAGGCCTTTATCCGCGCGATGATCTCGTCGGCGATCTTCTCCAGGAGGGGCGAAGGCTGATGCATCCGCTCTTTCACAATGTCGAAGAGCGTTACATAGTTCACGATGGTCCCCAGGCTTTCGAAAGGCTGGTCGTTCTCGTCGTAGGTGACGTCCAGGTTCACCTCGAAGGTGTTCCCCGTCGCCAGCTCTTCCTTGAATACGCCGTGCCTGCCGGAAAAGATCAAATTATGTAGTTGGACTGTAACCATTGTCGTGTTTGCGGAGACCCCCTCCTGTTTGCCGGAGGCCCCTCCAGTTCTAGGCCAATCCCTGGGCGGTAAGCCATCTTTCCGCATCCAGCGCCGCCATACAGCCGCTGCCGGCAGCCGTCACCGCCTGCCGGTAGATCTTATCCTGTACGTCACCGGCCGCGAAAACGCCTTCCACGTTCGTTCTGCTCGTGCCCGGAATGGTCTTGACATACCCTGCTTCATCGAGGTCGAGGAATTCGCTGAATATGGCCGAATTGGGCTGGTGGCCGATGGCTACAAAGAATCCGCTGATCGGCACGACCTGCTTGTCTCCTGTCTTGCTGTTCCGTATACGCAGACCGTCGACACGGCTTTCGCCCAGCACTTCGTCCGCCTCGCTGTTCCAGTAGACCTTGATATTGGGCGTCTGCTGTACCCTTTCCTGCATGACGCGGGAAGCCCGCATCCTGTCGCTGCGTATGAGCATATGCACATTCGTAGCGAGCTTGGAAAGATAGAGCGCTTCCTCGGCCGCGGTATCCCCGGCGCCGACGATCGCCACCTCTTTTCCCCGGAAGAA
>JAFDYE010000763.1 GCA_018267585.1 Bacteroidota bacterium
GGCCGTTGATGTATTGTCTCGAATGGAAGGACAATGGCGGAAGGGTCAGCGATCTTTCGTTGCCCGCCAGACTACAGCTGCGGGCGGAAGCGCGCGACGGCGAGCTGGGTAAGATAACCGTGCTGAAAGGCGAGGGGATCAGGAGGGACAGCGCGACTGGTGCGATGACCGCTGTCCCGATCACGATGATACCCTATTACGCGTGGGCGAACCGGGGCGAGGGGGAGATGGCGGTTTGGATAAAGAAAGAGAGGCGGGCTGCTGCAGCGGGCGTTTCGAAGGCACGTCATTCGGGACCGACGGCGATCAGTCCCGATCTGTTCGGGATCTTTTTTGAAGACATCAGCTATGCCGCCGATGGCGGTCTGTATGGCGAGCTGGTGCAGAACAGGAGCTTTGAGTATGGTCCCTCCGACAGGAAAGGCTGGAATCCTCTCACAGGGTGGGAATACAGGACGGAAGGCTTTGGATACGGGGATCTGACGGTAGAGAGTTCCGAGCCTTTGCACGTCAATAACCGGCACTATGTCGTGCTGACTGTCGAAGATGCCGGAAAAGAAGGCATCGGGCTCTGCAACGGAGGTTATGACGGGATGCCGTTCAAGGCCGGGGAAGTATATAATTTTTCTGTGTGGATAAGACAGCTCTCGGATGGGCCAGTCCCTATGGAGGTGCAGCTACGGAGTAAGAAGGGAGCGGTGCTGGGAAGGGTGGAGTTTTCGGTGCAGTCGCGGGACTGGAGAGAATACAGGGCGCCGATACGGGCCGGCGCGGGCGAAGACAGCGGTTATCTCGTCTTAGTGGCAAAGGGGAAGGGCAGACTGGCGATGGACCAGGTATCGCTGTTTCCGGAGCAGACGTTCAGACACCGCCCGAACGGGATGCGGGATGACCTGGCTCAGGCGATCGCCGATCTGCATCCGAAGTTCATGCGGTTTCCCGGAGGGTGTCTCGTTCATGGGGACGGCCTGGGGAATATGTATCGCTGGAAGAACACCATCGGGCCTGTGGAGCAGCGGGTGGAGCAAAAGAATATCTGGAACTATCACCAGTCGGCCGGACTGGGGTTCTTCGAATACTTCCAGTTCTGCGAGGACATCGGCGCCAAGCCCGTGCCAATCGTCGCGGCGGGTGTCAGCTGTCAGAACTCGGGAGGCACGTGGCGTATCGGCAGCACCGGGCAGAAGGGCATCCCTATGGACGAGATGCAGCCCTATATCCAGGACGTGCTCGACCTGATAGAATACGCGAATGGCCCCGGGAGCTCGGTATGGGGCGCGAAGAGGGCGGCTGCCGGTCATCCGGCGCCTTTCCATCTTCAATACATCGGCATCGGGAATGAGGACAGGCAGACGGACGCGTTCCGTCAGCGTTTCAGGATGATCTATGCGGCCGTTCATGCGAAATATCCGGACATCACCGTCATCGGCACGGTTGGGCCTTCTCCGGCCGGCGAGGACTACGATCTCGGCTGGCGCTTTGCCGACAGCCTGTCTGTGGCCATGGTAGACGAGCACTATTACGAGAAGCCGGAATGGTTCATTGCCAATAGTCAGCGGTATGACGGCTATGACAGGAGCAAGTCGAAGGTATATGTGGGGGAGTATGCTTCGTGGGGAAATTCGTTGTACAATGCGCTGGCGGAGGGCGCATATATGACCTCGCTCGAGCGGAATGGAGACGTGGTGCGGATGGCGTCGTATGCTCCCCTTCTGGCCAATGTCCGTCACACGTCCTGGAATCCCGACCTGATCTATTTTTCGAACACCGGAGTGGTCAGGACGACCAATTATTACGTGCAGCAGCTGTTTGCGGCCAACGCTGGTGATGTTTTCTATCCGGGGGTCGTTAAGGTAACAGCGGGTGACACGGCAGTGGCGACGAGCTGTGTAAAGGACAGCCGGACGGGTGATATCATCCTGAAGGTCGTGCATACCGGCCCCGATACCCTTCGCGTGGCCGTAGACCTGGGGCCCGTGGGAAAAGTTGGCCGGTCCGCCAGCCGGATGCTACTCGCGGGGATGCCGGCCGCCAAAAATACCGAAGCGGTCCCGGACGCCGTGGTGCCTGAGGGAACTGAACTGGAGGTCAGGAGGAAGTTTGCGCTGGATGTACCCCCTTACTCCCTCCAGGTCATCCGGATCGGGAAAGGTAAAAAACAATAGTGGTCGCCGGCATGGAGAAGAGAGAACTGATATCGGAGCTGCAACGGCAGATAGCCCTGTCCGACGACATGGCGGCCTATCGAAGGCTGTGGGATATCCTGCATAAGGAGCTGTTCTATTTTTCCTATTCCATCATCCGATCGAGAGAAACGGCCGAAGAGATCGTTTCGGACGTGTTTATCAAGCTATGGCGCATCCGGAATGAGCTGCTGACGATCGGGAACCTTACGGTATTTCTTTATACTATCGCGAGGAATCTTTCCATCAATCATATTACCCGCAACTACAAGTACCCCAAAGTCAGCCTGGATACGATCGAAGTAAAGAATATCTCGACCTTCGACAATGCCGAGGAGCTTTTCATTACCGCGGAGATGACCAGGCGTGTCTATCAGGCTGTAGAAGGTCTGCCTTCCCAATGCAAGCTGATCTTCCAGCTGGTGCGCGAGCATGGACTGAAATACCGGGAGGTGGCGGCGATCCTGGATATATCCGAGCTGACGGTGCGGAATCAGCTGGTCATAGCCGCAAAAAAGATCGCTACGGCGGCGCAGCTGAATATTCCCGCCGCCCGGACCAAGCCGAAACCCACCTGATCATATCTCTGGTAGTCAGCCGTATACGCAATGGGACCGCCGGCTCCATTTTTATTTTTATTCCTTTTGGTACATGGGCTTCTTTTTGGTGTCCTATTGATGATGGAGCAGGAAAAAATATGGCATTTGCTTATCCTTAAGCTTTCAGGAGACGCCACAGGCGAAGAGCTGGCGGAGCTGGACGAACTGATGCGGCGGCATCCGGACCTGGCCGCGCAAGCGGCGTCGGTAGAGACCTTGTGGAATGGGAAAGGCGGCCGGGAAGAAGAGCATTCGGACGAGCTTTTTAACAGGCATTTGCAGCGCCTCAGCGATGAGACGCAGAAGGACACTCCATTCTATCATCGCGCGGCGGGTTTTGGAAACGACCGCCGTTCCCGCAGGCGGGCGGGATTGCGATGGATGTTGGGGGCAGGGGCTGTCGCCGCCTGTCTCGCCCTTGTCTTTCTACGCGGAGGGGTGAAGGTCACGGCTGTCTCGCCCGTGGCCACGGGCAACTTCGTCAGCACAAAGAACGGTTCGAAGTCAAAAATGCAGCTGCCGGATGGGACGCAGGTCTGGCTGAATTCCGGCAGCAATATCTCGTATGACAATCAATTTGGCGAAAGGACGCGCGAGGTGAGGCTGATTGGTGAGGCTTTTTTCGATGTGGTAAAGGACAATGCGCGTCCATTTATCATCCATACGGCGACGGTTGATGTCACGGTGCTGGGTACTGCGTTCAATGTCCGGTCGTATCCCGAGGAGAAGATCACGGAGACTTCGCTGATCAGGGGCGCTGTGGAAGTGACGCTCAAAGCCAGCGCTGACAAGAGGATCCTGCTAAAACCGAACGAAAAGCTGATCGTCAGCAATGACAGTGCAGCGGTGAGCAGTGACAGTCTGGTCGTCAAAGATATTCACAGGACAACGGCTGTGATGACCCTTACACAGGTGCACCACCTGAGTAAGGATAGTGTGCCCTCGGAGGTATTGTGGACAAAGAACAAATTAGTATTCGACGGCGAGACCCTCAGTGAAGTGGCGTTGAAGCTGGAGCGATGGTATGGGGTAAAGGTGGTCATCCAGGGAGAGGAGCTGAAGAATACGGAATTCTCGGGTGTATTCGATGACGACAACCTGACGGAGGTATTGTATGCGCTGCAATTGTCAGGAGACTTCAAATATGTCATTAAGAGGAACGAAGTTACTATAATACCCTGATCGGCGTTGTCGACAGGGATCGATTGCTATAACCCAAAAACTGCTGCATATGAAAAGGACTACGTAAAAAATTAAACGGAGAATGTTTGCGGCATTCTCCGTATTTGTAAACGACAGTAAACAGCCGTGGGAGGCTATTTAATCTAACATTTAACTCTTGCAAAAGTATGAAAAAAACAAGACATGGATTGCCGTGCCCGGCAGCCAGGTTCACTCTCAAATATTTCCTCATGACGAAGCTTGCCATTGTACTTATCGTCTGCTTTACCCTCCCGGCTGCAGCCAGTAGCTATGGCCAGGAGAATATAAGCCTGAGGCTTGACAATGTGACCATTAAAGATGTGCTGAAAGCCATCGAGGACCAGGGTTCCTATCGATTTGTATACAAGACCAGCGTTCTGTCCCGGGGACAGCGGCGGACGTCGGTGGCTGTGGATCGTACGCCGTTGACGGAAGTCCTGGCGTTGCTATTGAAGAACAGCGCGCTGACCTACCGGAAGATCAATGAAAGGCTTTATGTCATAATGGACTCCGTGACTGTTCATAGGGAGGCGGAAGCGCCGCCTGTTACGGGCAAGGTCACGGACGGCAGCGGCAATGGTCTCTCCGGGGTCACCATCCAGGAGAAAGGGACGGGTAATGCCACTACATCCCGGGAGGACGGGACCTTTACGCTGACGACGGCGAAGGAGGACCCGACACTGGAATTCAGCCTTATCGGGTATGCCCCGCAGGAGGTGAGGGTCGCAGGCAACAGGACAGTGAGTGTGTCGATGCAGCTGCAGAACAAGGAGCTTCAGCAGATAGTCGTCATCGGATACGGCACCCAGCGTAAGGGGGACCTGACCGGCGCCGTGGCGACGGTAAAGGCGGAGAACTTTGTCAAGGGCTCCGTGACGGATGCGGGGCAGCTGATCCAGGGGAAGGTCGCCGGTCTGACCGTCATCTCTCCCAGCGGTGATCCCACTGGCAATACGCAGATACTTTTGCGGGGGCAGACGACGCTGATGGGCGCCAACCAGAATCCGCTGGTGCTGATCGACGGGATACCCGGTGATCTGCGGACTGTGGCGCCGCAGGACATCGAGTCCATGGACGTGCTGAAAGACGGGTCGGCGGCGGCCATCTATGGCACGCGTGGTACAAATGGCGTTATTCTCATCACTACGCGCAGGGCCAGCGGCAACAACCGCAGCGATGTCGAGTACAACGGCTACGTCAGTACACAGGCCATTGCACGGAAGCTCAACCTTTCGACGGCTGCGGATTTCCGGGCACAGATAAAGGCGGGTCTTCGCAAGACCGAGATGGCGGACAACGGCGCCAGTACGGACTGGGTAAAAGCGATCACCCGGACGCCTGTGATCCAGTCCCATAACCTGACATTCAGGGGAGGGAACTCTACGACCAACTATCTTATCAACGGCAACTATAACAATTCGCCGGGGATGTTCCTGAAATCCTTCAACCAGGTGTTCAGTGGTCATGCGGATTTCAACCACAGCATGTTCAACAATAAGCTCCGGATCAATTTGAACCTCTTCAGCTCCTCACGGAAATGGAATGGTTTCAACGGGAATATTTACCGGCAGGCTACCCTGCAGAACCCTACTTCTCCGTTAAAGAACTCCGACGGCACCTGGTTCCAGGAGCTGACAAAATTTGACTACGAAAATCCCGTCAGCGACCTGATGGAAAGCGACGGGCAAAACAATGAAAGCAATGCCCGGTACAAGGGCGCCGTCATATTCACTCCTATTTCGGGGCTGAAGCTGTCGGGTATAGTTTCCTACGGAAAAAGGATGATCGATTCGGGGTATATGGAAACCAAGCAGCACGTGTCTACGTTGCGGGATGGGAAGAACGGGTATGCCAAGGTCGCCAGCGGTGAATCGATCGACCGTCTCATAGAGCTCA
>JAFDYE010000764.1 GCA_018267585.1 Bacteroidota bacterium
CGTTGCCGATCGTCTGGGACTGAGAGCCTAAGTTAGCGACTACCTTCTCAACGGCCTTGTCGATACCGCGTTTGAGGTCCATGGGATTGGCGCCGGCAGCGACGTTCTTCAAACCTTCGCTGATGATGGCCTGAGCCAGCACGGTAGCGGTAGTCGTACCGTCACCGGCTATATCAGCGGTCTTGGAAGCAACTTCCTTTACCATCTGTGCACCCATATTCTCGATGGGGTCTTCCAGCTCGATCTCCTTTGCAACGGTAACACCGTCCTTAGTGACTGCCGGAGCACCGAATTTCTTTTCCAGAACTACATTACGTCCTTTGGGGCCAAGCGTAACCTTAACGGCGTTCGCCAGCGTATCTACACCCTTTTTCATTTTGTTACGGGCGTCGATATCGAAGAAAAGTTGTTTTGCCATAATTATTTAAAATTATTTAGAGTTATTGTTTGAGAAAGTAACATTACACGATTGCCAGGATGTCAGATTCCCGCATGATCAGGAAATCGTCGCCCTCGATCTGGATCTCAGTACCGGCATATTTGCCATACAATACCGTATCTCCAACTTTTACAGTTACCGGCTCGTCCTTCTTGCCGGGACCAGCAGCTACTACCGTACCACGTTGCGGCTTTTCTTTCGCTGTATCGGGGATGATGATACCGCCGGCCGTTTTTTCTTCAGCAGGAGCTGGCTTCACAATTACCCTGTCAGATAATGGGGTAACGTTTAACTTTTTGCCCATAGTTGTATTGATTTTTGATTTGATGAAACTTAGTGACCTGCCTGAATTGCAGGTTTGCAAAGCTACACTAATTCCGTACCAAATCGGAAGCTGTGTCATTTTTTCAGCCGGTCAACAGATTGTTTGTCAGCGTATAAAATAGGAAAGGGCGGAACGCTTGTCCCGCCCTAATGCCTAATTTATTAGGAATCAATTTGCTATCGCTGAACCACGGTGGTCTTTAGCGAATTCAGCAGCGCCCCTACCCGGCTGATCATTGCGTCAGTCAAACCGTTCTTTTTTGCAGATGCTGCCACATCGACCACAAATTCGTCGAAATCGTCACCTGCCACTTTCATGTTGATGCGCGCGTTGGCCGACGGGTTGTGGGCGTCCGTCATATTTTTACCCGTGTAAGCAAAATCCTTTGCGCCCGTGGCCACGCAAAGGAAATCCGTGAGGTTCTTGCTCAGCGCCTGGAAGCCGCTTAAATTACCCTGCCCTACCTCGCTGAGGAGGACGGTAAAATAGCCGTTGATCGCTGTGTCACCCGCAATGATGAAAATGGCGCTATCCACTACGGTACGGAGACCGAGACGACCTTTCTCGATCATCGTTCCGGGATGAGCCGGGTCGTTTACCATTGCGGTTCCGCCGAGCGTGTCATAAAAAGTCATCGGTGCGGTCGGATTGCTGTGATCCTTATGGCAGGACGCTGTCAGAATGGGCACGGCTCCAAGCGCAATAAATGCTGCAAATACCAGGCTTCGTTTCAAGTTCATGAGTGTTCATTTAAAAATTAAAAAAGCTTTTGAATAAATCGTGCGACCTTATAGGATGCCGAGGTCGTCGCGACGGGACAGCCTCCCTGCATCTCCTTTTCCGATGGCAGATAGCGCCGGCCCTCCTTGTAGCCGATTTGAACCTGCAGGTCGCCGACGATCCTGTTGGCGTCGTTGCTTAAAGGGGCGAACGTAAATATGGCGATATCAGACGCCGGATTGACCAGTACGTGGTCCACGCCCTTTTGCCGATAGAGCCATGCCGTGATCCTGTCGGCATCGGCCTGACCGATATCCTGCCCAAGATCGATCCGCACCATTACCCGCGTATCGGCATCCACCCGGGGGCGGGTCACCACATAGATATGGATGGCCAGCACTACGACGCCCAGCATGAACACTCCCAGCGCTGCAAGGGCAATTCGCCTGAAGCCCCGGAATGGCTGCACATAATTCTTCCATGTCCTTTTTTGCATAAAAAAAAGATTACTGTTTGGTGAAAAATTTTAACCTGAAAAATCGAACAAGAATAACTGGACCAGTTGGGATCAGGGGGAGCTCCTGATTAGATACGTCGGCCGGCCGTCATCGGATTTACGCTTTTTAAAATAAATTAATTAAGCGTACATTTGCATCCGCTAAATACGCTCTTATACCATAATGATCAGCAGAAGAAATATCCGGGTAAAAGTGATGCAGACGCTTTATACGCTGGACGCACAGGATCAGACCCTGAAGCCGGGAGATCCCATTCGGATACTGCAAAAGCATTTCGACCAGTCCAGACAGCTTTTAACATATCTCATCTATTTTATTACCGAGGTGGCGCGGTATGCCGAGACCGACAGCCGCCTGCGGGGCTCCAAACACCTGCCCAGTCACGAAGACCTGAACGTGAACATAAAGCTGGCCGGCAATGAATACCTCTGGAAGATCATGGAGGATAACAGCTACAAGAAAGCGATCGAGGTGGACAAGCCCCATCTGCAGGATAACAATGAGCTGATCCGTAAACTCTACCTCGAGCTGGTCACGACCGAACAGTACAAGAGCTATATCGCCGCCGAAGGCCGCGAAAAGAAATCGGAAAAAGAGATGCTGGAGTTCATCTTTTCCGAGCTCATGCTTCCCAACGAGCTGTTTGTCAATCATGTAGAGGAACTCTTCACCAACTGGGACGACGACGGCGAAATGATCTGTCAGATCCTCGCGGGCTATCTTTCCAAGCCGGGCTCCGTACATTTTCAGGAGATCATCAGCAAGGAAAAATGGGAGTTTGCCAGGGGGCTGCTCGAGACGGTGCGCGACAAGAAAGAGGTCGTCCTCGATCTGATCCGCCCCAAACTGAAGAACTGGGACCCCGAGCGCATTGCAACCCTCGATATGATCCTGATGCAGATGGGTGTCGTCGAATTTCTCTATTTCGAGACCATTCCTCCCAAAGTGACCATCAACGAATATATCGACCTCGCCAAGGAATACAGCACCCCCCAGAGCGGCCAGTTCGTCAACGGCATCCTGGATAATATTCATAAGGACCTGGTCCGGGAAGAGAAAATGCACAAGATCAATTTCAAGTAAAACTTAGTAGGTTTGCAAAAAATCATACCGCTTATGCGATACCTGCTGTTGGTTATATCCGTGGTTGTCATCGCCGCAGCGGGCTGCAACACCGGAGCCGACGAAAAAGCCGTAAAGGCTGCTCTTGCAGACACCGCGAGGTATACCACGATCGAATGGCTGGATTCCGCGAAGGACTATGGCAAGGTGCCGGAGGGACAGCAGATCGACGTTGCCTTTAGGTTCAGGAATACCGGGGCGACCCCGCTGGTCATCGGCCAG
>JAFDYE010000765.1 GCA_018267585.1 Bacteroidota bacterium
CGAAATAATCAATTTTCGAACAAAATTGTTTTTTGGTCGAAAGAACTGACAACCACATGACACTCAATCGTTCATCACCTTGATCATACGCAGGGCTGCTAAAATAACTGCTAAAATAACAAGTCCCAGGCAGGTAAAATAGTTAAAGTCGGTAAGGTGCCGGATTTTCCGGATGAAGTGACAATACAGCAAGGTGAAAAGCTGCATTTTAATAACTAAACAGAAAGCATCCGGTCGCGGGCGATATTCCTGATCTCTCCGCTAAGCTTCCCGCGATCGATCGTAAAAGCCCGCTCATAAAGCGCTACCGTTGGACAAATATGATAGGGTATGCCGTAAAATATATCCCCGATGCGATAACCATGCCCCACACCCGCCTCCACGACCAGGTGCTCTTCGCTCTGACCCACCGCCCGCAGCTGCGGCGCGTTCAAAAAATGGACCCGGCGCCCCAGCTCATTCTCCGGAGCTATCGATTTATGACCAAGGTCCAGGCAAAGCCGGCTATCACCGCGCAGCGAGATCACCCGCGTGACCACCAGCGCCGCCGGTATAAAAGGCTGGTCGGGAAAACCATCGCCGTATCCCTTGTCCCAGTAGACAAAGGTGCCGGGACTACACTCTATGCCCACCCGCTGTGCATGAACAGGGAAGGTCGGCGAGCCGCCTGCAATAATGGCCAGCTCTGCCCCGATAGCATCCCGCAATGCCACCACCTTCGCATACGCCTCGTCACACAGCTTCCGGCGTTCCGCAAGATCGGCCGCCCGGATATGCCCGTCATAAGCGTGCAGCCCCACAGGACGAAGCCCCGGGAGCCCTAAAACCTCCTTGAATAATGCCACCGCCTCCGGCCCGGGCGTTATCCCCGTCCGGTCCATTCCCACATTCAGATCGAGCCATACATCTACTTCCAGCCCTGCATCGGCCAGCCCCCGCGCAGCTGCTGCGTTATCGACCAGACAGCTCCAGCGAACACCAGGATACCGGCGGACCAGTGCCGCAAAACGCGCCGCCTTCGGCCCGATCGGCTGATACGCCAGCAGCACATCGACAGCCCCCGCCATAGCCAGCATCTCCGCCTCGGCGATCGTCGCGCACTTGAACCGCGAAATTCCCGCCGAAAGCATCAGCTTTGTCGTCTCCGCCGACTTATGCGTCTTCACGTGCGGACGAAGCCGCGCCACATCCCCTACCATCGCAATAGCCTGCCGGATATTTTCCTTCACCCGCTCAGGATAGACAACAAGCGCCGGCGTGTCGAGCCGCCCGATATCCGATATCGTATACCATTCCATATAATAAAATTACTGTAATTCAAACAACGCCTCTATCTCCACCGGTATATTCCCCGGCAGCGACCCCATCCCGACCGCACTCCTTACCCCTACCCCGTTGTCATCTCCCCATACCGCCGCGAACAGCTCGCTGCACCCATTGATCACATAAGGATGGCGGTCGAACTCCGGCGTACACCCCACCATTCCCAACACCTTGATGACCCGCTTCACCCTGTCCAGACTCCCCAGATTGGCCTTTATCGTCGCCAGCATCGTAAGCCCCACCTGGCGCGCAGCCGCCTTCCCGGCCTCCATATCTATGTCCCTGCCGACCCGCCCGACAATGAGCGTCCCATCCGAAAGGACCGGCCCGTGCCCGGAAAGATATAAATAGTTACCATCGATAAGACAAGGCTTGTATACGCCCATTGGAGCGGGTGCCGGAGGAAGTTTCAACCCCAGCTCCATAAATTTTTGTTCCGCAGTGTTACTCATGACAACATTTTGCGCGTCCAAGATACTAAAAAAGGGTTTTTTCACTCTACCACTCATCAGCTCAAGTCCTTATTTTTATATATGAAAAAAATTACGATCCTCTCCATCGATGGCGGCGGCATCCGCGGCATCCTACCCGCTACGATCCTCGTATACCTGGAAAAAAAGATACAACAGCTGCAAAACAACCCCAAGCTCAAGATTGGCGACGTCTTCGACCTCATCGCCGGCACCAGCACCGGCGGAATCCTCGCCGCCCTCTACATGACACCCGGCAGCGACGGCCGGCCCAAATTCTCGGCCATGGACGCGCTCGGCCTCTACCTCGACCACGGCCACGAGATCTTCAACCGAACCCTCCGCCAACGCATCCTGTCCCTGGGCGGCGCCATCAAAGAAAAATTCAGCGACCACAACATCACAGACCTGCTGAAAAAATATTTCGGAGACACCAGACTGTCGGATTTCGTCAAGCCCAGTCTCATCACCAGCTACGACATCACCAGCCGCAACGCCGTCTTCTTCACCAGCGTCGACGCCCGCCGCCACGAAGGCAGCGATTTCTACGCCCGCGACGTCGCCAGAGCTACCTCAGCCGCCCCTACCTATTTCGCCCCCGCTCACATCCAGTCGCTCGACACCCTCCACCACACCCTCGTCGACGGCGGCGTCTTCGCCAACAACCCGGCCCTCTGCGCCTACGCAGAAGCCCTCAAGATCGACTTCGCAAAAGAGCTCCCCGGCTGCGGCAAGACCAGACCGGTAGGTGCAAAAGAGATGTTCCTCGTATCCCTCGGCACCGGCTCCGTCAAAAGATCCTATCACTTCGAGGACTTCGAGCAC
>JAFDYE010000766.1 GCA_018267585.1 Bacteroidota bacterium
AAGTCCCCGTATTTCCCGAGCCGGTGTGCACCCCCGGTTTGACCGAATTGCCATAAGGGTCATAGTTCGGATCATAATAAGGGTCATAGTTCGGATCGTAATAAGGGTCATAGTACGGGTCCGAATAGGGATCCGCATAATACCCCGAATAGGGATAATTATCAGGGACAACAACATCTTTTGTGCAGGAAGAAAGGGCCAGTAATGCGGCCGCAACAAAAACAAAGATTAGCGTTTTCATGTGTAAGCATTTATTATTGTGACGCGTAATATCACTATTCAGACGCTTATCTCCAACGAAAGTTTACCGCATTAAAAAGGTTTAATGGGACTTTAAGGCCATTTTAATCCGCGCCCTTACCGAATTTTCCTGTCTGTTCTCTGAATGCTCCCTTTCACCGTAATATTGCATCCCGGCGTCTAAAACTGTTCTTTCGCAAGGTCGATCATCGCCTCCAGCTCATTGGTCAGCTCTGAGTCCGAAGTGAACCCGATGGTCGCGAAACGCAGCTTGCCCTTCCCATCGATCACATATTTCGCGGGGATCCCCTGGGGCCGGTATGTCCGGGCCTGCCCGACGCCCGCTCATTCGCTGCGCAAGGATTTAGTTTGGTTGGCAAGAGCCGCGCGGATAGTCTGAATACTGACTGCGATCCCCACAAGCATCGTGAAGTCCCTGCTGAGGAGGCCCACGATCCCACTGACGCGGGCGCCGAGGACCTTGCGGATGCCGATCTCCTTGGTGCGCTGTTCGGCGGCATAGGTAACGAAGCCGAACAGCCCGAGACAGGCAATAAGAATGGCGAAAACGGCGAAGGTGATGAATATCCGGCCGGTCTGCTGCTCGGCATGATACAATTTATCAAAGTCGTTATCCATGAAGGTGTAGCTGAAGGGCACTCCCTCCTTGGCAGCATGAAACTTACTTACAGGCCTGGAAGAATACGACTATGGAGCGAGGTTCATGGACCCTCAGATCGGCCAGTGACGCAACATCGATCCGCACGCTACAAAATATGCGAATGCTTCTCCTTACAGCTATACGGAAAATAACCCGATAGAGAGGATCGACCCTACCGGGAAAGACTGGGTGATAAGCACGTCTACCGACGAGAATGGAAACATAACGAAACATATAACCTTTACCGGAGCGATTTTGAATTCAGGCTCTACCAGCGCAGGAGACGTCGCAAAATTCAAAACGGCAGGGGAGTCTCAACTGAAAAACGCCTATACACAGTCTTATCCGCAGACGATCACTGTCCCGCAAACGGTCAATGTCTTCGGGACGACTCAAGAGGTGTCCGTGACGAAGGCAATTCAGGTAAACGTGTCCATTGATGTGAACCTCCGGGTCAGCTATCAGCAAACTACATTAAAAAACACCTCTCCCGGGAATTATGTGAATATAAATCAAATACATATTCTTCAGGCAAACTATAATAATGGTAAATTGAAGCAGAATAATATTCCAAAATAGAATAACGATGCTGAAACTCTTTCTCTGCATTCCATTGTTGGCAGCCTTTTTTGGAGCATGCGATCACGACACCTTACAACAACGGGAGTACAAAGTGGTTGTCTCCAAAAAAATAACACAAGACAGCCTTCGCGAGTGGTATGAGATCCATGAACAATACCTGGGCCACCCATGTAATAATGGAGCCCATTTTGCCTCGGCATATTTATGTACGAGCCGGAAAAAGGACACGCTGCTGGTAATAGACCCCTGCAACCGGAACAAGTACAAGAAGCACGCTGAAAACGCATTATTCGTTAATGAAAATGTCGTTTTGAACGACACGGTGACCATTTCGATCCCCCCCCGGTATGAGAAATACCTGCACATGGAAGGAGGGGTGATCTTTGGCACCCTCATGCTGCCGATCGACTAAAAGTGCCTGACAATCTTCTTTACTAACCACAGGGCATCGGATGCAGCCTGGCCTACAGTCGAATTCCTTTAAGAGATAAAGACATCATCGACGATGATCGCCGCCGGAACACCTTCGGCCTGCTGATGAGCCTCAACAATGGAGGAGCTTTCGATTACACGACGAAGGATTTTTCGAAATGGGCGAAAGAGGCAGGTTTTGGGCGCGTGGAATCGATGCCCCTGGCGAGGCCGGCGAGTGCGGCGGTGGCGTATAAATAAGTTATGGTTTTCTTCCCGGCATCCTGATGATGAAAGCAAGGTCTTCACGAAGGTCATTCTCTCCGCCGTCTGCTATCTTCAATAAAGCCCGTCAGGTCGAATGCCGGACGGATTTCCCAGGTATTGCCGCCGAGCCCCAGCCGCAGCGACGGATGCTTGGACAACAGGCGGATGGCATGATTCAGATCGGTGGCCTCGAGTATCATGATGCCGCCGATCTGCTCCTTGGATTCGGCGAAGGGGCCATCGGTCACCGAAACCTTGCCGCTGCGCCATCTCAATGTGGCAGCATTCCGGGCTTCCTGCAGACCCTCTCCGCCGGCATAATGACCATTCTGCCGAAGCTCATCATCGTAGCTAAAACACTCGTCCATAAAGGTTCGCCGTTCGCTTTCGGAAAGCGTTTCCCAAACTTCTTCATTCATGTATCCAAGACAGATATATTTCATAATGCTTATTTTTTGTGTTGAAGAACGACATGTGTGACCTTCTCCGATCCTTCGAATCGGATACATTCGTATCCCAATTTATGCAAGTCGACGTCATCGAATAGTCTTTCACCCCTGCCCAATATCGTCGGTGTGATGGCAATATGCAGCTCATCGATCAATCCTTCGCGCAGATACTGTTGGATGACATTCACCCCGCCTCCAATTCGGATATCCTTTCCATTGGCCGCTTCCCGGGCCTTGGCAAGGGCATCATGAATGCCATCGGTAATAAAGTAAAACGTCGTCCCCCCCTCCATCTCCAAAGGAGGTCTTGCATAATGTGTTAGCACGTAAACCGGAACGTGATAAGGGGGATTGTTTCCCCACCATCCCTTCCAGTTCATGTCTGGCCAGGGGCCCCGAACAGGTCCGAACATATTCCTGCCGACGATCCAGGCACCCAGATTCTCAAATCCCCGCACCAGGAAATCGTTATCGATTCCTTCAGTGCCGCCCTCCTTTCCCTGAATCTGTTTCCAACAGCGGGTGGAAAATACCCAGTTGTGCACATCCATACCGCCTATCCCCATAGGATTGTCCAGGCTTTGATCCGCGGCCGCCCCGTAGCCGTCAAGTGAGATCGAGAAACTGGCCACCCGGACCCTCGTCTTTTTTTCAGTCATAATCCATTTTTTTTTGTGATATAATGCTTGATACCATCAGGTAGTCGAATGGCCAATGACAAAATCGACAAACAGGCTGAAATTTTTTTCGATTTCAGGAATTACGGCCTCAATTCGCTAAGCTTCCGTTCGATAAACCGCCGCTCGGGGTCTTGTTGTGTCAGGGCAAGGGCACGTTCCCATGACGTCCTTGCCTGGTTTGTACGGCCCAGTTTTTGGCAAAGTTCCGCCCGTGCCGAGTGTGCCAAATGGTAGTCGGCCAGGTCCCCACGCTCCAGGATCGCATCTATCTGCTGCAGGCCGGATTCAGGCCCCTTGTGCATGGCAATGGCGATGGCACGGTTTAATTCAATGATTGGAGAGGGATTTATGGTCAGCAACCGGCTATATAGCCAGGTGATCTGGGCCCAGTCCGTAGCCTCGGGACGCGCGGCTTCGGCATGTAGAGCCGCGATGGCCGCCTGTAGCGTGTAGGGGCCTGGCGGTTTGGATGAAAATGCCTGTTCTACCAGCGTCAATCCCTCCTCGATCATACCGCGATCCCAAAGCAGTCGATCCTGGTCTTCCAAAAGAATAATATTTCCCTTTGAAGAAGTGCGCGCCGGTCGGCGGGATTCGTGCAGCAGCATGAGGCCAAGTAATCCTGTAACCTCGGGATCAGGCAGCAAAACGTGCAACAGACGACCAAGCCGGATAGCCTCGCTTGAAAGGTCAACACGGGTTACCGATTCGCCGGATGAAGCATAATAGCCCTCGTTGAATACGAGGTAGATCACCTGGAGTACAGACCCGAGCCGGTCCGGCAATTCATGTTCCATCGGCACTTCAAAGGGAATATTTGCCTCACGGATTTTGGCCTTGGCACGGACTATTCGTTGGGCCATGGTAGAGGGTGTAACAAGAAATGCGCTTGCGATCGCTTCGGTGGTCAGGTCGCAAACCTCACGCATGGTCATGGCCGTGCGTGCATCAAGCGACAACGCCGGGTGACAGCAGGTGAAGATCAGCCGGAGCATATCATCTTCTATCGCTTTGTCAATTAGTCCGGAAGCATCAGGGAGCTCAGCTCCCGTTTGCCCGATCTGGTGCTGCTCCAACGAGTCGAATTTCGATTCGCGCCGGATGCGATCGATTGCCTTAAACCGGCCGGCGGAAACAAGCCATGCTACCGGATTCGAAGGAATCCCCTTTTCACCCCATTGTTCAAGCGCAGCCTTGAACGCATCGTGCACGGCGTCTTCGGCAACATCGAAGTCTTTAAGCAAACGGATCAGGGTGGCAAACACCGAGCGCGAACTGGTACGATAAATCTCGCCTACAAGTTGAGGAATATTTTCCGGAGGATTGGGCATGGACGATTGTTCAATTCCAATAAAGGTAATTAATATATACCTGATCAATCACTACTCGAAATGATCTCCCCCAATTATCCCTGGAATTGAAAAAAAGCGTCGGGCGTTATTCTATGCCTTTCCCGGAATTGTTTCGGCGTGCAGCCCCTATGCCGCTTGAACGATCGGTGAAAGTGATGAATATTCTGATAGCCGACGCGGTAGGCGATCTCGGAAACGTTGTCGGAAGTTTCCAGCAACAGCCGGCAAATATGGCCGATACGGATCTCGTTAAGGCTTTCCGCATAGGACTTCCCCGTCTGCCTGCGGAGGCTTCGACAAAAAGCCCCTTTGGTCATATCGGCTCTGCGCGCGATCTCTGAGAGCGTCATAGGACGAAAATAATTGGCTCTCATAAAAGCTACAGCCGAATCTATGCGGCTTGGCGGCTCCGGGTCATCCCGGGAACTGGGGGGAGGGCAGGCCAGCACCATTTCTCTCTCCGCAGTCGACAGCTGGTGCAATAAGCTCAGGAGATCCAGGACGCCGGCGAAGCCCTTCTTTTGTCGCATCACGGCCAGCCGCTGACGTATGTCGGGTATGACCCGCGACTCGAACAGGATACCCCGGCCGGCCTGTTCCAGGAGCGCGCCAATGGATCTAAGCTGGTTCTTGTCGAGCAGGCGCTCGCCGAAAATGTCTGCCGGCCATCGGATGGAAACCAGGGTCCCTCCGGCGGGCAACGCTGAGAATTCCCGCTCTATTTTTGGGCCTGTCAGCAGCAGCCGTTCGCCGTTGACCGCGATCGTCGTTTCACCGAGAGTCACCTCCCACGGCCCGACGGCGGGCAGCACCAGCAATTCGTAAGCGGGATGGCTGATTGACGCCACAGCCTGCGGAAAGGAATAAGCATGGAAGCTGAGACAGTCTCCGTCATCGAGAGACGTGTTCTCATGTAAATCGTTAGCATTCATGGCGATATCATTGGTGCACAAAATTAATCCGGTTGCTGTGACTCTGCTTTTTTTGGCATATCTTGACAAGACTTTGCACAATCCGACATGAGCAGCGCTGAAGGGAAGGCATATTTTAAGGTGTTCTGGTTAGTATTTTATTCGTTCCTGACCAACCAAAGCTTGCTGGGCCAGGAGGCTGCCCCCAGGCATTTTACCGCCCTTACGACCCGCGACGGCCTGTCCCAAAGCAGCGTCAACTGTATCCTCCGGGACAGCTACGGGTTCATGTGGTTCGGTACCCAGGATGGTCTCAACCGCTACGATGGACACAGCTTTACCGTCTATCGGCACGATCCCGCAAACCCTTTTTCGATCTCCGATAACCAGGTCAAATGCCTTTTCGAAGATGAGCAGCACCGCATTTGGATAGGTACCCTCGGCGGAGGATTATGTATTTACGACCGCAACCGGGACGCATTCCTCCGGCTCGGCGACATAGGCATTCACCCGAACTTCGCCGTAGAGCCAGCCATCCAGAGCATCCTGCAGGACAGACAGGGAAGACTGTGGATAGGCACCTTCCGGAGCCTGCTCCTGATAGACCGGCGCCGGATGACCATCACTCAGATGCAGGCCGACCAGGACGATCCGACGACGCTCAGCAGCCCGACCATTCAGTCGATCTTCGAAGACGCCGCCGGCCGCATTTGGGTGGGCACCTATAACGGCCTGGACCTTTATGATCCCCATACGGCGAAATTCACCCGCTGGCTCCACGACGACCACAACCCCTGCAGCATCAGCGATGACCATATTATGGCGATCTCCCAGGGTCCGGGTGGAAAGCTTTGCATAGCGACGGACGGCGGCGGGTTGAACGTGTTCGATCCGGCCAGCAATTTGTTCAGGGCGTATCGCTCCGGCAGACCGGCGAACCGGCAGAAAGGAAAAGGACAGGATGGCATCGGCAGCGACAACGTCCGGACGCTCTGCCCCGCCCCGGATGGACGGATATGGGTCGGGACGGAGAACGGCCTCGATCTGTTCGACCCGGTGAAAGAACACTTCGAGCACTACCGCAGCACCCTGAACGGCGAAGGCAGCCTCAGCGACAACACTGTCCTGTCGCTGTGCGAAGACATAACGGGCATCCTCTGGGCAGGAACAGCAAAAGGAGGCGTCAACAAATACGACCGGAATCTATTCTATTTTGATGTATACCGCAAAACATCCGACCCCAACAGCCTCAGCGGCGATCAGGTGACGTCTTTCACTGAAGACGCCAACGGCGATATCTGGGTGGGCACGGACGGGGCAGGCCTCAACCGGTGGGAGGCCTCTTCCGGCCGTTTTATTCACTACTATCCCCAGGCCGGCAGCGACAAAGGCCCGTCCGGCCCGGCAATACTGTCGCTGCTGGCAGCAAGAGATAAGCAGGGAGTCTGGATCGGCACTTACGGTAACGGCCTCGACCGCTTTGACCTTCGGACGCACCGGTTCAAGCACTACCATGCCGGCCCGGGCGCCGATGAACTTACCAATCCCTCGATATATGCGCTGCTGGAAGACCGCAACGGCAACCTCTGGATGGGCACCAACGGCGGCGGTCTCGACGTTCTGCACCCCGACGGCAGCATTACCAGGCACCGGTCTACCGGCAACAGGGACAGTATCAGCAACAACTATATCCGCTGCCTGATGGAAGACCATGGCGGGCGTATCTGGATAGGCACTTATTCGGGCGGCATCAGCGTATACGATCCGGCAACCAGGAAATTTACCGTTTATGACAACGTCGTCCATCATCTTGGCAACCAGGTGGTCTTTTCCCTTTGCGAAGACAGCAAAGGGCGTATATGGGCCGGCACCATGGGCGGTGGACTGGACCTTTTCGAACCAGCCAGCCAGCGCTTCAAAGTCTACAATGAAGCCCAGGGTCTCAGCAATAATATCGTCAACAGAATTATTGAGGACACAAAAGGCTTTCTGTGGTTAAGCACGAACAAAGGCATCAGCCGCCTTAACCCCGCTACCGGGGAGTTTCGGAATTTCGGCATCCACAATGGCGTCCAGAACCTCGAATTTCTTGTCGGCTCCGGCTTTCGCGACAGCCGCGGACGCATTTTCTTCGGAGGCATCTCCGGCTTCAACGTTTTCAACCCCGGGGAAGAAACGCACAACCGGATCGCCCCGCAGGTGCGGCTCACCGGCTTTTTTCTGTTCAACAAACCGGTAAGGCCCCGGGAGCCGGGATCGCCGCTTACCGGCGATATTGGACAGTCCGCCGAAATCGTGCTTTCTCATGACCAGTCCGACTTTTCCATAGGTTTTGCAGCAACCAGCTATACGGCCCCCTCCGAGAACAAGTACGCTTACAGGCTCGATGGCCTCGACCGCAGCTGGACCATGGTGAACGGCGAACCCCGCGCCAGCTATACCAACCTGTCGCCGGGCCGCTATGTCTTCCGGGTGAAGGCCGCTAACAACGACGGGGTATGGAGCTCGCAGGACACGATGTTGTCCATCATAGTACGCCCGCCCTTTTGGAAGACCTGGTGGGCATATCTCCTGTATACGATCGCGTTGCTGGCCCTCCTGTACATCATCTATCGGGACCTGAGGGAACGCGAGCGGTTAAAAGCACGCATCAGGCTGGAGCAGATGACCGCGCAAAAAATAAAGGAGCTCAACGAAATAAAGCTCAGCTTCTTCACCGGCGTATCGCACGAGCTGCGGACGCCGCTGTCCCTGATCACCGATCCCCTGCGACGCCTGATCAGCGGAGAAATTACCCCCGACCAGACAAGGCGCTACAGCCGGCTCATGTACGACAACGCCATGCGGCTGACAAGGCTTATCGATCAAATGCTGGACTGGAGAAAGCTGGAGAGCGGTCATTTGAAGACCCATCTGCGCCCGGTGAACATCGTCGCAATGACGAAAAGCATTGCAGGCCTTTTCGATCTCCACGCGGTCGAACGGCAGATACGCTTCACCGTTGTCCCACCGGGCGAAGAGATCGAGGTACAGCTGGACACCGACAAATACGAAAAGATCATTTTCAACCTGGTCTCCAACGCATTCAAATACACGCCGGACGGCGGAGCTATCACTATCCTCATCCGTAAGGGCCTGCTCGACGCCCGCCCATGCGTCGAGCTTCACGTGCAGGACACCGGCGTCGGCATCGCACCCGGTCTGAAAGACAAAGTATTCGAACTTTTCTACCAGGTGGAAGGGACCACCCGTTTCGAATCGGCGTCGACAGGCGTCGGCCTGGCTCTCGCACGCGAGCTTGCGGAGCTCCATGGAGGCAAGCTGGAGGTAGCCAGCGAAGAAGGAAAAGGCGCCGACTTTATCCTGTACCTTCCACTGGCCGGCGAACCAGGCGCAGATTCTCAACCAGCGATAGCCCCCGGCGAATACGGCCGGCCCATACGCGTCGGGTGGCCTGGACTGGTGGAGGACGCACCAGGCGAGCTCCCGGCCGCTGCACGGCAATTACAACGGACCGAAGCGACCCCTCCCGAAGAGAATGACGAAGAACCGCCGCTCATCCTCCTCGTGGAGGACAATGCCGACCTGCGTGAATACATTCGCAGCGAGCTGGGTCCCGCTTACAAAACAGAAGTGGCGGCGGACGGAGCCTCCGGCCTGGAAAAGGCGCTGCAGATAATTCCCGACCTGGTCATCAGCGACGTCATGATGCCCGGCATAACCGGGCTTGTACTTTGCCGTACCCTCAAGACGGACGAGCGTACCAGCCATATCCCGGTGGTCCTGCTGACGGCACGCCAGTCCGACGCACACCAGGTCGAAGGGTATTCCGCGGGAGCAGATGTCTATATTCCGAAGCCGTTCAATATGGAAGTGGTCATCGCCTGCGTGAACAGCCTCCTGGACTCGAGACGGCGAATGCGGGAAGCATACCAGAAAGTCAATTTCGACGGAACCCCTGTCCCCCGAGAAGTCTTCGACGGAGCCTCCCTCCCCGGAGAAGCCTTCGACGGATCTCCTCTCCCCCGAGAAGTCTTCGACGGATCTCCTCCCTCCGAAGAGGTCAGAGACACGATGGCCCCGCCGGTCAACGCGCTGGACAGGAACTTTCTCGTCAAGGCGGCAGCGCTGGTTGACCGGCACCTTGCAGACCCGCTCTTCGACGTGGAGGTCCTTGCGACAGGGCTCAGGATCAGCCGGCGCCAGCTATACCGCAAGATGAAAGCCCTGCTCGGTGCAACCCCACACGACTATATCGTGAGCAGGCGCCTGGCGATGGCAGGCCAGCTGCTCCTGACAGGCGAATATACCGTCTCGGAGATCGCTTATAAGGTCGGCTTCTCGGACGCCGGTAATTTTACCCGAAGCTTCACCCGCCAGTACGGAATGAGCCCTACCAAATACAGGAAGGAGAAGAAATAAGTCTCTTCATCCGCAAAGCCCTATCCCACTCTATGCCCGGACAGACGACACGAAGCATCCCGTCCTTTACCGTGACCGTATCTGAGGAAGTGGTCTTTCCCGTCAGGCAGTCGGACCAGGTCAGGAGATAGGCGCCGTTGCGTATTCCCGGCACCGTTATACGCGCATTGCTGACGGGCGGCGGGACGCCTCTTTCCTTCAATCTCCGCCAGCCGTACTCTTTATTGAGTATCCATGCTGCGAGCCGGCTGGAGTCCGCAGACCGAAGGGCATAGACCCTGACAGCGGAAGGCCGCAGGGACGGCTGGACCGGCGCATACCCGTCCCGGATAAAGTCGACGTCGGCGGCAAAAGACGCCACAGCACGGAAATGTACATAGAGGTCCTGCCGGTCGATATAGTTGTCCCAGTACCACGGCAGGCCTGGTCCCAGCGCCCCGCCCAGCAGTGTCGACCACAGTGAATTATGCACGTATATGCCGCCTTCATCCGTAACGGCCAGCCGGCTGCCATCGCCGGAAAGACCGAATTCGCCGTTGAGCGTGGGCTTGCCGAAAGATTCCCGATAGAGCCGGCTACCGGCGTTGAGCACACTGTCCAGCGGCTCGTCCGTATAGTAGTGCGTTTGCGTGAAGTCCAGACCGGGCAGCCGCCAGCACTCGGGGTCGTTGACGGCGCTGCCATAGCTTGTCGTCACAAGATGGCGGTTCACGTCGCAGTGCTTGAGCCAGGCGGCCATTTCTTTATGCCACGCGGTAACTTCCGATCTGTGGCGGGCAAAGTCGTCGGTCCAGTCCACTTCATTGAAAAGCTCCCAGCACAGGATGTTGCGGGAGTAGCCATAACGGGCGGCGATATAACGAAATCGATTCCGGATCAGGCGCCTCGCCTGTTCGTCGGCGAAAAAATCCCAGGTGTGCGTACATGGTCCGCCGTTAGCGGCGTTGTATGGATTCCCGTTCCAGTTGGCATCGACCTGCGAAGAAACTTGTCCGTGATGATCGAGGCTCAGCATCATGAATACGCCTTTGGCCTCACACAGCTCCAGCAGCCAGTCCAGGTAGCCGGCGTTCTGCTGCTTGTACCGGCCAAGACCGCCATAGCCGTTGCTGCCTTTCTGCCATTCCAGGCCCAGCCCCCACGCGGGCATCCAGACGCGGATGCAATTGCCGCCGTTAGCCGCCAGGCGCGACACCCACCGGCTGTAGTCAAGATACGCATTGGTATGCGGCCAGCCCATGTTCTCCCCGATCGGAACATAGACAGCGCCATTATCGAAAGAAAGATACGCGGACGCCGTGCGGCGGACAAACCCCGGGCAGGAATTGGGATAGCAGCTAAAACGTCCCGCCGGACCATTTGACCGGCCATTCCTCGTCAGACAAAAAAGCCGGTAAGACCATTTGCCGGAAGTCACCGGCGAATAGCGGACGCTGAAATGGCCGCCACCCGTCAGGGTAATGGCGCCGGTGGTCGTGTCGATCCTATAGTCCGACATATAAAAACCGTCTACCGTGTCGCAGACGCCTGCCGGCCCCACAAAGATGCAGCGGACGGTGACGTCGCCGTAGTCATAGGGATTGGCATATACGGAATCGAGGCGGATATCCAGCTGGAAAAGCCCATACCGGCCGACGGCGCCGCTGCGGGCAACCACGCTTCGAAAAACAGACCTCGAAGAAGGCACGCCGGCAAAGGTCGAAAGGACAATCAGTATAAGAAAAGCATGCTTCATGGAACAATACCAATTACCGGAAGGGCGCCTGCAGCGAATACTGATCGACAATATCCCACAACGCCTTGTCCGAATCAAATACCGCATTGAGGCCCTGCTCTTCCATGGGCGGGTCCCCCAGCCAGCCATCTCCCGTCTTCCAATAGGGCTGGTCTTTGAGGGGTCTTCCCTGTCCGCCGAAAGCCCAGAAATTGCAGCCGCTGATGCCGCCCCCCGCCGCAACGCTTTCTTTCACCACGCCGAAAAGCAGCTTGTAATAGCTTTCGCGCAAGCTGGTGGGAGACGCGGGATCGAAGGACTGACGGTCGCGCGGCAGCCCGAACTCTTCGATGACCAGCGGCTTGCCAAGCCCGCGCGCCACCCCGACGTGCTTGTCGATATAGCTGC
Source organism: Bacteroidota bacterium (assembly GCA_018267585.1). GTDB lineage: Bacteria > Bacteroidota > Bacteroidia > Chitinophagales > Chitinophagaceae > Puia. The sequence goes on from JAFDYE010000766.1 coordinate 12,098, forward strand.
GCGTGCTGCTGATAATACGCGGCATGCCGGCAGCAATGGCCGTATCGCTGAAAAAGCCCCAGTTCTTTGGCCATACATGAATAGTCAGATAGTCGATGTTCGTGTCGGCGTGTATGTCCGAATATAATCCAATATTGTCGTCCGTGCTCGCCATACCTTCCGTCCCCGTGGTGACCAGGTGGTTGGGATCGGCAGATTTGATGATGGCCGCCGTTGCGCTGACCCATTCCCGGTAGGCGCCGTAGGCCGCGGGACGCATTGGGCGGGGCTCATTGGCCAGCTCCCAAGCCATGATGGCGGGATCCGCGGCATACCGCTTTCCAGTGATGCTGTTGGTCCGCCCCACCAGCTTTTTGACCTGGAGAAAATAGTCTTCCTTGCACGATGAACAGGTATAAAACCGGCTTACATAATCGCGCATTTCATCCCAGCTGAGCTTGCGCCGGAGCTCCCCGTCGGGAAGAAGACCGTTCCAGCTGAGGTATTGAAGCCATCCGCCGCTCCAGTCCCAGTTGTTGGACAGGTAGACGACGGCCTTCATATTACGGCGGCCCATTTCAGCAAGCACGAAGTCCAGTCCTTGCAGGGCGGATTCGCTGAAAACGCCTTTGCGCGGCTGCAAAGAAGGCCCTACGCGCCACGACCCGTCGATCGGCCCCTCACCCTCCGCCCCGGCAACGATGCGCAGATTGGTCACCCCGTGCTTCGCAAGAAAATCAAGCTCGCGCCGCACCCTTTGCCTTCCGGCGCTGCCGCCGGCCGCATTCGCCAGCAGCGCGCCCTGCCAGTAATTGGCGCCGATATAGTGATATGGCTTACCGTCGATGATAAAGGAAAGCCCCTCCCGGCGCACAAAACCCTTGGGCGGGGCGGCCGGACTTGTCGCAGAGACTGCGCCCCTCATATACGCCAGGCTGCCCGGAGGCTGTCCGTAGGCCTCCACGGAAGCGTTGTCCTCCGCCTCGCCTTTAAAGCCCGTCACCCGCTGCTGCGTGACACTGGCCCCATTGACGTCGCGGACGACGGCGTCAACGCCCTCTTTCAGCACTATCGCAGCGGTCGTATCGGACGCATGAGGCGCGGCATGCCCCCTGAAGTCTTCGACCGTCAGGTTCTCAAACTGCTCGCAGAAGATGGCATTGGTAAAATAATCCGGCAGACTATCTCCCCAGCGCAGATCCAATCCGCGTATGGTCAGCCCTTTTACGTGCCGGGCATAGATGGCGGGAATGTCGTGCCTGAAAATACCCTGGCGGGGATCGTTGACGGCACGCAGATCGAAATTGCCGCCATAGACATCGGTCAGCCGGCCGCGAACCAGGGTGAGCTGCACGTTTTCCAACCGGATATCCCGCAGGCTGCTTTCATCCGATCCATAGAGGACAATACCCTGTTCTCCGCGGGCAATGATATTGGTGAACCGGATATTGCTGAGCGTGCCTACCTCTTTGCTGCCGATCCCCGGCAAGGCGGAGATATGGATCGGTTCGCCATGCCCCCACCACTGTCCGGGATAAAGACGCGTATCGATGATCATGTTCGAAAAAAGCATATTGGCGATATCCCCTTTACGGCGCTGGAATATGCCGACGCCCCGGTTGCTGCCGTAAACGCGGATATTGTCGAAAAGGAGATTGCCCGAGTTGTTGTCGTTGAATCCGTTGTACCCCACCCTGACACCGCAGGACCGGGAATACAGATTGCAGTTGGTCACCTTGACGTTGCTGGTACCCACCACGGCGATTGCGTCATCTCCCGCACGGATGTCGCAGTCGGCGATGATCACGTTCCTCGAATCATACATGTCCACTCCGTCACTGTTGGGTACGCCCATATTGTTGTCGATGGAGATGCCGAGAACCTTGGCGTCGTCGCAGCCGTTGATGTCCATGGTCCAGTCGTTCGCGTTGCGGACGGTAACATCCCTTACCAGCACTTTTTTACAGGCGTGAAAGACGATCTGCGTACCGGGACGGTCGGCGAACTCACCCTTCCACATAACCGGCGCTTCGGCCTTGCCTTCCGGCGCGTTCATATAGCCACGCCCCTGGCGGGTGTATTTGCTGTCTTCTTCCCCGCTGACCTGCACGCTGTCAGCGTACATGAACGCCTCCGAGCGGCCGTCGATGGTTCCGGTACCCGTGATAGAGACGTTCGCCGCCCTGTCTGCAAAGATAAGGCCGAGCTTTTTGCCTCCGGCTCCGCTGCCGCTGAAGCCAAAGTCTTTCTGTAAAAGATAGTCATTGGTATTGTCCGAAGCCAGCAGCACCGCGCCGGGGCTCAGATAGAGGTCGATATTGCTGAACAGCCGTATCGTCCCGGTGACAAATACGCCAGCCGGAACGACTACTGTCCCTCCACCCGCTTTTACGCAAGCCGCGATGGCCTTGTCGATCGCTTTGGTATCGAGGGTCCGGCCGTCTCCTTTAGCGCCGTATCTTTTAATGTCGAAAACGCCGCCGGCCGGCCCCTGTCCTCTGACGGAAAGGGCCAGCATAACGACGCTCACCAGGGTAACAGACTTGAGGATAGATCGCATGATAGGTCTTTGGTGTACTTTTTATTTGATCCTGACCATCCGGAAATTACAGATGGAAAAATTGCTCTGGCTTGGATTGGAATCCTTCAGCATGAACTCCATGATGATAGGATTGGAAAAGCTGAACCCCTGCAGGTTGCCCCAGGCGCTCAACGGGGCCGTAAATGTCTGCCACTTGCCGTTGGTCGTAAACGGATAGCTGCCCGTGCCGCTGACGTCGAAGAAAAATTCCTTGAAATTGCCGCTGTTGAAACACATATAGAGTTTCAGCGGCATCGACGGCGGACCGGCGGGGACATTCATTTCGAACTTCAACGCATAGTTGACGTATTGCGTGGGGTCACTGACCAGCTCGGCGGGCATCGCGCAGTTGTTGCTGCAGAAGGGGTCCCAGTTCCATCCGCCCTGCCAGCTTTTGGCTACCTTGAAATAGGGACCGTTGATGGGCGCTGGATCAGGACCGGAGGAAAGGAAGCTGGCCCCGTTCCATCCGTTGAAATTGGACATATCGAAAAGGAAATTGCGGTTGTCCTTGTACCAGGCGACCGTCGTGCGGCTGATGTTCAGGGGAGCCGGTCCCTTGATCGTCAGCGGTCCGGCCTGCGCGCCAGCGGGGACGATCACTTTTAGCGCAGTGGCCGTTCCCGCAACCACGTTCGACGTGACGCCGCCGGCGAAGCCCACGCTGGTGGCGGAGGTGTCGAGGCCGTAGAGGTCGAAATTCTGGCCGAGAATGGTCAGCGTGTCGCCCGCCTCCACCCACTCGTTGAACATGTCGTTCACCTGGAGGTCCGGAATCAGCACCGTGAAAGCATAGGTGGCCGTTCCTCCTTTTGTCGTTACCGTTATCTTATTGGACACATTTTGGGGGATGGCGCGGGGTATCTGCACCGTCACCGAGGTATCCGAGGCGTACAGCGCCGCATAAGGGACGGTCTGGTCGTTGAAGGAGACCGACTGCGTGGAAGCCAGATTGGCGCCGTAGATGATCACCCACTGTGTAAAGCTTCCGGAAGTCAACCCGGCGGTATCCAGCGGCCGGGCGACGCGGGTAATGGTCGGCGGGTTATAGTGGTCCGAAGACGATTTCTTACAGGCCGTTCCCAGGAGGCCTGCCACGAAGACGGCAACAGCTCCGAAGAGAAAACGTTTATAGCTAAGCATGTGTTGACATTTTTGTTGATGAATGATTACCCGTTACCAGCCGGGGTTATTGCCCCCCAGCGCGCTGTTGGTATTGATCTCGTCGGTAGATATCGGGAAGAGCAGGTTACGCGGGGCGCGCACCTTGGTGAGCCTGTCGTTGCCCTGGATAATGACCCCTAGCTTGTTCATGACCTGCAGGTATACACCCCAGCGCAAAAGGTCATACCGTCGTTGCGCTTCGAAAGTGAACTCCCTGCCCCTCTCTTCGAAGATGAAAGACCGCAGCTGCTGCTGCGAGAGACCCGCGGGCGTCGGACTGGCATGGCTGCGAAGCCGTATCGAATCGACGTATTTATAAGCGGCGGCAGTAGGTCCGTTGACCTCGTTCTCCGCCTCGGCATACATCAGCATGACCTCGGCATAGCGAAGCATGGGAAAGAAATTGTCCGAATTACTGGGACCGGGGTCGTTGACATAGCTGTATTTATTCGAATACGCCCGGTCATAGTAGGTCCCGTTCCAGGCATAGGTATTTCCCGCTGCATCCTTCTTGTACAAGGCTGTATCTTCCTCCGGATAGAGGATATAGTTCGTATACTGCGGGTTGCGATAATCGACAATATACTGGTGAGCGACGCCTTTCAGGATACGGTCGTCGTCCTGTTCGTAGTCCTTGTAGTGATTGTCCGTCATCCAGGTAGCGGCAACCCCGCTGCGGTCGGGCATGGCGGCATTGAAATAATAGAAAAGATTGGTTTCCAGGTTGGCGTTCGCCGTCTGCGCCTGTATCTCCCACATATGCTCTTTCTGGTTGCGGCTGCCCACCTGCCAGATATCCATGAAATTGGGAAACAGCGAATATTCGCCACTGTTGAGTATCTCCAGGCTCTTCATCCGCGCGCTGTCAAAATAGGACCGGCTGTCGAAGTTCTCATAACCGGCGACGACGTCCTTGGCATATGTATACTGGGCGTTGTCCTGGCCGCCACGGACGGTAAGGGACCCGCCTTTCAACGAACCGGAAGCCATCGTCAAATAGGCTTTCGCAATAAACGCGGAGGCTACCCCACGCGTCACCCGGCCTTTTTCGCCCGAGCGCGTGTCGCTGGCGGGGAACAGCAGCTTTTCCGCCGTCTTGAAATCATTGATCGCCACATTAAACACTTCGGCCACGGAAGACTTGGGCATATCGGGCTTATCGCCGGAAGCAACCGTTCTCAGGTGCACCGGCACGGCCCCATAGATACGGACGAGGTCGAAGTAGGACCAGCCGCGAAGAAAGGTGGCTTCACCGATAAGGCGGTTCTTCAGGTCCTGGTCCATCGGGGCCTTTTGGATATCCTCCAGCACCGCATTGGCGCGGCTGATCATCAGATAGTGGTCGCTCCAGATATTATTGATCCCCCAGAAGGCCGACGGGTTGCCCGCACCGATATTTCCCAGGAACCAGTCGGCGCCCATCGCGTGGTCGCAGTCCAGATCGGTCAGCCAGTAGGGCTGCTTCATCAGGCCCCAGCCCCAGAAGGTGTCGTAGACGCCATTGACGGCGGCCGTAGCGTCAGCCGCGTCCTTATAAAAGTTTTCCGACGACAGGAAACTATAGGGTGTCTCCGTCAGCACCTTTTTGCAGGAAGCCGACAGGAATACTACCGGTATAAAAAGAAAGACTAATTTTTTCATGACAAACAATTTTAGAAGACGCATTGTACGCCCAGGTTATAAACTTTCGAGCTGGGATAACCGCCCATGTCGACACCGCGGCGGGATGGATCGTTACCATAGCCGTTGATATCGGGATCGTAGCCACTGTACTTCGTTATCGTCACCAGGTTGTTGGCGGTGGCAAAGACGCGCAGGGTCTGGATAAAATGGATATTCGACCGGAAATTATAGCCGAGCGTAATATTTCGCAGCCTGACATAAGACCCGTTCTCGACGAAACGCCGGGTAAATTTGAATGCCCGCCAGTACTGCTGCTCGGCTTTCGGCGCCTTGGCATTTTCCCAATTGGTAAAGGTCCATCGGTCATCCCACATCTTCTGCGTAATGTTATTGAAGCCGCCGATATTCGAAAGGAAATAAGTGTTCATGTTGATGATATCATTCCCGTAAACGCCCTGGATCAGGAAGTTCAGGTCAAAATTCTTGTAGGTGAAGCTATTGGTCAGCCCGTAGGTAAACTTGGGATTGATATCGCCGATGAGCGTCTGGTCTTTGGGAGTGATCGCTCCGTCATGGTCGAGGTCCTTGTACCGGATCTCACCGACAGTGCGCCTGATGATGGCGTCGGGCTGGCCGGCCATGACCGGATCCGCCCTCACCTCGGCCTCATTCCGGTAAATATTCTGCTCTACGTAGCCATACAATGCGCCGATCGGCTGCCCCACCTTCTGAACGAAAGGCTGGTCGCCATTGGTATTGATACGGGTTGCAAATTGCTGAGTGACGCCGCCTCCCAGGCTGACGATCTTGTTCCTGTTGAAGGACAAATTGCCCGACAGGTTCCAGCTGAAGTCTTTATTCGTGACCGCGATGGCCGAGACACTGAGCTCGAGACCTTTATTTTCCACCTCCCCACGATTCACCAGCTGCGTTCCGAACCCCGTGGTTGGCGGAATGGTGATATTCTGCAGGAGGTCGTGGGTTCGTTTGTAGTAGATATCGGCGTGAAAAACTATGCGGTTTTTATACAGACCCAGGTCCAGGCCGGCGTCGTACTGGTCGGTGGTCTCCCATCGGAGATCCGCGTTGCCCGGGCCCGCGTAGTAGTCGTCCGCATAGCCGTTGGCCAGGCTTCCTCCGAAAGTATAGGGATAGGGTATGAGCTTGGATAGCGTCATATATGACCCTACCCCCTGGTTGCCCGTACGGCCATAGCCGACCCGCAGCTTGGCGTCGCTGAGCACTCCCGTGAGGTCCTGCATAAAAGGCTCATTAGAGAAATGCCAGGCAAAAGCACCGGAAGGAAACTGCGCCCATTTGTGTTTCTGCTGGAATTTGCTGGTACCGTCATCGCGGAAGGACAAGGTAAAGAGATAGCGGTCCTTGATGTTATCCGTCACACGGGCCAGGAAAGAGGCAAGATCGCCTTTGGTCCTGTTGCTGGTAAGGATAGGCATGCTTTGCCCGCCGCTCATATTATTATCCTGCAGCTGGTCGTTCACAAAATTGCTGGCCTGTTGGTTCTTTGTCGAGCTTTGGTCATCTTCATAGGTAAATCCGCCCAGGAATACCAGCTGGTGGTTGCCGACGGTCTTCGAATAGTTGAGAATGCTCTCTGAAGTGATCGTATTGTACCATCCCTGGGACTGATAGGCAAGGCCCAGATAAGACAAGCCCTCATAGACAGTTCTGGGATAGTATTGCTCCCGCTGGTTGTTATAATAGCTGATGCCAAGGTTCTGGCGGAAGGTCAGACCTTTCAGGATCGTAGCTTCCACATAGTTGGAGGAAAAGATATTCGACACCAGGACCTGGTTCTTGACACTATGTACATAGACATAGGGGTTGGACACCTGGGTGGCTGCTGTAAATTGATTGGTAGTCGAATCGCGCAGCGGCGCCGTCGGCGAAAAGGCCAGCGCTGCTTTCACCACCCCGACCCCGCCGCTCAGGTCTTCGTTGTTGGTCTTGACCAGCTGGTTGGTGCTGCGGTTAAAGCTGGTATTGGAGCCCACCGTCAGCCATTTCTTTACGTTCCGGGTCAGGTTGGCCCGGATACCCATCTGTTTGAAGCGGGAATCCTGTATCACGCCCGTCTGATCGATATAGCTGCCGGAAATAAGATAGCTGCCGGCATCGTTGGCGCCGGAAACGTTTACCGTATAATTATTGGTGACGCCCGTCTGGAATATCTCTCTCTGCCAGTCGTTGCTCTTCCCGATAAAGTCTTTCGGTCCGGGAAAATAGACCGTGCTGTCGGGGTTGGTCGGCGACCGCTGCAGCTCTCCGGGGAAGGGCAGGGTGCGCGGCGTCGGCCCCGGCTCGAAATAGTTGGCGTTGCTGACGGCTTCGTTTTGCATCGAAGCATAACCGAACGCGTCTATCATTTTTATCTCCCGGATCACCTTCGAAACTCCCAGGTTGGCGTCGACCTCCACCCTGTCTTCACCCTTTTTTCCTTTTTTCGTCGTAATGATGATCACCCCGTTGGCGCCACGCGAGCCATAAATGGCGGTGGCGCTTGCGTCTTTCAGCGTGGTGATCGACTCGATGTCGTTGGTGTTGATAAAGGAAAGGGCATTGACGGTGGACTGCTCGCTGCCGGAGACAGAACCCGGCGTCGCGTCGTTATTGCTTATGACGTAGGGTATCCCGTCCACAATATACAGGGGCTGGGCGCCGACAAAAGAGTTGGCTCCCCGGATGACGACATTCAAGCCGGCGCCGGGCGCACCATCGCTTTGACTGACAACCACCCCGGCCATCTTACCCTGCATGCCGGAGACGAGGTTGGTCGGGTTTCCCCTGATCAGATCATTGCCCGACAGGACTTCCACAGAGCCGGTGAGATCTTTCTTTTTTACGGTTCCATAGGCCACGACAACGACATCGCCGAGGCTCGCGGAAGAAGCTTTCAGGACGATCGATCCCGCAGACTCCCCTTTCACCGTCATTTCCTGCGTTTGCATCCCTATATAGGAAATGACCAGGGTTCGGTTGATCCCGGGAGGGGTGATCCTGAAACTGCCGGCGGCGTCGGCAGTGGTGGAAACCTTCGTGTTCTTTACGGTTACTGTCGCGCCGGGCAATGGATTTCCTTTTTCATCCCTTACCGCTCCCGTAATGGCGCCGGTCTGCGCCCGGGACTGGAATACCAGCAGGACCAGGAGAAGTACGGGTAATAAGATCAATTTTCGCATGTCAAGCAGAATTTGAGGTCAAACTTAGTGTGGATTTGACAACGGGAATGATGCAATTTTATCTGCCAATTGACCTCTATTCACCGCTCACAAACCCGTCCCGGACGACTTCGCCGGTGAAGCTGCGCGCCGGTATGATATTAACAACTGCAATCGATTGCAATCCTCTGTATATTCCTTATTTTCAAACCATCCGGTCTGAACCGGCGGGATATTTCGGCTACAGAAAAGCGAGAATCGGCTACGCGTGTTTTCCCGATACGGCAGACATTTGTATCGCTAAAAACAACAGTATGAAGATCGTAGTAACAGGATCCCTGGGAAATATCAGCAAACCGCTTGCACAGGAGCTGATCGCAAAAGGTCACGAGGTAACCGTCATCAGCAGCAAACCAGACAGGCGGAAAGACATTGTCGCTTCAGGCGCATCGGCGGCTATCGGGTCGGTCGAAGACGCCGCGTTTTTAAAAACAGCTTTTGCAGGTGCAGACGCCGTTTACGGCATGACGCCGCCCAATTTCGGCGCGCCCGATATGATCGGATACTATCGCAACGTCGCCACCGCATATGCCCAAGCCGTAAAAAGCGCGGGGGTAAAACATATCGTTTACCTGAGCAGCTATGGCGCAGACCTCGAAGCAGGTACAGGCATTATCGTGGGATCGCACCAGGCCGAACGCATTTTAAATGACCTGGAAAACGTCGCGGTCACTTGTCTTCGCCCCGGGTACTTCTACTATAACCTGTACCATTTCATGGGCATGATAAAGGAGCAGGGCATTATCGGCAGCAACTTTGGCGGGGATGATCTGCTGGTGATGGTATCTCCGCTGGATATTGCAGCCGCCGCCGCCGAAGAGCTTACCGATCCGGGTCCGCAAAGCAGGATACGCTATATAGCCAGCGATGAATATACCTGCAACGAGGTCGCTAAGCTGATCGGCGAAGCCATCGGCAAGCCACACCTGCAATGGCTAACCCTTACCGACGCGCAGGTGAAAGATTTCATGCTGGCACATGGCAGGCCGCAAGTGATCACCGATCTGCTGGTGGAATTAGGCGCTGCCATCCATACCGGCTTATTGCGTAGCGATTATGAAAAACACAAGCCGGCCCCTGGTAAGACAAAGCTGACGGAATTCGTCAGGGAATTTGCCGCTGCATACTATAACAATTGATTAGATTGCAGGATGCCTGACCGGTCGCCTATACGGCTTAAAACCATTAGCGAGTTCCACGAATTTATGGAGCTGCCCAGGGTGCAGCACCCGCTGGTGAGCGTGGCCAGATTTGAGGATATCCAACGACAATGCACCGCGCCGTTCAGCCGCATAATGGATTTTTATTCCATCGCTATCAAACGGAATTTCAACGTAAAAATGAAATATGGGCAGCAGGCCTATGATTTTAATGAAGGGATCATGTTCTGCATGTCACCGGGACAGGTCTTAAGGGTTGAGATGGATCACACCCGGGAACAAAAACCTACGGGATGGAACCTGCTTATCCATCCCGATTTTCTCTGGAATACACCGCTTGCCAGGACCATAAAGAAATATGAGTATTTCGATTACTCGGTAAATGAGGCCTTATTCCTTTCGCCCAAAGAAGAAAAAAGATTGATCGGCATTATGCAGCAGATTGACGAGGAATGCCGCTCCAATGTGGATGATTTTTGCCAGAGCATCATCATTGCGCAGATCGAATTACTATTAACTTACACCGATAGGTACTATCACCGGCAGTTTATCACCCGCAGGATGGTCAATTTCCAGGTGCTCGACAAGCTGGAAGCCGTGCTGGCGGATTATATTAACAGCGATCAGCTCCTGAAACAAGGCTTGCCGACAGTAACTTATATCTCCGAAAAATTGAACTTTTCACCTAATTACCTGAGCCGGCTGCTCAAAACACTTACCGGCCAAAGCACGCAGCAGCATATTCACGATAAGCTGATCGAAAAAGCCAAAGAAAAACTATCCTCCACAGAGCTCTCCGTGAGCGAGATCGCTTACGAATTAGGCTTTGAACATCCGCAATCATTCAGCAAACTGTTCAGGACCAAAACAAATACCTCGCCGCTGGAGTTTCGCCAATCGTTCAATTGATTGTATGACATTCCTATTAGTCAGACCGGGATCATCCGGGACGGTTACCGACCCACGAACACTTTGAACATGATAGTACGCTGCCCTGCCGTATTCGCCGCATCGGCAGCAAAGATCTTCGTACTATCTGTCAAAAACTCGCTGGCCGCAGCAGCGCCCGTATTGCAGACATATTGAACGAAAGACACGGTACCGGTACGCGTTGAATCCGTTCCTGCGCGCAGCGTATTGATGACCCAGAATCGGCCAGATTGCTCAACACCTCGACCGAAGCGATAGCGCTATATTGCCTGACAGCCAGTTGTGCGGGATGGCTCAGATGATGCACCGCAGGTTCCTGCGCAGCCACGGTCAGCGTCAGCGCCCAGCCACAGATGATCATAAAATATTTTTGCATTACCGCAATTTTTTCAATGTTGTTGAATAAGGTTTAAGGAGCGCAAGGACCTGGGGCGGCAACGCGCTCGATCTTGCCGCTCATGACCGAATAGGCGCCCGACAGGCATCCAGCGCCGCCCGACCCCGGTACCCGATAACTGCATCGGTATCTGCTTCGCATCGTATCCGCATATTTCCTGGTATCCCAGCCAGGGAAATGGAAATTTTCATAATGCACCGAGTCACCCGAACGATAAAATTGGATATTGTTCATCCGGATCGGGAACGAATCCTGCCGCCCGTAGAATTCTGCGTCAAAATGCTCGATCGTTACGGTGGTTCCGTCCTTCAGCCCGCCGTGCACATAGATAGTCTTCGCAGCATCCTCCAACGAATGGCTCACCATTGCCGGGACGGCAAGAACTCTGTCTATCCCTGTCTGAACGCCGGATTGTAGATTTCTTTTCGCAGTCCCGCAAGCCGAAAAACAGGCCGCGATCACCATCAGTCTTGTACAATTTTTTATGCTTCTCATTTTCTTCCGTATCGGTAAATATTTGTATAGATGCTCGAAAAATTCATACTGCCCGACATCGTAAAGGGCAGCTTCAATAAAGGTAAATGGAATTTAATATTCGAAAGGTCGGGAAACTTGAGACCGGTGATCTCAACGTTCATGACCTTGTTGATCCCGAATCCACCCGTGAGCTCGACCTGCGCATAGATGCCGACCGGATCGTAAAGATACTTGTCGTTCGCCGGATCAAGCGCGATATAACTGCCACCATGATCGAAATCGGGATACGCACCATAATCGACGCCCACACTCATATTCACGTTGTACTTCATATCCATCTTATCCTTGTATTTATCCAGACGGGCCTTGGCCATCTTGTTGGCGATCTTCGACGCATACAAATGCGAGGTCAAAGAAACGACATCCGTGGCGACAGGCAGTATCAGACCTGGGTTGAACCCGAAATCCATATCGCTCCAATCTCCCTTGACCAGGCCCCCGGTGAGTTCGCAATGACGAGAAGAACTCAATAAAAAGCCGCACAAAAGAGTGCGGCCTAAGTGACCCGGGCGGGATTAGCTCCGCTGATTGCGATACCCCTGCGAGTGCCTTACCCAACGACCTCCGCGCGCCAAAGGCGCGCTGGTTTTTTCATTTGTCCGCTCTTGCGAGTCTGGCTCGAAAATGCTTTAAAACACCTCATTGACAGGATTAGAATTCGTATAATTTTGGACATGAATCTATTAAGACGGCAGAACCCAGCATCTTTCATTAAAAATGATTTTACAGCTTTAGCAGTTTGTTGACGATCGTGATCTGTCCGTTATTCGCCCGGATGCGGATAACGTATACTCCAGGCATGAGGCCGGAGACATCGATCTTATCCCCGTTGGATACATCCATACGCAGGAGGACCCGGTTTCCATTCAGATCGTAAAGCTCGACGCTCACCCCGGTGACATATATCGGGTCGAACTTCAGCGTAAGGAAGTTGCCCATGGGATTGGGGCTATAGTAGATCGAGTTGTTCACCGACGTAGTGGGCACAGGCGGCATATAGTCGTAGACGGCTGAAAATGGGCTGGAGCAGCCGTTGACTGTAACTTTCACCGAGTAGTCCCCCTGACCTGACGGCTTGTAACGTTGACCGGTTGCCCCCGTGATCGCCGTGGTGTCCTTATACCATTGATTGCCGGATACATCGGATGACAGGAGACCGGCCGAGTCGGCGGTGATCAAAGGAATCGGCGGAGTAGGGATAACTGTTACATGTATGCCCTGGGACATCGGGGTAGTGACACCATTAAGCGTTCCCGCAACAGAGTAAATGCCGCCGGATCTCACGATCAGTATCCGGGCCGTATCGTTGACAAGGAGCGTATCGTTCCTATACCATTGGTTGTTGTGTGGGGCTGAGCTGACGAGTGTATCGGCACTGCCCGAGCATAAGATCGTATCGTTTCTCGATGTTGCGGATGGGACGACCAGGTAATTGAATCCGGAGATC
>JAFDYE010000767.1 GCA_018267585.1 Bacteroidota bacterium
CCCTCCTCCTGTTCTATAACGGCAACGCGAACCTCAACACAAAAAAGGTCATCTCGGTCGTAGGCACAAGAGACCCCAGCGACCACGGCCTCGAAATAACAGAACAGCTCATCCGCCAGCTCGCCCGGCCCGACCTGCTCATCGTCAGCGGCCTGGCCTTAGGCATCGACGCCTGCGCCCACAGAGCCTCGCTGAAATACGATATCCCTACAGTAGGCATCCTGGCCCACGGACTTAACCACATCTATCCCTACCAGCACCGCGGCCTGGCAAAAGAAATGCTGCAGCACGGAGGCCTCCTCACCAGGTTCAACATCGACACCTCACCCGAAACATACCAGTTCCCCCTCCGCAACCGCCTCATCGCAGGCCTCTGCGACACCCTCATCGTCATAGAGACCCGGCGGAAAGGAGGAAGCATGCTCACCATCGGCAACGCAGAAGCCTATCGCAAAAAGATCTTCGCCGTACCAGGCAGATTCAACGACGACCACAGCGCCGGCTGCAACTGGCTCATCCAGCAGGGAAAAGCCGAGCTCCTCCTCTCCGGCGAACAGCTGCACAAAAGCATGGCCTGGGATTACCCCGCCGCCCGCCCCGCCGCACAGACAACCCTCTCTTTCCCCACAAATACATACACCCCTTCCAGCCCCGAAAAAACCCTGCTCGCTCTGTTCACAGACAACAAAACCCTCTCGCTGGACGACATACGCATACAAAGTCAGCTGGATTTTTCAGCCGTCGCCAAAGACATCCTTAACCTTGAATTACAAGGACTGATCTGCTCACTGCCAGGAAAGAGATACCGCCTCGCCTAAGCCCCGCGGACAAAAAATTTGGACCATACCACCCCGCTACCCTATCTTTGCACATGGCAAGAAACAATTCCTCTGCTGGAAAGCAGGCCTCCCCCTCAAAGTTTTTCGGAGAAGGACTCACATTCGATGACGTACTGTTACTCCCCGCGTTTTCCCAGGTACTCCCACGCGAAGTCGATATTCGAAGCAAGCTGACCAAAAGCATCACGCTGAATATCCCCATGCTATCCGCAGCAATGGACACCGTTACAGAAGCCACCCTCGCCATCGCCCTCGCACGAGAAGGCGGCATCGGGATCCTCCACAAGAATATGAGCATCGACAAGCAGGTCGAACAGGTGCGGAAGGTCAAACGCAGCGAGAGCGGACTGATCCTCGACCCCATCACCCTCAACGAAGACTCCACCATCGGCGACGCCCTGCGCCTCATGAAAGAGAACAGGATCGGCGGCATCCCCGTCACCGACAACAACAACGTCCTCGTCGGCATCCTCACCAACCGCGACCTCCGCTTCGAAGACAACCCACGAAAAAAGGTCAGCGAAGTGATGACCCCCAAAGACAGACTGGTCACAGCACCCGAAGGCACCGACCTGAAAAAAGCAGAAAAGATCCTCCAGAAATACAAGATCGAAAAGCTTCCCGTCATCTCCAGACAAGGCAAGCTCATCGGCCTCATAACCTATAGGGATATCCTCCAGCTGTCCAGCTACCCCAACGCCGTAAAGGACTCCTACGGCCGCTTGCTGGTCGGCGCCGCCCTCGGCATCACAAAAGACCTGCTCGACCGCGCCAGCGCCCTGCAGCAGATCGGAGTCGACATCGTAACGCTCGACAGCGCCCACGGCCACCACATCGGCGTCATCAACGCCCTCAAATCCCTGAAAAAGAATTTCAAACAGCTACAGGTCGTGGCAGGCAATATCGGCACCGCCGCAGGAGCAAAAGCCCTGGCAGACGCAGGCGCAGACGCCGTTAAGGTCGGGATAGGCCCCGGATCCATCTGCACCACCCGCATCGTCGCCGGAGCCGGCGTCCCCCAGATAACCGCCGTAATGGAAGCCGCCTCCGCACTCAGATCGAGGAACATCCCGGTCATCGCCGACGGAGGCATCCGCTACACCGGTGATATGGTAAAAGCGCTCGCCGCAGGCGCCAACCTCGTCATGATGGGCAGCGTATTCGCAGGCGTCGAAGAAAGTCCCGGCGAAACCATCATCTACGAAGGAAGAAAATTCAAACAATACCGCGGCATGGGCTCCATCGGAGCAATGACCCAGGGCAGCAGCGACCGCTATTTCCAGGACGTCGAAGACGATATCAAAAAGCTCGTCCCCGAAGGCATCGAAGGCCGCGTAGCCTTCAAAGGCAACCTCTCGGAAGTCGTCCAGCAATACGTCGGAGGCCTCCGGGCAGGAATGGGATACTGCGGCGCAAAAGACGTACGCACCCTGCAGCAACAGGCCCAGTTCATCAAGATCACCAACGCCGGCATGAAAGAAAGCCACGCACACGACGTCGAGATCACCAAGGAAGCCCCTAACTATAGCCGCTAGTCAGGTATACTATCTTTTAAAAATGCCCCGGCTCCGGGGCATTTTTCTTTCCCCATCTCCCGGTGATTAAATGTATTTTTACCACACAACAAAAAGATTCACAGTTTGAAAAAGCTTTCTCCCCTTCTTCTGTCTGTGCTTACCGGCCTCTTGCTATTCGCGGCCTGGCCCATATCCCCCCTCACCTTCCTGATCTTTATCGCCTTCATCCCTCTCCTCTGGCTCGAACGCCAGGGCATACGCCGGAAAAAATTCTTTGGCTGGGTCTACCTCTCGATGGTCATCTGGAACGCCGCCACCACCTGGTGGATATGGAACGCCACCGCCCCCGGCGCCATCGG
>JAFDYE010000768.1 GCA_018267585.1 Bacteroidota bacterium
CTGGGCGGCTATTATTTTACCTACTCCGACCAGGAGCCCATCCAATTCAATCCGTTCTTTCTGGGCGACGACAACCTTGACATCGAGAAGAAGGAATCCATCAAGACTTTGCTCCTCAGCCTGTGGAAAAAAGACGACGAAAACTACAGCCGGGCGGAATATGTCTCCCTGTCCAATGCCCTGCAGAGCTATTTCGATCACCTTCGCGCCCATGCGGAATTGTTTCCCTGTTTTGACACCTTCTACGAATATCTCCGGGATAGCTTTCTTCCCCTGCTCCGGGAAGAAGGCATCAAAGAGAAGGACTTCGACATCGACAATTTTTTGTATGTCTTGCGACCCTACTTCCGCGGCGGTGAATATGACTACCTGCTCAATGCCCGCAAGAATCTGGACCTGCTGTACCAACCCATGATCGTTTTTGAGCTGGATAATATTAAGGATTCCCCCCTATTCCCGACGGTTACGATCATCATCATGGAGGTCTTTATTAACAAAATGCGAAAGCTGAAAGGGGTTCGAAAAGTCATTTTGATCGAAGAGGCGTGGAAGGCACTTATGCGTAACGGCTTCTCAGAATACATTAAATATCTGTTCAAGACCGTCCGGAAATTTTACGGGGAGGCCATCGTGGTCACACAAGATGTCGAAGACATTATCTCGTCGCCCATCGTCAAACAGGCCATCGTCAATAACTCGGACTGCAAAATCCTACTCGATCAGTCCAAATATCAAAACAAGTTCGACCAGATTCAGGAATTGTTAGGGCTGACCGACAAGGAGAGGTCCCTCGTCATGTCGCTTAACAAGGCCAACGATCCTCATCGAAAATACAAGGAAGTCTTTATTAGCCTCGGCGGTCAGCTGAGCAAGGTTTACCGGACAGAAGTCAGTTTGGAGGAGTACCTGGCCTACACGACCGAAGAGAAAGAAAAAGTTCACGTTCAGGCATACGCCAAAAAATTCGGCGGCCTACGGCGCGGCATCAGCATGCTGGCGTTGGAAATGCGCACCGCCGCTTAATCATCCATCAACATCCGTCCACCATGAAACGTTGGAAACTCATCGTCCCTATTTTCCTGCTTTCCTTCCTGCTGCCCACGGTCAAAGCCAGCGCCCAGTTTACGGATATTATCCGGGAGATCATCGTCGCTGCCGATGTCGCCGTTCAAAAGGTTCAAAACGCCACCATTGCTTTGCAAAATGC
>JAFDYE010000769.1 GCA_018267585.1 Bacteroidota bacterium
AGTTATCTTGTCCGGGACGCTCTGGGTGCGGTTGCGAACCAGGGCCACCGGAACGAAGGCATAGAGGGAAACCTTGTTCATCACATAAGTCACGCCCGGCTCGGCGGAGATGATATATCCCGGTCTTCTGAACCCGTTGCTGCCGCCAACGAGGTCATGGACCGGAAGACACTCGTCGCGTACGCCCGCGGAAAAGGCCCAGCGGCCCGCCATTACGTTGACGCCAACCCGCGCCATCAGCTGATCGGGAACGCTCATGACATCGCTGCCATTCTTGACCGCAGAGGCCGAAGCCGTTCCGCCACGCGCAGTAGATGTCCCGTTGACCTCGCGGGGATTGACGAGATAGTAGAAATTGCCATAGAAGCCTACGGCGTGGGAGATATTGTAGAAGGCGTTCAGCTCGAAGGTAATGCCCGTGCCGCCATCGCCCAGCTGGACGGACTGGTCAACGGGACCCAGGCGTTTCGTGCTGTCGGTCAGGTGGAAATAGTCGGAGTAATTATAGCTTCCGGTTGGAAGCTTGAGCCCGAGGCCGACCTGCACATTCGCCCTGGGCATCTTTACCGGATCGAGCACCCAGGCATAAGCAGCCAGACGGATATCGCCGACGCCAAAGGAATGGGTAACGAAACGGCCTAAATTGTTGTGTTCGTACAGCGATGACCGGGAGTTGGCCTCGATCGGAACGTCGATCATGAGCGACCAGCGGGGATTCAGCAGGCGGTATAACGCCATGTCGAGGGTATACTGGTGATTGATGACCTCCGTACCAAGGGTCTGACGCTGTTTTTGTTCGTCAGTCCCGATAAAATGCCGGAAACTGCGGAAATACCGGTTGTTGGCGCTGAACTGCCATTTGCTGGTCGAGTCGATATGTTCCTCGCCACCAGCCGCACAGAAGCCGCCGGTGCTGCGGATGGCGACACAGCCCTGGGCACTGGCGTTTTGATAAGAAGTTAGTCCGATAAGCAGAAGCATTGCAAAAGCGATCTTTCTCATTTTGTGTTAGTTTGTATTGATGTTTTGTTTAGCAGGGGTATGTTGACGGTGACGCTTTTATCCAGGCCGAAGAACAACGCCAGCAGACAGCCATAGCTGCCGCCCCGCTCGATCCATTCGAACAGCTCATAGTGCGGGTAGAACAGCTCGGTACCCATTTTCCAGACGACAAGCACGAGCAGCAGGGGCCGCACGGGTCGTACAAGGACTGCCGCCGCGGCCAGTATTTCGAAAAGGCCAACGAAAAAAGCGGTTTTGATGGGTTCGGAAAAGCCAAGGCCGGAATATTGCTGGAGCAGTCCTTTCTTTTCGATAAGGTTCAGCCAGCCGTGACCAAGCAACAGTAGAAAGACGGCGATACGAAGACAAAGCAGGGCATTGGCACGGGCGCGGCCTGTCAGCGCCGGACCCTTGAGGCGAACCCACAAGCTGCCATTTACGCCACCGGAAAGAAAGAGAAGAGCGAGCGGAGCGCCATAGTTGCCGGCCCGCTCGACCATCTCGGCGAAAGGCTCGCCGGATAGGGGCCGCAACGAAGCCGTTACGAACCCCCAGATGACGAGCCACAAAGCTGCGATCCGCACCGGGTAAAACAATAGGATAAGGCCCATGGTTATGTCCATCATCCCGACTATCGGCATGAGGCGGTACGCCATGTCATGACCGATGCCGAAGACGGCAAAATAGTTGCACCAGATGGGTTTGGTGATGATCCCGAATATCCCGTGGCCGATAAAGCACATGGCCGACGCGATACGCAGAGATATATACATCCGGGACGCAGGCTCGGCAAGCCCGTTCCCAATCGAATTGTTCATGAAATAAAAAGATAATTACGCGAAAACATGACCCTCTTCCGGGGTCGTTACCAGATTTACAGGGAAGCCCGATCGGGAGGCAGCTCCGCAGCAGGAGAATAGCTGGAAGGAAGATGAGCGGTACCCGTCGCGGCCATTTTCGGGGCCAGGACCGCCACCATATGCGGCAGCTCTATCGCCATCGATGTCGCGCAGTAGTCCTGCGATACACTCTTGTATTGCGTTGAATGCGGCGTCTTCTTTTCCTGGCCGTTGCGGGAAAGATCGTTGACCAGCTGGAAGTAGCTGTCCTTGACATTCTTCAGTCGGATCGCCATCTGGTTGGGGATACAGCGATACTCGATGGAGTCCTGCAGGATGCGGCGCTCCACATATTTATACTGCACACCACCAATGTCGATCTGTCCGTCGACCCGCTGAAAATCGGTCGTACTATTATAATAAGAGAGGGAAGTAATGGCTACCTTGAGGGAGATGAGCTGGCTTTCTGCATAATCCTTCCGGTCAAGACTGGCCTCCAGTCTCCGGTCCGCACGATCCTGCCAGTAAATGGTAATCAACTGATAGCCATACCAGTTGAAGAACAGGATACCCATAAGCAGTATAGTGGCAAGTCGTCTCAAGCGAGTACAAATTAATGAATTTTTGGATACCCGATGATTTTTTTTCGCCGGCACAAAACTAACAATTGTTAGTTTTGAGTACCTTTGGGCGGCGTAAGTCAAAGATTTACTTCCAACTATGAGCTACACCCCACAACACAAGGTAAGACTGGTCACCGCTGCAGCGCTTTTTGACGGACACGACGCTGCCATTAATATTATGCGCCGCATCCTCCAGTCGAAAGGAGCAGAGATCATCCACCTGGGCCACAACCGGTCGGTAGCCGAGATCGTAGAATGCGCCATCGAAGAGGACGTACAGGGCATCGCCATCACCTCCTACCAGGGCGGCCACCTTGAGTTCTTCAAATACATGAAGGACCTTCTTGACGAGAATGGCTGCGGGCATATCAAGCTGTTCGGCGGCGGGGGCGGCACTATCCTGCCCCGCGAGATCGAAGAGCTGCACCAGTATGGGATCACCCGTATCTATTCCCCCGACGACGGTCGTAAGATGGGGCTCGAAGGGATGATTGAAGACGTCATCCGCCAGTGCGATTTTCCCCTGAATGGGAATCCGGCGAATTTCAAAGGGGAGATGAAGCTGGGTGAATGGAAGGATATAAGAAAGATCGCACGCGCCATCTCGAACGCGGAAAATGGGGCGGCCGCGGCGGTTGGGAAGACGGACGGTGAGTCAGTTGCGGACGGGGCAGCCAGAGGGAACGCCGCGGGTACGACGATCCCCGTCGTGGGCATCACCGGCACCGGTGGGGCGGGAAAGTCCTCTGTGACCGACGAGCTTGTACGTCGCTATCTCAACGCGTTCCCGGACAAGACGCTGGCCGTCATCTCGGTCGACCCGTCGAAGAAACGCACCGGCGGCGCCCTGCTGGGCGACCGCATCCGCATGAACGCCATCTCCAGCCCGCGCGCCTACATGCGCAGCCTGGCTACCCGCGAAAGCGACAGGGCCCTCAGCGCGCACGTGCAGGAGGCCATCGATATCTGCAAGGACGCGGGCTATGACCTCGTCATCCTCGAGTCCGCGGGTGTGGGACAGAGCGACGCCTCCATCCTCGACCATGCCGACATCAGCATCTACGTGATGACACCGGAATACGGTGCCGCCTCCCAGCTCGAAAAGATCAATATGCTGGACTACGCAGACCTGGTCGTGCTCAATAAATTCGACAAAGCCGGCGCGCTCGACGCGCTTCACGATATCCGCAAACAATACAAACGAAACAACGGCCTCTGGACCGCCAAAGATGGCGACCTTCCGGTCGTCGGCACCATCGCCTCCCAATTCAACGACACGGGTGTCAACGAGCTGTTCGAAAAGCTGATCACCACCATCGAAAAGAAGACCGGCGTCCGGTATGGCGATCTGACGCTGCACGCCCATACAAAGGATACCGTCACGCGCTCGCAGATCATGCCCCCGGCCCGGATACGCTATCTGTCGGAGATCACCGCCGCCGTCCGTGAATACAACCGCAATACGGAAGAACAGTCGGCCATCGCCACCAGGCTCTATCAACTGGACGGCGTGCTCCGCGACCTGCCCGCCGACTCACCCGCAAGGCCCCCGCTCGAACAGCAGCACAAACAGCTCGAACAAAAGCTGTTCCCGTTGTGCAAAAAACTGATCGACGAATGGCCGGCGACAAAACAGATGTACCAGCAGGAATCCTTTGGCTACGACGTACGCGGCAAGGAGATCCGTCAGCCGCTATTTTATCAGTCGCTCTCGGGGACCAATATTCCCCGTATCAGCGTACCCCGGTATAAAGACTGGGGAGACCTGCTGCGCTGGCGGCTGCAGGAGAACTTCCCCGGAAAATATCCCTACACCGCCGGTGTCTTCCCGCTGAAAAGGTCGGAGGAAGACCCGACGCGCATGTTCGCCGGAGAAGGCGGTCCCGAACGGACGAACAAACGATTCCACTATGTGTCGTCCGGCCAGCCGGCCAAACGGCTTAGCACCGCTTTCGACTCGGTAACGCTATACGGCCAGGATCCCGGCAACCGCCCCGACATCTACGGGAAGATCGGCAACGCCGGCGTGAGCATCGCGACGGTGGACGACGCGAAAAAATTATACAGCGGCTTCGACCTCTGCGACCCGCGTACCTCCGTGAGCATGACGATCAATGGCCCGGCCCCCATCCTGCTCGCCTTTTTTATGAATGCGGCGATCGACCAGCAGTGTGAGAAGTGGATGAAAAAAAATGGTCACGCGACCCCGGCAACCAGCGGAAGCCGCCCCGTCTACAACAACCCCTCCTTCCCCGGCGTCCTTCCCGAAGGCAACGACGGGCTGGGCCTCACACTTCTCGGGCTCAGCGGCGACCAGGTGCTGTCGAAGGACGACTATGAAAAGATAAGAACGCATACCCTCTCCCGGGTGAGGGGAACCGTCCAGGCAGACATTCTGAAAGAAGACCAGGCCCAGAACACCTGTATCTTCAGCACCGAGTTCGCACTGCGGCTCATGGGCGACGTACAGGAATATTTTATAAAGAATGAGGTCCGCAATTTCTACAGCGTATCCATCAGCGGCTATCACATCGCCGAGGCCGGCGCCAACCCCATCACACAGCTGGCCTTCACGCTGGCTAACGGCTTCACCTATGTCGAGTACTACCTCAGCCGCGGCATGGCCATCGACGACTTCGCCCCCAATCTCTCATTCTTCTTCAGCAACGGCATGGACCCGGAATACAGCGTCATCGGCCGGGTCGCCCGGCGCATCTGGGCCAAGACGATCAAGCACGTCTATAAAGGCAACAGCCGTTCGCAAAAACTGAAATACCATATCCAGACCAGCGGCCGCAGCCTGCACGCACAGGAGATAGACTTCAACGATATCCGCACGACCCTTCAGGCGCTTTATGCGATATATGACAACTGCAATTCCCTGCATACTAACGCCTACGACGAGGCCATAACGACCCCGACGGAAGAGAGCGTCCGCCGCGCCATGGCCATCCAGCTGATCATCAACCGCGAGCTGGGCAGCGCCCGGACCGAGAACTTCATCCAGGGAAGCTTCGCCATAGAAGAGCTCACCGACCTGGTAGAAGAGGCGGTTCTCGCCGAGTTCGACCGGCTGACCGAACGCGGCGGCGTACTGGGCGCGATGGAAAGAATGTACCAGCGGAACAAGATACAGGAAGAAAGCCTCTACTATGAAGGCCTCAAGCACAGCGGCGAGCTGCCGATCGTGGGCGTCAATACCTTCCTCGACAGCAAAGGGTCGCCTACCGTACTGCCCGGCGAGGTCATCCGGTCTACCACAGCCGAAAAGGATCAGCAGATCGCCAACCTTCAGGCATTCCGCCAGCGGAATGCCGGCAGCAGCGCGCGGCGACTGCAGCAACTGAAGGAGGTGGCCATCGGCAACGGCAACCTCTTCGAAGAACTGATGCAGACGGTGAAATACTGTACCCTCGGAGAAATAACCAACGCTTTATACGAAGTTGGCGGTCAGTACCGGCGCAACATGTAAATTTGTATATGCCAGTCCCGATCGCATTCAAACAGGAACCCGGAAGCTTACAAAAGACCATCACCCTCCTCGCTGCCGATATCGGCGGCACCAAGACGAATATCGCCCTTTACCAGGCCGGCGCCAACGGCATCACCTCCCTCCGGGAGAAAAGATACTCCTCCAAAGACCATTCTTCCTTTATGGAGATCGTCCGCGATTTCACAGGCATCATCGGCGACCTCTCCGATGGCAGGGCGCCCGAACGCATCGCCGCCGCCGTGGCTGGCCCCGTCGTCGACGGAAAAAGCAAGCTCACCAACCTCCCATGGGTGCTGGATAGCGACACCATGAGCAAAGAGCTGGGCGTCCCCGTCCGGTTCATCAACGACCTCGAAGCCACCGCATACGGGATGGCGGGACTCGGCGGGCACGAGCTGATGACACTGGCCGCCGGCGACGCCGGCGCGAAAGGGAATATCGCGATCATAGCGCCCGGCACAGGCCTCGGCGAAGCCGGCCTCTACTGGGACGGCCGCAACTATCATCCCTTCGCCACAGAAGGCGGTCACAGCGACTTCGCCCCGCGGACAAAGACAGACGTAGAACTGTTCTGGTTCCTGCAACGACAGTTCGGCCACGTCAGCTGGGAGCGTGTAGTATCGGGCATGGGTATACGTAATATATTTCATTTTCTGACCGAAGGACGCCACGCGGAAATTCCGGAATGGCTGTCCCGGCGACTGAAAGACGAAGACCCCGCGGCCGTTATCAGCGAAGCCGCCATAAAACACGAAGACCTGGTCTGCGCAGAGACCATGGAGCTGTTCGTCCGCTATCTGGCGACAGAGGCGTCCAGCCTGGTCCTCAAACTGATGGCCACCGGCGGTCTCTTCATCGCCGGAGGCATCCCGCCGAAAATACTGCCCCTGCTGCAGTCTGATAGCTGGAAAAAGAACTTCGACAACAACGGCCGCATGCACGACCTCTCCGACAGGGTGCCCATACACGTTGTACTCAACGATAAAATGGCGCTTCAGGGCGCAGCATGGTATGGTGCGTATGACATGTGATCAACGGTACAATACCTGGCATATCCCGCAATAAAAGGCCCGTCTGCGGGCCTTTCCCAGATGTTTTACCCTGGTCAGCGGTACGTGATCTCTGGGGCATTCGCTCTTTGTGTGCGCCAGCCAGTGGGCCCTCAGCACAAACTCCTTCTTCCATTTCAAAAAGTCAAAACTATAGTTGCGGGCCTCCCGGATCATCTCCGTCAGCTTGCGCGGCGGCAACGCCCCGACCTGGCTCTCCGGATGAACCCTGATCCGGAACAGCACCTCGTTCTTGATGATATTCCCGACTCCTGCGAATATATCCTGGTCGAGCAGGGCGTCGCAGACGAGCGTTTCCGGAATGGCCTTCAGCCTGGCCCTCGCCTTCTTTGGGTCCCAGGCGTCACTCATCACGTCCGCCGTCCAGTCGTATACTTCGTCGGGGTCACCTTCCAGCAGCCTCACCGAACAGGTGTAAAAAAAGATATCGCCGTTCTTGAATTTCAGGTGCAGGCGAGGGGCGGGTTTTGTCTGCTCGTTGATGCTATAAGACCCGAAAAGCAGGAAATGGATGCGCACGGTCAGACGGGGCAGGACGATCAGGAAATGCTTACCCCAACTCCTGAAGGCGACGACCTTCTGACCTGTCATCACCTCTTTATCAACTTTTGTATTACCGGTGGCAGACAAAATACGCTTTCCCGAAAAAGCCGCCACCTGCTCTTTTAAAATGACTATGGAAGGACCTTCTGGCATATAGGGGAAAATGCAAAACCTGCACCTCCCTCTTTTCCGGCTGACCGGTAAAAGAATGGGTAGCATAATACCTAAAGAAAACCATTAGCGTGGATAAAGAGTGGCGCAATCTCATCGCACTGGATTCCCTCCTTTGTATTTTTACCCTCTCTGAAATTGCAACCAATCTCTGAAATTACAAAGGCTCTAAGGCACCCTGATTATGACCCAACCCAATAAAGAAAACACGGAAAAGGCGAAAGCCCTGCGCAAGCTTTTAAAGAAATGGCTTACCACCCAGGGAACACAGGAGAAAGCCGATCTGCTGCTGGCAAAAAACCCTGAGATCATGGCCAGAAAGCCCGCAGCGGCGCGCAAACTCGACGAACCGGTCGTCTTCCGGAAAGACTTTTGATCAGAACAACAGCAGCTGTCGTCCCTTTACCTGGCCCGCGGGAGGCTTTTCTCTGCCAAACACGGTCCTGCCGCCATACTTCCAGGAATCCTTTCTCTCTTTTTCGATATACGCGTCCAGCCCTCCGGCAGGCGTAAAATCTTTTTCTGCCCGCTGCGCCAGCGTCGTTAGGTTGCGCACCGCGTCCAATTTATCGGTCTGACCCAGCTTCGCCTTGTGAACCGCCGTCTGCAGTATCTCTATGGTCTCGTCGTACACCGCCGTAGGCACCGGAAAAGGATGCCCGTCCTTCCCTCCATGGGCAAAGGCAAAACGCGCGGGATCGCGAAACCGGGAGGGTGTACCGTGAATGACCTCACTGACAAGCGCCAGCGACTGCAGGGTCCTCGGCCCCACGCCTTCGAGCATGATCAGCTCTTCAAAATCCGCGGGCTGCCGGTCGTGGGCCAGCCACAACACAGCCCCAAGACGCCGGAGATCGACGTCCTCCGTCCTGACCTCGTGATGAGCCGGCAACACCAGGCGCTGAATGTCCTGCATCATCTGCTCAGGCTTCTCCTGTGTCAGCGAAACAACGGCTTGCTGCGCCGGGCCTGCCTCCCGGTCGGCCAGATTCAATATGATCCCCCGGTTGGCGCCGCAGATCGCCGTATGCGGCTCCTCGACAAAAGATCTTATATCCGCCGAATGCCAGTGATAGCGGCGCGCCATGGAGCTGCCCCCGCTCATTCCCTGCTGAATAACGGTCCACTGTCCCTCGTCACTAAGGACAAAACAGTGCATGTATAGCTGGAAGCCGTCCTGGACGACGGTATTGTCCACTTTCGCGCTCAATTTGCTGCTGCGCACCAGCTTCTCCGCATCCAGGCCCGTTGTCTCACAGACTTTCACGATCTCCTGCGGCGCCTGCCGCGAATACTTTCCCTTTCCACCGCAGATATAAATGCCCAGCTCCCGGGAATGAGGGTTGATAGCCCTCTTAAGGGCGCCCATCACGGATGTGGTAATACCGGAGGAATGCCAGTCCATCCCCATCACCGCCCCCAGGCTCTGAAACCAGAAAGGATCAGCCAGCCGCCGGATCACCTCCTGCTTGCCATATTCGGCCAAAAGCACCTCCGTGACAGCCAGACCCAGCCTGGCCATCCTTTCAGCCAGCCACTGGGGAACATAGCCATAATGCAGGGGAAGATCGGCAGCACCAGAACGTTTCATACACCTCGATTTGTCAAGCAAGTTAGCGATTTTTTACTAAATCGGTTAGCATACAGGGGCGAAAGCTGTAACCTCCTTTTACAGCGCCCGGGTCCGATTTTGATAAACGGCGCGCCAAAACCTCCGGATAATTCTATCTTGTTGTTCAAACGCTGGTTATGAGACTCTATTCCCTGCTCCTCCTTTCCCTGGGCATTTCCCTCCGCGCGATCAGCCAGGAGAACCTCCCGACAGACTACCTTTCCAGTGCCTTCCATGCCGGGAGAAGGGAAGCCCTGAGGGCCATTATGCCCGACAACTCCGTAGCGGTAATTTTTTCCTACCCCACCCGAACCTTCAGCAATGACGTCAGCTACCCCTACCACCCCAACCCCGATCTTTATTATTTCTCCGGATACAAGGAGCCGCAGGCCGTCCTGCTTATCTTCAAGGAGCCGCAGAAAGGCCCCGGCGGCGGTACTTACAAGGAGCTGTTCTTCGTCCAGCAGCGCGACCCGGAGGCAGAACAGTGGACCGGCCGCCGGCTTGGTGTGGAAAAAGTGAAAAGCGAACTGGGCTTCGACAGCGTCTACAACGGCAGCGCATTCGCCGACTATCCGATCGACCTTTCGGGCTTCAGCAAGATCCTTTTCTCCGGCCTGCCCGACGACGTACACAACGACAGCAACGACCCCGCAGATCTCTATGACCTCATACAGGCGTTTAAGAAGAAAGCAGGGCTGCCCGCCAGCTATGACGCCTCCACCTACGAGCTGCTCGCCTCGATCTCGGAAAGGGCCACCCCTTCCAACCTCAACCAGGCCATCCGGTACTTCAACCAACGCCTCGAGGCTACGCCACGCATGCGCGACGACGAATGGGTAAAAGCCTTTATGGCCGTCAAAGACCCGGCGGGTCTATCCGCCTTCCGCGGGAAATTCGCCACGCTCAAATGGAATACCTATCTCTATAACAGACTGGTGGGCTCCCTGAGAGAAATAAAGACGCCCGAAGAAATGGCGCTTATGCGCAAGACGGTCTCGATCTCCTGCCTTGCGCACGCCGAGGTCATGAAAGCCATCCACCCGGGTGTCTCGGAAGGCGAACTGCAGGGTCTCCAGGAATACGTCCACAAGAGACTGGGCGCAGAATGGGTAGGCTATCCCTCGATCGTCGGCGGCGGCGCCAACGGGTGCATCCTTCACTACGAGGAGAACAGCCGCATCGATGTCGGCAACGACATGGTCCTGATGGACGTCGGCGCCGAGTACCACGGCTACTCCGCCGACGTCACGCGTACCGTCCCTTCCACCGGCAAGTTCAACCCGCAACAAAAGGCGATCTATGACCTCGTCTACCAGGCGCAGGAAGCCATCTTCCCTTTATGCCGGGAAGGGCTGCCCTTCGACTCGTTGAACAAAAAAGCAACGGAAGTGCTCGCAGAGGGCCTGATCCGCCTGGGTATCATCAGGGACAGATCCGGTGTCCGCCTCTATTACCCCCATGGCTGCTCGCACTTCCTCGGCCTCGACGTCCACGACATGGGCAACTATGACCAGACGCTAAAAGAGAATATGGTGATCACCGTCGAGCCCGGTATCTATATCCCCGCCGGCAGCCCCTGTGACAAAAAATGGTGGAACATCGGCGTCCGGATAGAGGACGACGTACGCATCGGAAAAGAGAAATGCGAGCTGCTCTCCTGGCAGGCTCCTCGGAAAGCCGAAGACGTGGAAAAGCTGCACGGACATTCTAATTATGCGCGGTAGTCGTATGCTGGCCTTCTTTGATCTCTTCGATCATCTTTTTATTGAACGCCTCCAGGTCCTTCGGCGACCGGCTCGTAACAAGCCCATTGTCCGTGACCACCTCCTGGTCCGCCCACAGCGCACCGGCATTCCTGATATCGGTCTGCAGGGATGGGTAGGAAGTCATATTCCGGCCATCGAGAAGCCCGGTCTCGATCAATAGCTGCGGACCGTGGCAGATAGCCGCCACCGGCTTGCCCGTTTCCAGGAACTGTTGCGCAAATTCCACAGCCTTGCTGTTCATCCGCAATTTGTCGGGGTTGAGCACGCCGCCCGGCAGCATCAGGGCGTCATAGTCGTCGATGCTTACATCGTCCAGCTGCCTGTCGACGTTCAGCTCGATCGACCAGTGATCCTTATCCCAGGCTTTTACCTTCCCTTTCTGCGGCGAGACGATCTCCACTTGCGCACCGGCATCCTCCAGCGCTTTCCTGGGACTGGTCAGCTCGACCTCCTCAAAACCATTCTCCGTTAGAATGGCTACTTTCTTTCCGGTTAGTGTTGCCATAAAAATAGTTTTAGGGCATTTCTTCAAAAACAATACCCCGAACGCTGCTCCCCAACCGGCAATTATTAACTATTTTTATATGAATGGGTGGATGAGGGCCCGCAATGGCCTCACCTTTGTAACACTTGGCTCACGTAGGACCTGCTGGATTTGTATTACCTAAACCAGGAGTATATGTTTTTACGACTATCGGTGTTTACGATCTTCGGCCTTGGATTACTTGCCACGGCGGCGCGAGCCCAGGACAGCGCCACCCGCCGGCTGCCCACCCGCTGGGACCTGCAGACCTGTCTGGACTACGCCAAAAAGAACAATATCCAGCTCAACAGTCTCCGCCTGACGGCGAGAACAGCCCGGCAGAACTACCTCTTGTCGAAGGCGCAGCGCGAACCCAATCTCCAGGCCGGAGTCGGCCTCACCTATACGCACAGCAAGAACGCCAACCCGGTCGTCGGCGGCTTTCAGACACAGTCCTCCTTCTCCAACAGTCTCAACCTCAGCAGCGGCGTAACGCTCTACAACGGCGGATATATCACCAACGACATCAGACAGAAGAACCTGGAGATCGAATCCGCCAACCTGAACATCCTGCAGACAGAGAATGATATCACGCTCTCTATCACCCAGGCCTACCTTAATATCCTGCTGGCGAAGGAGAACGTCGTCTATGTACAGGACCTGGTCAACACTTCGCTCGCGCAGGTCGATCAGGGTAGAAAACAATATGAGGCCGGCAGCATCGCACGCAACGCCTATATCGAGCTGCAGGCCCAGATGGCGACAGACAAGTACAATCTGGTCACCGCACAGAGCGCGGTACGGACCAACAAGATCACGCTCAAACAGCTGTTGCAGCTCTCGGTCTCCGACTCCTTCGATATCGTCACACCGGACACGGTGACCTCAAAAGAAGCCGTCCCGGCGCTGGACCAGGTCGTTGCAACGGCGTTGAGAGACCGCCCGGAAATAAAGAACGGCCAGCTCGGCATAGAGATCTCCCGCTATGACCTGCTAAAGGCGAAGGCCGCCTATCTCCCCATACTCACGGCCTCGGCTAATCTTTCGAGCGGCTATTCCAACAACCAGCACGACGACTATTTCAAACAGCTCGACGACAACTTCTTTCAGCAGGCGGGGCTTTCGCTCTCGATACCGATCTTCAACCGGAGGGTGGCAAAGACCAACGTAGAGAACGCAAGAATTGCGATCGAACAATCGCAGCTGAACCTGAAGAATGTGCAGACTAATCTCGCACTGGAGATAGAGCAGGCCTATATCAATGTTGTCAACGCCCAGGGCCAGTACGACGCCGCCGTCGAAGGCCTGAGGGCCAACCAGGAGAGCTATCGCATCGCTGGTGAGCAGCTGAAGGTCGGCGCTGCCAATATCGTGGATTACCTGCAGCAGAAGACGCTGTACACACAGGCCTTCCAGGTGTATATCCAGGCGAAATACAACGCCGCGCTGAGCATCCGGATCTATGATTTCTATATGGGAATAGCAGTCAAACTATAAATGTCCTTCACATGCCCCAACTGAGAATCGCCATCATCATCATCGTAGTTCTTCTGGCGGGAACCGCCTTCTGGTATTTCCGGTACAGAAAGGAGGAAAAGCCGGTTGTCCTGCAAACAGAGCAGCCCCACTACGGCTATATATCCAGGAGCGTGACGGCGACCGGCACGGTCCAGCCCGTCGATACGGTGGCGGTAGGCTCACAGGTATCGGGCACGATCCGGAATATCTATACTGACTTCAATGCGAAAGTGCGAAAAGGACAGCTGCTCGCCGAGCTCGACAAGTCCCTGTTCGAAGCCCAGGTCAACCAGTACAGGGCTAACCTCGAGGTCGCCAAAGCCTCGCTGGTCTACCAGAAAAGCACATTCGACAGACAGACGCTGCTGTACAATGCCGGCGCCATCAGCAAGGCCGACTTCGAGAACTCCCAGAACCAATACCTCGGCGCCAAAGCCAATGTTCAGAGCGTTCAGGCCCAGCTGGACGCCGCTACAAAGAATCTCTCCTACGCCAGCATCTATTCGCCCGTCGACGGGGTCGTGATGACGCGCAACGTCAGCGTGGGGCAGACAGTAGCCGCCAGCTTCAATACGCCGACCCTCTTTATCATCGCAAAGGACATCACCAAAATGCAGGTACAGGCAGCAGTCAGCGAGGCGGACATCGGCGACGTGCGGCAGGGGCTGCGCGCTGCCTTTACCGTCGACGCCTATCCGGATATCTCCTTCAGCGGCACGGTCAACCAGATAAGGCTGGAGCCGGTCGTATCCGCCAACGTCGTGACGTATTCCACACTGATCACGGCCCCCAACCAGGACTTGAAACTCAAGCCGGGCATGACGGCGAACATCTTCATCTTTACCCGGGAAATCGACAGCGCCATGCTGATATCGGCAAAGGCGCTCAAATTCAAGCCAGACTCGTCGATGACCAGACAGTTCAGGATCGTTGCCGACTCCAACGCCGAACGCGAGGTGCGGCGTGAAGCAAGACGGGCGTCCAACGCGGGCCCTACGGCCCCGCCCCGTCACCGGCACGACTCCAGCGCAAGACAGATAGACACGGCTCCCGCCACGGGTACACCCGCCTTTGTATGGGTCAGACAGGGCGACAGCCTGGTGGAGAAAAAGGTCACGACCGGATTGAACAACGATACACAGGTGCAGATACTCAGCGGGCTGGATAATGACGACGAGATCGTAGACGCGGCGGAGGTCGGGACGGCGGCCGGGGCGAAGACCGGCGGCGCAGTAAGAAGCCCATTCATGCCGGCACGGCGCGGGGGAGGGAGCAGCCGGGGCAGTGGCGGCGGTGGCCGGTCAGGCGGAGGCGGTCGATAAAATTGATACCCATGAGCGACCAAAAAATACTGGAGTTAAAGGATATCCGACGCGAGTTCCGCATGGGCTCTGAGATAGTCAGGGCCCTGAAAGGGGTCAGCTTCGACGTGGCGGCCGGCGAATTCGTCACCATCATGGGAAGCAGCGGCTCCGGCAAGACCACGCTCCTGAATACCCTTGGCTGCCTCGACAAGCCCACGGAAGGCACCTACCTGCTGGACGGAGTGGACATAAAAAAGCTGGGCCGCAATGAGCTGGCCCGGCTCAGAAATCAGAAGATAGGTTTCGTCTTCCAGGCCTACAACCTCCTGCCCCGTACTTCAGCACTGGAGAACGTCGAGCTGCCGCTGCTGTACAACCCGGAGTTCAGCGCAAAAGAGAGAAAGGATCGCGCGATAAAGGCGCTGAAAGCCGTAAATTTGGGGGACCGCCTCGAACATACTCCCAACCAGCTCTCCGGTGGCCAGCAGCAACGCGTGGCCATCGCCCGCGCCCTGGTCAACGAACCGGTGATGATCCTGGCCGACGAGGCGACCGGCAACCTGGACTCGCGTACTTCATACAGCATCATGGCCCTTTTCCAGGAGCTGAACTCGCACGGAAAGACGATCGTCTTCGTAACCCATGAACCCGATATCGCCTCCTTCAGCAGCCGGACGATCATGCTGCGCGACGGCAAGGTGATGAAAGATAGTATCAATGAGAACAGGAAGTCCGCGAAGGACCTTTTGGCGGCGCTGCCGAAGACGGAAGACTATTGATCACGAAATATTTTTATCATGAGCCTGCTCAACCTCCTCCGTATCGCGTTGAAGGCCCTCCAAAGAAACAAGCTGAGGGCCTTTCTAACCATGCTGGGCATTATCATCGGCGTGGCATCGGTCATCGCCATGGTAGCCATCGGACAGGGCTCCAAACAAAGCATCCAGCAGCAGCTGTCGGGAATGGGTTCGAACATGATCATCATCCGGCCCAACAGCAATATATCGGCAGGCGCCCGTCTCGACGCCACCGCGGTCCAGACCCTTACCCTCGACGACGTAAAAGCGCTGCAAAAGCAGGCCTCGCACCTCAGCGCCGTCACTCCCCTGGCCAGCGCCAAAGGCCAGGCGATCTATGGCAATAACAACTGGCCGACCACCATCCAGGGCGTCAACCCCAACTATCTCGACGTCATCCGGCAATGGCCCCTCAAGGACGGCATCGCCTTTACCGACCGCGACGTCCAGTCCCAGAACAAGGTCTGCCTGCTCGGCCAGACGGTCATCACCAACCTTTTCCCCAACGGGGAGAACCCCATCGGGAAATATATCCGGTTCGGCAAAGTGCCCCTCCTGGTCATCGGCACCCTCTCCGCCAAAGGCGAAAGCGCCTTCGGCCAGGACCAGGACGACGTGATACTCGCACCCTTCACGACAGTACAGCGACGCGTCCTTTCGACGATATACCTCCAGAACATCTACGCTAGCGCCATAGACGAAAAATCCACTACGGCCGCCACCGACGAGATATCCGATATACTCAGGACCACCCACCGTCTCAAATCCACTGACGAGGACGATTTCGCCGTCCGGACCATGCAGGAGCTGATCAACACCTTCAGCTCTACCAGCCAGCTGCTGACCGTCCTCCTGGCCGTTATTTCCGGCATATCCCTGCTGGTCGGCGGCATCGGCATCATGAATATCATGTACGTATCCGTCACCGAGCGAACCAAGGAAATAGGGCTCCGCATGTCGATAGGCGCGCGCGGTATCGATATCCTCCTGCAATTCCTGACAGAGGCCATTCTCATCAGCATCACCGGCGGGATCATCGGGGTCATCCTCGGCATTACTTCCGCCAGGCTCGTCACCGTCTTTCTCTCCTGGCCGACGCTCGTGACGGAGTATTCGATCCTGCTGTCCTTCCTGGTGTGTTTTATCACCGGCGTGTTCTTTGGGTACTACCCGGCCCAGAAAGCCTCACGGCTGGACCCGATAGAGGCGCTCCGCTATGAGTAAATTAGAACCGATTTTAAAATATGTTATCTTTGTTTCCCATGAAAAGAAAAGAAGAGATCCTCCAGGATGTCGTCATAAAATTCGCCGGGGATTCCGGCGATGGCATGCAGCTAACAGGAAGCCAGTTCACCAATAACACCGCCCTGCTGGGCATCGACCTGGCCACATTTCCCGACTTTCCCGCCGAGATACGAGCCCCGCAGGGGACCCTTCCCGGTGTCAGCGGATACCAGCTACGGTTTTCCAGCGATAAGGTATATACCCCTGGGGATGAATGTGATGTATTGGTTGCCATGAACGCCGCAGCCCTCCGCGCCAACCTGAAAGGGTTGAAGAAAGGCGGAAAGATCATCGTCAATACCGAGGGTTTCGACGCCAAGAACCTCCGGCTGGCCAACTACCCCGACGGCTCCAACCCGCTGGAAGACCACTCCCTGGAGAGCTATTCCGTTATCCGCATGGACGTGACCAAGATGACCCGTGAGGCGCTGAAGGATATCACCATGGGCACGAAGGAGAAGGACAGGGCCAAGAATATGTTCGTCCTCGGCTTTCTCTATTGGATGTATAACCGGGACATGGAAAATACCATCAAGTTCCTGAAAGAGAAATTCAGCAAGAAGCCCGAGATTCTCGAGAGCAATATAAAAGCCCTCCAGGCGGGTTTCAATTTTGGAGACACTACCGAGACCTTTACCACAACCTACAGAGTAGAGAAGGCCAGGATGGCGCCGGGCGTCTATCGCAGCATCATGGGCAACCAGGCGCTGGCCTACGGGCTGATCGCCGCCTCCCAGAAGAGCGGTCTCCGGCTCTTTCTCGGCACGTATCCCATCACCCCGGCCTCCGACGTCCTGCACGAGCTGAGCCGGCACAAGGCCTTTGGGGTGAGGACCTTCCAGGCAGAAGACGAGATTGCGGGGATCACTGCCGCCATCGGCGCAGCCTACGGAGGCTCGCTCGGCGTAACGACGACCTCGGGCCCCGGCATGGCCCTCAAATCCGAAGCGATGGGACTCGCGGTTATGCTCGAGATACCCCTGCTCATCTGCGATATCCAGCGCGGCGGTCCCTCCACCGGTCTCCCCACAAAGACAGAGCAGAGCGATCTTCTGCAGGCCTACTATGGCCGCAATGGAGAATGCCCCATGCCGGTGGTCGCCGCATCGACACCCAGCGACTGCTTCGACGCGGTCTATGAAGCCGTGCGCATCGCCGTACAGCACATGACACCCGTCATTTTCTTGAGCGACGGCTATATCGCCAACGGCGCCGAACCCTGGAAATTTCCCAGAAGCTCCGACCTCGCGCCTATCGAGGTAAAATTCAAGACGCAACTCGGCCCCGACGAAGAAAAATTTCAGCCCTATCTCCGCGACGAAAAGCTGGTCCGTCCCTGGGCCGTACCCGGTACACCCGGACTGGAACACCGCATCGGCGGCCTGGAAAAACAGAATGTCACCGGCAACGTTAGCTATGACCCGGAGAACCACCAGACCATGGTGAAGATCCGCGAAGAGAAGGTCGCCCGAATAGCAGACCATATCCCTCCCCAGCAACTCGACAGCGGCCCCTCCGGCGGCGATCTCCTCGTGCTGGGATGGGGCAGCACCTACGGGTCGATCAAAAGCGCCGTGGCCGAGCTGCAGCGGGATGGCTATGCCGTCGCACACGCACACCTGCGCCACCTGCGCCCCTTCCCGTCCAACTTGGGTGAGATGCTCCATAATTACAAGCAGGTGCTGATCCCCGAGATCAACAACGGTCAGCTGATCAAGATCATCCGCGACCAATTCCTCATCGACGCAAAGGGCTACCATAAGATCATGGGCGTTCCCATCACCAAGACCGAGCTGGTGATCAAAATGAAGGAACTGCTGGGGCAGGCAAATTAGGTTACCCGTCAGAATAACGGATTGTATCCGACCTCCTGGGGTGTGACCAGCGCCGCGTGCAGCGGAGCACTGAGCTTTTCTATATCGGTAGCTACCTTCACGATGAAGTTGAACTGATCGGCGATCGGCTTGAACTCGGACAGCTGCCTTCTCGCCTCCGTCACTACGATCGCCCCGGCTTCTCCGGCGCCGGACCGCCCGACGTCCTCAAGCTCCGTCTTCCGCTGCTCGAGCAGTCTGTTCAATTTGTCATTCAGCACCCGCAGCTCCTCCTTCGCCACCATCGGCGCCGCCGGCAGCGAGACCTTCGTCGAGGCTTCGTCCCTCGCCTCTTCTCGGTCGTTCCCTTCGATTCCTCGGGAATCTCTGAGAACCGCCACCGCACGCCGCAGCTTGAGAATAATATCATTGACCAGCGGCTCATAGGCCGGATCCGCATACTTGGCTGCATAGGGATCGACATAGTACGCCAGCGTCGCCGTATGCGAGGTGAGCATATGATTGGAAACGACGAACTGGTGCATCTCGGTTATCCGCTTTTGCTGACGACGGGGCTCGGACAGCATCCGGCCGAACGCATCGGAAAGATTAGCCAGCGCCACAAACGCCTTCTTCCGCGAAAGCTTGTACTGGTGAATGGTCGAAGGCATACCCACGAACGCCCCGGCGACGTCCCTGAAGTAGCCGATATTGGCCTCGATAGCGGCGGTCATATAGTCCGTTATCCGCTCGTGCTCCCAGGAAGGGATGATGAGGACGTTGGCCAAAAAAGATATGACCGAGCCGATAACGGTATCGATGACCCTGTCTGAAAGGATACTGCGGAAATCCGAAGGGTAGAGCAGGTGGAACAGCAGCAGCACATAAGGCGTCGTGAACGTCACCGCGGCCAGGTAATTGGTCCGGAGGAAGACATAAGTGCCGATCATGAAGAGGATCATCAGCACGAAGAGGACCCGCTGGTCTTTGATGAAATACAGGATCACGAGACCCACCAGACCACCGCCCAAAGTCCCCGCCAGCCGTTCGAAATTTCGCTTCTTGGTAAGACTGTAGACCGGCTTTAGTATGACGATGATCGTGAGCAATATCCAATAGCCGTGTCCGAAAGGCAGGAAGCCGGAGATGATATATCCCGTGATCGTCGCAATGCTCACGCGCAGCGAATGCCTGAACATATTGGACCTGATCGTGAGATTCTCGAGCAGCAGCTTGGGATCGGTATCCTGATGGGAAATGAACGCCTCGAAGTCGACTTCCGATCTGAAGTTCCTGCTTAACTGACGGTCAAAAGTGGTATATCCGTGCAAGGTATGCAGCCGGTCACTGATATCCTGAATGCTGTCGAGTATATTCTTCAGCCCGATAAAGCCCTCGACATTCTCCGCGGTCCTGTGCGTATCCCTGTAGCTGTTCAGCTTCTCCCGGACCTGCCTGATGCGCACCGCAACGTCACCGCTCTCTTCAGAAGGCCTGCCGCTCATCAGCGCAACGCCGATATCGTCGAGCTCGTCGGCGAGACCGAGTATCAGCTGGTGAGTTTCCTCCATCAGCCCGCTACCGTCAAAAATGCGGTGCAGCAGCTGGTAGTCCTGCTGGGAGGTCATGATCCTTTCGAAAAGATCGATGACGTCAAGAAATATCATCACCAATACGCGTCCCGTATGAGTGGATTCCTGTAC
This sequence comes from Bacteroidota bacterium, assembly GCA_018267585.1. GTDB lineage: Bacteria > Bacteroidota > Bacteroidia > Chitinophagales > Chitinophagaceae > Puia. The sequence continues at coordinate 20,066 of JAFDYE010000769.1, forward strand.
GATGTTGCGGCTCTTGAACAACAACTCGCGGACGAGGTCCTGCTTTTCATGATTGGATACCTGGCTCTCCACCAGCTGCCGGTATCCTTTTTCATAGTCGATGTCCGGCGAATAAAAGGAAGCCTTGATCCGCAGGTATCCCGCAGTGGACTGGATAGCTTCGCCGAGCACCTGCCGTACCAGCCTGTATGGCCGGAAACTATAGAGCAGCAGGCTCAGCACCATATACCAGACGCCTCCCGCAAGAACATATGCAGCATTGATGACCACGTCCAGACCATGGCGCTGCCGGTCGATATTCAATACCATGACGAGCAAGGCGTTGATACCTATAGAACTGGCCCTGGCGCCGTAGATGCTCAAGAAGGAGAAGATAAAACAGAATAAGAAAACCAGTATCCCCGTCATCACCTCCGAACCCGACGCCCAGCCGGTGAGCAGGGTCACGAGAAAGATGATGAGCACGCACGCGATCATCCCGTTGCGGCGATGATGGATCGGGCCGGGATTGTCGGTGTTGCCGACACACATCGCGCCGATGGAAAGCACGACCCCGGCAGACAGATTATGAAGCCAGCCAAGCAGGATCGAAGGCAGCAGAATGCCTGCAGTGATACGTATAGCGCCATTCAGATAATGGCTGTTGATAAAACTTTTATATTGCCTGATGTAATCCATGGAGCCTATCCAACGATATTTTAATCCTTCAATTTAACAAACGAATTTTGTGCCTTCGAAAAAAAATGCTTTTTTCGAAGAAGGTTTTTACAGGCAGGCCATCGAACCTTAAACGCCTATATCAAATGAGAATTCTTCTACTTCTTGTCCTATTGATCATCCTGTCCTGTGAAAGCCTGGAGGCCCAGCTGGTAAAAGGTTTGGTCACGGACACTCAAGGGAAACCATTAGCCGGCGCTTCGGTTGCCCTTAAGAAAAGTAAGGATTCCTCTGTAGTAAAGCTAAGCATTTCAGATAGTTCCGGACAATATGAATTTTCGACCGTCGCACCCGGGAATTATTTCGTTTCCACTTCGCATATCGGTTATAGCCCGGCGAACTCCGCCACATTTGACGTAACTGATGGCAGGGTCATCACTACTCCGGTCATCGGCCTTAAGGCCGAGGCCCGCGAGATGGGGACTGCTGTTGTAGCAGCGTCGCGCCCGCTTGTTGAGGTCAGACCAGACAAGATCATCCTCAACGTCGAAGGGACTATCAACGCCATAGGAGAGGACGCGCTCGGGCTGCTGCGCAAAGCCCCCGGCGTCACTGTGGACAAGGACAATAATCTTAGCCTCAACGGAAAGAATGGCGTGCAGCTATACGTCGACGGCCGGCCCACTTATCTTTCCGGCTCCACCCTCGCCGACTACCTCAGGACCATACAGTCCTCCTCGGTCGAATCGATAGAGATCATCAGCAATCCGGGCGCTAAATATGAGGCCGCGGGCAATGCAGGGATTGTCAATATCCGGCTGAAAAAGAACAGGGCGCTCGGAACCAACGCCACGCTGAGCGCAGGATATAATATAGGTATGTACGGCAAGTATAACGGCTCGTTCTCCTTCAACCACCGCAACGAGCACGTCAATGTATTTGGAGACTATAGCTATAATCACTCGCTCAACGAGACCTACGCCACGATGTACAGGACCCAGCTGGACACCCAGTTCCTGCAGAACTCGGTGCTCCTGGCCACCTACGATATCCACAACTACAAGCTGGGACTGGACTATTTCATCGACAAAAAGAACACGCTCGGCTTCGTCGTTACAGGGGTCTTCTCCGGCTTTGGCATTCAGAGCACCAGCGCGACACCCATCGTCTATATTCCCACCAACCGGACGGACCGGGTCCTCCACGCCGACAACCACACCGACGGCCGCAACGACAACGTCAACGTCAACGGCAGTTATCGCCTCGCCGACACCCGCAGCCACGAGCTCAACGTAAACGCCGACTACGGATATTACCGTCTCCGCAGCGATCAGCTGCAGCCCAACAATTATTTCGACTCGACCGGCAAACATCTCCTGTACAGCAACAATTACAATATCCTTTCACCGACGGACATTCATATATACAGCGTGAAGATGGACTACGAGCAAAACTTCCTGAAAGGAAAATTAGGAATGGGGTGGAAATCATCCTATGTCACTACGGCCAACAATTTCCGGTTGTACGATCTCGGGCAGTCGAGGATACGCGACACGCAGGACAGCAATAATTTCAGCTATAAGGAGAATATCAACGCACTATATGCAACGTATACCCGAACGCTGAAGGGCTGGGTCCTGCAGGGAGGACTGCGGGCGGAGAATACCAATTCGAAAGGTGTATCTGACGACTCTACCTTCACCCGCCACTACACAGACCTCTTCCCAAGCGCGTCCGTCACCTGGAACAGGCATCCCGCCAGTCAATGGACCCTTACCTATAGCCGCCGGATCGACCGGCCCGCCTATCAGGACCTGAACCCTTTCGAGTTCAAGCTGGACGACTATACGTTCTCGAAGGGGAACACGCTCCTGAGGCCGCAGTATACCCACAGCGCCGGACTAACCTATATGTATAATTACAAGCTGACGGCAACGCTGAATTACAGTCATATCAGGGACCTGTCTACGACCCTGGTAGACACGACCCAGCAGTCGAAGGCCATCGTGTATAAAAAGAATCTTGCCACCCAGGACATCGCCAGCCTGAACATCAGCTATCCGTTCCAGCACGGACGGTACTCTGCGCTTATCAATATCAACGGCTCTTATTCCATCAACAAGGCCGACTTCGGCGCAGGGCGCGTCATCGACCTGAACGTCTTCAATACGACAGTCTACAGCCAGCACAGCCTGAGCCTCGGCAAGGGCTGGACGGCCCAGCTCTCACAGTACTATGTCTCTCCGAATATCTGGCAGGCCACTCTGCAGGCCCGGTCAATGTGGAGCCTGGACGCCGGTCTTCAGAAAACGCTGCTCAAGGGAAATGCGACGATCAAGGCATCGGTCACGGATATCTTCAAGACCCTCCACTGGACAGCCACCAGCGATTTCGCCGGGCAGTACATCCGGACCACCGGGGGATATGAAAGCCGCCAGCTCAAGCTCTATTTCACGTGGCGACTGGGTAACAGGCAGGTGAAGGCCGCACGCAAACACCAGCTGGGAGCCGAAGAAGAGAACAAACGCGTCGGTGGATCGGGCGGAGCCAGTGTGACACCTTAGCGCGTTTTGCACTATCTTTACCGGCCATGCAATCCATTATTGACAGCATCAGGGCGCTCTTCGCCACTTACAACGCCGGGGTATCCATTACGTCGATCGATAAGCTTCCCCAGTCGGGCAGCAACCGTATCTATTTTCGTATCCATATCGCCGGCGGTTCGTATATCGCCACCTATAATGACAACATTCGTGAGAACAGGACCTTCTTCTATTACTCACGGCATTTTCGCGCCGCGGGCAGCCCCGTTCCGGAGGTGCTGGCCATAAATGAAGAGGAGACCATTTATATCCAGGAAGACTTCGGAGACGTCTCGCTGCTGAACCAACTGGAGAAACAAGGTCATAATGAGACAGTATACGCCCTCTTCCGGCAAAGCCTCGAAGAGCTTGCGCGCCTGCAGATACGCGGCGACAACGAGCTGGACTATAACTGGGCCATCACCAGCAGGGAGTTCGGTAAGCAGGCGATCCTCAGCGACCTGCTCTATTTCAAATACTATTTCCTCGACACCCTCCAGATCCCCTATGACAAGGAAAGGCTGATCGACGACTTCGAAGCGCTGAGCACCTACCTGACGCACGTGGACCACAAATATTTTATGTTCCGCGACTTCCAGAGCCGCAACATCATGATCCGGGACGGCAAGGTCAATTTTATCGACTACCAGGGTGGGATGAAGGGCGCCCTGCAGTACGACGTCGCCTCCCTCTTGTGGCAGGCCAAGGCCGAGCTCTCCATCGAATGGAAGGACAGCCTGCTGGAATATTATCTCGACAAGGTAGAAGCCATCCTTGACACGAAGATCGACCGCAACCGCTTCGTAAGCCAGTACAACGGCTACGTCCTGATCCGCCTGCTGCAGGTATTGGGCGCCTATGGCTTTCGCGGACTCTTTGAAAGAAAGGCGCATTTCCTGATCAGCATCCCCCTGGCGCTACGCAATTTTAAATGGTTCCTGAGCAACAAGCAGGTGGGGATCGTCCTGCCGGAATTCGAGCGGCTGCTGGGCCTGATGGTGCAGGAAGAGGTCATCAACCGTTTTGAACCCGTGCAGGCCGACGACAAGACGCCGCTGGTGGTGCACATCAAGAGCTTTTCCTATCGACAGGATATGCCCGAAGACCCCAGCGGCAATGGAGGCGGCTTTGTCTTTGACTGCCGCGGCATCCTGAATCCCGGGCGCATCGCAGAATTCAAGACAAAGACCGGCCGCGACAAGGAAGTAAAAGACTTCCTCGAGCAGCAGACCCGCATGCCCGAATTTCTCAACAGCATCTATAATATCGTCGACATCTCCGTAGAAGACTATATCAAAAGAGGGTTTGAAAGCCTCTCGGTCAACTTTGGCTGCACCGGCGGCCAGCACAGGAGCGTATACGCTGCGGACGCCCTGGCGAGACATTTACGGAACAAATTTCATGTTAAGATCGACCTCCACCATGTGGTGCAGGAGGCAAATAACTGGATCAACTGACGGGTAGTATGTACTATTTGATCTTCCCCTTGTTTTACCTCGCTTCGCTGCTGCCGATGTGGTTGCTCTACGCCTTGTCGGACGGACTGGCGTTCTTATTATATGCCGTCATCCGGTACCGGCGTGCCGTGGTGATGGCCAATCTGAGGATCGCCTTTCCGGAAAAGACCGACCGGGAGCGGGAGGCCATTGCAAAATCGTTTTACCGCAATTTCACCGACAGTTTTATCGAGACCATAAAGCTTATTTCTGCCAGCCCCGCTTTCCTGCGCGAGCGTTTTGTTCTGGATAACCCCGGGGTCCTGGAAGACTACTATGCCAGGGGGCAGAAAGTGCAGCTCCATATGGGACATCTCTTTAACTGGGAGATACCCGGCGTCGCCATGCCACTCTGGACCCGGTACACCTTTATCGTTATCTATATGCCGATAGAGAACAAGGCGATCAACAGGCTCTATCTCTACCTGCGCGGCCGCCTGGGCACCGTCCTGCTGCCGGCGACCAATATGCAACGGGCCATCCTCCCTTACCGGAACAAGCAGTATATGCTGACCCTGGTAGCCGACCAGGTTCCTTCGGGACCGGAACGTTCCTACTGGCTGAATTTCTTTGGACAGCCTGCCCCCTTTGTCAGGACGCCCGAACGCGGAGCGCGTATCGGGAATATCCCCGCGGTCTTTGTGCGGATATATAGAGCCGGCAGGGGCCACTATAGGGCGGAGCTGACGACTATTTCCGATCGGCCCGCAGATCTGCCCGAAGGTGAACTGACCCGTCGTTATCGGCAAATGCTCGAAGACGCCATTCGCCGGCAGCCAGCTTCGTACTTATGGAGTCATCGCAGATGGAAGAAAGTCTTTGACACAAGACATGTACCGCTGTGGATAGACGAGACCCCACCGCCCGTTCCCGCGCCTTCGCCGGAGCCTTAGCCCGCGCATTAAAATTGTATGCTGGCCTATGGCTTTCCGGAAAATTGTAATACATTTACTATAACCTGCAACACCTCGCATATCCGTCACTTTTTGATCTGACTCTGATAACCGTACTCTGCCGTACTCTCCCTCGATCGTCCCTGGTAGTTTCATAACCCCAAACCTCATCTGAGATATGCAGATACCTATTAAACCTGGAGTCGTACTGGTCGATGATCACGTACTGCTTCGCAACGGGCTTGCCGGCCTGATCCGCAGTTTTGGTCAATACGAAGTCCTCTTCGAAGCCGGAGGAGGCAAAGACCTCATCAGACAGCTCAAAAATTACCGCCGCCCGGACATCATCCTCCTCGACATCAACATGCCCGAAATGGACGGCTACGAGACAGCCTGCTG
>JAFDYE010000076.1 GCA_018267585.1 Bacteroidota bacterium
CAAGTGGATCGGGGGTATCAACAATACGCTACGGTATAAATCGATCGCGCTGAATTTCCTGATCGATATCAAGAAGGGCGGGGATATTTACGATCTGGACCTCGACTATGCAGCCAGTGCGGGTTTGACGCCGCATACGGCGGGATTCAATAAGAACGGCAAGCCGGTTCGTTCGCCACTGGCGGATGGCGGCGGCTATCTGATGGAGGGTGTTACGGCCGATGGCAAGCCCAATACGAAGCTGGTCGATGCGTCGGATATCAACAAGAAGAAGTTCCCATTCAGTTCGGATAACCAGGAGGTGGCGCAGGAATATGTCTATGATGCGGGGTATGTCAAACTGCGGGAGGTGGCCATTACGTGGTCGGTGCCAGGCGCTATGATCAGCAAATGGCATTTTGTAAAGGGTATCGATCTGTCGCTGACGGGCCGGAACCTTTGGATCATTCATAAGAACCTGCCGTATGCTGACCCTGAGCAGGGGGTGCCGATCAGCGGGTCTTATGGGTCGAACGCATCGATGGGTTTCCAGTCGGGGTCATATCCTGTCTTCAGGACGTTCGGGTTTAATTTAAGGGCGAAATTTTAAAAGATATTACTATGAAAAAGGTATTATATATAGCTGTTCTGGTTGCGGTTTCGTCCTGTACGAAGAACATCCAGGACCTGAATACGAATCAGAAGGCGGCGATCACGGTACCGGCGGCAACCGTCTTTTTGGCGGGAGAAAAGAACCTGGTGGACGATATCACGTCGACGTCGGGGAGCACGGACCCTTTTCGCAATTTTGCGCAGACCTGGACGGAGATCACCTATACTTCGGAGGCGCAGTATATCCTGACGCAGTACAATTCTCCGGACAATTTCTGGAGCCAGCTATATGGCGGTTTCAGCAGCGGCAATGTGCTGAGCAATCTCTACAATGCCAAGGCGAATTTCGGGGCTACGGCGCCTACGGCGGACATTCTGAAGAACGACCTGATCATTACCGATCTGCTCGAGATATATGCCTTTAACCTGCTGGTTACTACCTATGGCAATATTCCGTATACCCAGGCGGTGAACAGGACGGTGCCGTTCCCGAAGTATGATGATGCAAAGACCGTGTATGCGGACCTGCTGACGAGGCTGGATACCTGTATAGCGGGGCTGAATGCGTCGGCGGGTGCGATGGGAGCGGCGGACAGGGTGTACCAGGGGAATGTGGCGTCGTGGAAGAAGTTTGCGGCGACCTTAAAACTGAAGATGGCGATGTTGCTGGCGGATACGGATCCGGCAACGGCCGGCAAGAAGGTGCAGGAGGCTGTGGCTGCGGGAGTCTTTACGTCCAATTCGGACAATGCGACGCTGACCTATGACAAGTCGCCAACGGGGAATACGAATCCGATATGGCAGGCGGCGGTCAACAGCGGCCGGCATGACAACTGTCCCGCCAATACGCTGGTAAGCCAGATGGTGAACTGGAATGATCCGCGGCTGCCGTTGTATTTCACGAAGGTGAACGGCGCCTATCTGGGCGGGCAGCCGGGTGCGGGGAATTCGTATATCGGATTTTCCACGTTCTCGGATCAGATGCTGCAGCCGACGTTCGCCGGCGTCTTGCTGGATTATTCTGAGACGGAGTTCCTGCTGGCAGAGGCGGTCGAGCGTGGTTTTGCTGTGACGGGGACGGCGGCAGACCATTATAATGCGGGTGTTACGGCTGCTGTCCAGTATTG
>JAFDYE010000770.1 GCA_018267585.1 Bacteroidota bacterium
CAGGTTCCGGTGGTCTACCTTCTCGATCACCTGATCCTTGATGATCTGGCTCAGCTTCTTTACGTCAAATAAAAATCCCGTATCCGGGTCCGGCTCACCCTTTATAGTCACATAAAGATCGTAATTGTGCCCATGCCAGTTCTCATTGGCGCACTTGCCAAAGACTTCCTCATTCTTTTCCCTGCTCCAACCCGGATTGTACAACTTATGCGCAGCATTGAAATGTTCCAGGCGCGTCAAATACACCATACTGTATTCCTTCTTTAAAATTCCCGCAAAGTTAAATGATTCCGGATATTTGTAGCATGCATATTCTCCTTACGGCCGCCACCCCGTTCGAAATACAGCCAACCCTTGATTATCTGGCGGCTACGCCACCCCCGTCCATGACCGTCACCCCGCTCGTCACCGGCGTCGGCAGCCTCCCCACGACCTGGTCCCTCATGCGACAGATTGGCAGCAACCGCCCCCGGCTCATCATCCAGGCAGGCATCGCCGGCTGCTTCACCGGCAGAATGCCCGGAGAGGTCGTCGCGATCCAAAAAGAAACCCTGGCCGACCTCGGCGTTTGGGAAGACCAGACCTTCAGGACCCTCTTCGACCTCCGGCTGGCCAACCCCGACAGCCCACCCTTCACCAACGGACAACTGGTCAACCCCTATCGCCCGCTGCTGCGGCTGACAGGCCTCGACCTCGTCCCCTCCCTTACCGTCAACGAAATAACCACTGACCCGGTCCGGATAAAATGGTATCAACAAAATACAGACGCGGTTGTTGAAAGCATGGAAGGCGGCGGCCTGCACTATGTTTGCCTGCAGGAGAACATACCCTTTGTTCAACTGAGGGCGATATCCAACGATATCGGCGTGCGCGACAAGACAAAATGGGACATCCGTTCGGCCATAGCCAGCTTGAACACCCGGCTGACCGCCCTCCTCGACAAATTAAACACAACAGGAGACGATATCCTCCAACAACTATAAAAAGATCCCTCATGCGATTTACCCTCGGATTTAGCCCCTGCCCGAATGACACCTTTATCTTCGACGCCCTCGTCAACAAAAAGATCGACACCGAAGGCCTGGACTTCGACGTCGTCCTCGAAGACGTACAGACCCTCAACCAGTGGGCCATGCAAGGCAAATTGGACATCTCCAAGATCAGCTATGTCGTTCTGCCCCTCGTCTTGCAACAATACAGGCTGCTCGAGGCAGGCGGCGCGCTCGGAAAAGGCGTCGGCCCGCTGCTGATATCCCGCGAAGACAGACCCCTGCCCGCCGTCGATAGCTGCACCATCGCCATCCCTGGACAACAGACCACCGCACACCTCCTCTTCTCCCTCGCCTTCCCCAGGGCCACCAGGAAAGAGTTCATGCTGTTCTCCGATATCGAGGACGCCGTCCTCTCCGGTCGGGTAGACTGCGGCGTGATCATCCACGAAAATCGTTTCACCTACCAGCAAAAAGGACTGAAGAAATTGGTTGACCTCGGAGAGTTCTGGGAAAAAGAGACCGGCGCCCCAATCCCCCTCGGCGGCATCGTCTCGCGAAAAGACCTCGACCCCACCCTGTCAGGGCAACTAAATACACTTATTCGCCGGAGCCTCGAATACGCTTTCGCAAACTATCCCGCCCTCTCCGATTATGTAAAGGATCACGCCCGGGAGATGGACGTCACCGTCATGCGTCAGCACATCGACCTCTATGTGAACAACTATTCTCTCGACCTGGGCGAAGAAGGTAAAAAAGCCATCCAAACCCTGCTCACGACCTATAACCGCATCCATGCCGGGGAACCGGCCCCCTCCTACTCCCTTTTCACCGCTTTGGAATAAGCCTCCAGCGCCCGCTTCCGCGCCTCGTCATGGTCGACCATCGGCCTCGGATAACCCGGCTCCTGCCATTCGGGCACCCACTTCCGGATATAGCTGAGCCCGGGGTCGAACCGCCGGGTCTGCGTCGTCGGGTTAAAGACCCGGAAATACGGCGCCGCATCACACCCGCAACCCGCAGCCCACTGCCAGTTGCCGTTATTCGAGGCCAGCTCGAAGTCCAGCAGCCTCTCGGCAAAATACGCCTCCCCCCAACGCCAGTCGATCAACAGATGCTTGGCCAGGAAAGACGCCACGATCATCCTTACCCGGTTATGCATGAACCCCGTAGCATTCAGCTCCCGCATCCCGGCATCGACGATCGGATAGCCCGTTTGACCGGCACACCACCGTTCGAACTCCTTCTCATTATTCCGCCACCGGACATGGTCATAGACCGGCCTGAAAGACCTTCCTTGCCCAACAGCCGGAAAATGCCACAGGATCATCTGGTAAAACTCCCGCCAGATCAGCTCGTTCAGATAGGTTTCACTCAGCTCCCCCGCCTTTCGGGCCAGCGCCCGGATACTCACCGTGCCCATCCGCAGATGAACCCCCATCCTGCTGGTCCCAGCCACACCGGGAAGATCCCTTGTCTTTTCATAATCACGCAGCAGGTCAGCCCGCACAACCGCCGGTGAAAAGGGCTCCCCGCTCCCTGAAAATCCCATTGAAGCCAGCGAAGGTATCGCCCCCCGGCGATGCTCAAGAAAATGACGCCAGTATTTCTTCGTGGGATAGGAGGAGAGATAAAAATCACTCAGCGTCGATTTCCACTTCCGGCTATACGGTGTAAAGATGGTATAGGGCTTGCCGTCGTCCTTCAACACTTCCCCCTTTTCAAAAATGACCTGGTCCTTATAGTTGTAAAAAGGAATACCCCGCTCCTGCAACAACCGGCCAACGGCCAGATCCCGCTCAGTCGCATACGGCTCATAATCCGTATTGGTATAAACCCCCATTATCAGATAGCTATCGGTCAGCCGGCGGAAGACGTCCAGCGGAAGACCATAATGCACCTCCAGCGAAGCGCCCCGTTCCTCCAGCTCACCCTGCATCTCCACAAGCGCCGCATGAATGAATTCGACCCTCCGGTCGTTCCTGTTCTCCAAACGATCGAGAATTTTCCGGTCAAAGATGAACACGGGCAATACCGGATACCCACTCTTCAGCGCATGGTAAAGACCCGCATTGTCATCCAGCCGCAGGTCGCGCCTGAACCAAAAGATAACCAGCTTCTTCATCCTTCAAAAGAAAAGAATTACCGCAAGCCCCTGGCCATCTGTTCAACTTTTACAGCGCTTTTATCACCCTCTCCTCAACAACCCCCGCGACCCGGCAGGCATACCTCTTTCCTTCAAACGTTCCCACCGGTATAATACCCCTGATCGCGTTCGTCAGAAACACCTCATCCGCCTCCAGCAGATCCCCGACACTCACCGGCTTCTCCGCCACTACATACCCGGCGGCAGGCAGCGCCTCCAGCAGATGACGCCGCATAACCCCCGCCACCCCGCCTTCCGACAAGGGCGGAGTATAAAACACCGAATCACGGATATAAAAAAGATTGGCGATCGTCGAATCCGCCGGCCGCCCCTGACTGTTTAACACCAGACAGTCGTCCAACCCCCGCTTTCGGGCATATTGCGCAGCCAGTATATAAAGGAGATAATTAGCCGATTTAAGATTCGACAGCGCATCACAGGCCTTGCACCCCCCCGGGAACACACCCAGGCTGATCCCACCCCCACCCACACCCGCACCCGCCAACGGCCACGACTGGATAATATAATTGGCCCGCCTGTCTACCGGCCCCGCAAAGGAGCTCTCCCCCCGGAACACCGCCAGCCTCACCCTCGCCGCCCCATTCACAAAAGACCCGTTTGCCTCGCATAGCGCAAACACCTCGCCGGCAAGCTTCTCCACAAACCCGTCAGCCACATCCAGGTCCAGCACCCCCATCCCCGCCACCAGACGCTCAAAATGGTAGCCGGCAAGCCGGATCCCGCCCCTCCGTACAAAAAGAGTCTCAAAGATCCCA
>JAFDYE010000771.1 GCA_018267585.1 Bacteroidota bacterium
CCCCGAGTCCTCCGGCTTTATCCAGGGCCCCCCCATGCACCATCCCGAAGACAGGTTGATCCCCACGCCGATATCCAGCCGTTTGGCCTCGCTCATCGCGTGACGATAGAGCGCCTTCCATTCTTCGGAGAGGAAATGCGCGCCCTGCGGAAAGGGCACACCACCGAGCCCGCCCGACGAATTGACGAGCAGCACTTCGCCCATCCCTTTTGCGCGAAATTCCTCAAGGTCGCGCGTAATGCCTTCCTTATCCACCAACCCGTTGAACCACCACCAATAGCACGAAGACCGGACGCTTCGCGGGGCATTGATAAAGCCGTCGGCCAGCTCAGCCAGATTCATTAGGGCCACCCCTTTTAACAGGGAAGCCGCGGATGCCGGCAGCGCAGACCCTAAGGCCGCCGCCGAGCCGGCTTGCAAGAATTTTCGTCTGCTAAATTTCATGCTCATTAATTGAAATCGACGATCGCCACGGTGTGGGGTTTGAGGGTCACTTCATTTCCGGTGACCGGCCTGGTGGCATAAGGATCATCCCCCGTGCTTTCGTCGACATAGCTGATCTTCTGCGCGCCCTCTGGCAGCTTCAGCGTCTGGTCCTTGTCGTATTTGTTGATCAGCATCAGCTGTCGCCCCTTCCTGGTCACGAACGCCTGCGCCACGACGATCTCCGAGCCCAGGGACGTGCTCTTCAGCTGATCGCCGGGCCCCAGATTGTCGTGCAGCAGCCGAAGCACCCAGTAGCGGGCGTTGGGCTTGCTGTTGGTCCAGTTCATCATGCTCACGTCGGGGAACTGCGTCGGATACCCGACCAGCTGCGATTCGCCTGCCACGTCGATGCCGATCTTCGTCAGCTCGAGATAGAGATAGGCGTACATCGCACCAGCCAGATTCCAATACGTCGGCGGGATCGGCTCCTTATAGTCCTGGTCCCGGAGGATATTGCCGATCTCGTTGATCTGTGTCATCGTCTTCGGTGACAGCCGCCGCCGGATGGCCTCGATATACCGTACCCTGTCGAGAAAACCGTTCGCCTGGTCGAAAAACGAATATTGATAGTTTCCGATGGGCAGCGTATTGACGCTCGGCCGGCCATAGAAATGATAAGAGATGGCGTCCAGCGGAATGCCGGGACGGTGGTTGGCCGGGTTTAGAAAATATTCGAACCAGGCGGGATTAGTCTCATAGGCCACCGATATGCCGGTGAACTTTGTCGACGGCGATACCTTGTGCATGGCCGTTACAATGGCGTCATAGAGCCTTGTATACAGCTGTGGCGATATTTTGTGTTCCAGGTCCGGCTCGTTCAGGACCTCCCAGTAGTCGATCTTGTAGTGATGACCCGAAGAATGATACTTCCCCAGTTCGTCGGTAAATCCTCCTTTCGTATACCAGCCGATCAGCCGGGCATAGTAGTCTGCTACCTGCCGTCCCGTTGAATCCACCAGCTCGGTTCCCTGGTTATAGTCCCAGGTAACGCGGTCGGGATCAGCGTCAACCGTGACAGGCTTTGACGTCTTCCACATCCACGCCGGCGTGGTGCTGAAATTGATGACGACCGGCCGTCCTTCCTGTGCCTTCATCAGGGCCTCCATCGCCGGGTCGGCGTAAGCAAAATCCCAGAAGGTGCCGGTCTTTGTCGGCGCCTTCAGCTCAACTACTGCCGCGTGCGGATAAGGGAACCAGGGCACATAGCGGACATAGCTCGCCTGCAGGTCTTTCAGCGCCTGAAAAGTTCCCTTGTAGATCGGAGAGTTCTCCCGCAGCATCGGGTTGTACACCACCTGGAGGGTGGGGGTGGTTCTCGATATGCGCTGCGTCTTTTCCCATTGGATGGCAACCGTATTTTGTGCCGCAGCCTTGCCGGTGATGGCAAGGCTGATAGCGACACACAGGATGTTAGGTGTTCTCATTAGTATCCGGGGTTTTGGGTCAACTGTGTATTAAGACCGACTTCGGCCTGGGGCAGCGGGTAGAGCAGTCTGTTATCCGTCACCGTATAGGCGCCCGTCGGAAGATAGCTGATCTGTGTCTTGAGCGTGGCGCCGAAGGCGTTCATCACGGCCACCGCGTTACCCGAGCGCACCAGGTCATGCCAACGCTTGTCTTCGAAAGCCAGCTCGATCCGGCGCTCGTGGAGTATCGCCGCGCGCAGCGTCGCCTGGTCGGTCGCCGTGATATCGGCAAGACCCGCGCGTTCCCGCACGGCATTCAGCGGCGCAAGCGGCGACTGTCCCTGCTCATTGAGGGCTTCGGCCAGCAACAGCAGCGCTTCGCTGTAGCGATATATGGGGAAATCATCAGAGCTGCCGCTGACGGCGGGTGTCGCGTGCTGGTATTTCTTTACGTATGGGACAGCGACCTTGCCGGAAGGCGGAGCGGTATAGCCTACGATGCTTTTCACAGCGGAATAGGTGAAATAGTCGCTGGCATTGTAAGTTCCCTCTACGATGCCGATGGAGGCGTCGAGACGTTTGTCGCCCGACTCATAGGAACCGATAAGGTCCTTTGTCGGCGTATTCCAGCCACCGGTGCTCTGGTTGTTGATGGCGATACCCGTCACCAGGGCCGTGCTGCTGCTACGCGGCAAAAAATAATAGACCAGCGGGTTCGGCGTGGAGCCCGTGCCGGTACCGCCGAGGAACTGCACTTCGAACACCGATTCCCTGCCGTTCTTGTTCGCCGGCTGAAAGGCGTCGGAATAGTTGGCGTTGAGCGAATATCCCATCGCAGGCAAGGTATTCAAAAGAGTGACGGCGTCCGCATATTTTTTCAGGTAGACGTCGACGTCGGCCAGCAATACCGTCGCGGCCCCCCTGGTGGCGTTTCCCGTCTGCGGAAAGCCTCCCGGCGCCGGCAGCTCCTTTATCGCGTCGTTAGCATCGGCCACGATCTGCGTATATACCTGGTCGGCGGTCGAACGGGGCAGGAAGGCCTGTTCGGGTGTCTTCACCTCCTTCAGGAACAGCGGGACTCCGCCGTAGAGGCGAACCAGCTTGAAATACATCAGCGCGCGCAGGAACTTGCACTGGCCGTCATAGTATTTCGCGGAGTCGGCGTTGACAGCGGTAGCCGAAGGAAGACGGGATATGACGATATTGGCCCTGGATATGACCTGGTAGCAATACTGCCACTCCGACGCGTTGTAGGAGTTGGTCGACGCGTCCATGAACTCGCAGAGCGCCTCGCGGTCGGTATAGGCCGTACCCCGGTTGCTCAGAATGCTCTGGTAGATGGCGTTGTCCGAGCGCTGCTCGCTCATCAGGTAGTCGTTCACCACCACGTCGCGGAGGGGCGCATAGGCGGCGGTCACCGCGGAGCCGAACTGCTGGGTGGTCTTGTAGTAGTTGGCGTCGGAATAGGACGACTGGGGAGATAGGTCCGTAAAGCTTTTTTTACAGGACGATGCGCCCAGACCCAGCAACGCAATGGCGATATATAGATTTTTCATTGTTTAGTTATTTGAAAGTTGCTGACAAACCAATTGAGATAGTACGGGGGATCGGATAGCCCTCTTCATCCACTTTGATACCCTGTGTCGGATCCTGTCCGCTGAGGCTGATCTCGGGGTTCATACCGCTGTATTTTGTAAGGACCAGCAGCTGCTGGACCGACGCATAGGCGCGCAGTCTGCGGAACATGGAATTACCCTTCATGTTGAGGTTGTAGCCCAGCGTTATATTCTTGATTGACAGATAGGTCGCGCTCTCCAGCCACTGGGTGTTCACCTCGCGGCCGATGGCAGTGGTACCCGTCTCCGTTCGTGGGTAAATGCCGTTGCCCGGGTCCGACAGGGACCTCCAGTGGTTCAGCGCGGCCGCCAGCGGCACGCGCGAGCCGTCCATATTCGTCTGGTAGGCCCATTTCGCGGCATTCAGTATCTGGCCGCCGACGTCGAAGGCCGTGCTGATGCTGCAGTCGAAATTCTTATAGCTGAGATAGTTGGTAAAGCCTCCGGTAAAAGTAGGAGTGGGGTCCCCGATAAAGGTGCGGTCGTTCACGTCGTCGATCACGCCGTCGCCGTTGATGTCCTTGACTTTGATCGTTCCGATATCCGAAACACCGTTGGGATTGGTCGCCGTAGCCAGGTATTTTGCGGACTTGGCCAGGTCGGTCGCGTCCTTATACAGTCCCTGGAAAACAAAGCCATAGAACGCCCCCAGCGGATGCCCGACCTGCTGGCGGTAGTAGTCGGAGGTCACGGTATTGTTCCGGCGGATATATCCCGGGGAGACCAGCGCGGTGATCCTGTTGCGGTCGAAGGAGAGGTTCAGGCTGCTGGTCCATCTCAGCCTGCCGGTGGTGTTGACGGTATTGATAGAGACCTCGTGTCCCCAAAGGCTGATCGCCCCGACATTGTCCAGAATGGAGCCAAAGCCGGAAGAGGTGGGCATCGGCCGGGTCATGATCAGGTGGTCCGTATTCTTGTGGTAGTAGTCGTAGGTAAGCGAGATACGATCCTTCAGGATGCTGAGGTCGACACCGATATCCAGCTGCTTGTTCCGCTCCCACTGCAGGTTGGCGTTGCCCAGGTTTCCGATGGTCGTGCCCTGCGTCACGACGTTGTTGAAGTCATAGTAATAGTTGGATGTCGTGGACTGCGCTGAGTAGTTGCCGGAGAAAGAGTTATTCCCGGTCACTCCATAGCTGGCGCGCAGCTTCAGAAAGCTGATCTGGCCGATCGAACGCATAAAGTCTTCGTCGCTCACGATCCAGCCGGCGGAGACGGAGGGGAAATCGCCATAACGGGAAAGCGCACCGAACAGAGAGGAACCGTCGTTACGCAGCGCGGCCTGCAGCAGGTATTTGCCCTTGTAGTTGTAGTTAACGCGTCCTATCGCGGAAACCAGCGAATAGGCCGTATAGCCGCTGCTGCCCGTGACGCTGGTCGCGGCGCTCAGGTAGGGAATATCGTCATTGGGAAATCCGAGTCCCGTCAGCGTATTGCTGGTAGAGCTGTACTTCTGCGCTGAATAGCCACCCAGGACCTCGAGGTTGTGGTCACCGAAAGACTTCTTGTAGTCGAGATAGGCTTCTGCAGTATACGATCCGTTGTCGACGCTGCTGCTGGTACCCGTCGGGTTATTGACCGTCGAGGTCACCTGGCCGGACTGGTAATAGTTACGCGACTCTGCGCCCTTATCCACGCCGGTATTCACCTTCAGTTGCAGGCCCTTCAGGAACTCGTAGTTGAAATAGCCGTTGGCGAGAATGCGGGTGGTCTTGTAGTCGTCGTTGGTCAGGTTAAATATGGCCACCGGGTTGATATACGCCACCATGCCGGACGAGTAGACATTCCTGACATAGCTGCCGTCCGGATTGTAGGGGCTGATCAGCGGACTGGCTTCGAACAACCTTTCGAACAGGCCGCCGACGCCGTCGGTCGACAGCCGGTTGTTGTGGTCTAGCCGGTAGCTGGGGGCGATACTGAATCCAGCCCTAAGCTTGCCATTGGAAGAAGTAAGGTCTTTGTTGATACGGCCGGAGAACAGCTTGGTGCCGGTATTGATCAGCACGCCCTGCTGCTCCTGGTAGCCGAAGATCGCAGTGGAAGACGAGTGGTCGGTTGCAGACTGCAGCGTGATATCGTAGTTCTGTATCGGCGCGTTGCGGGTCAGTAGCTTATACCAGTTGGTGCCGGCGCCGTACTGCGAAGGGTTCTGGTATTCTGCGGGAATGGCGCCGGTATAGCCTTCATAGGTCTTCTTGTCCTGGTAGCGTTCATTCATAAAGGTCGCGAACTGGAAAGCGTTCATTGGCTTGGGCACCTTGTTGGAAGGCAGGTGCTGCACGCCGTAGTTGGAGTTGAACTCGACCTTCGCGTCTCCTGCTTTCGCATGCCGGGTGGTGATCAGGATGACGCCGTTGGCTGCGCGGGAGCCATACAGCGCCGTTGCGGAAGCGTCCTTCAGCACCGTGAAGGTCTCGATCTCGTCGGGATTGATATTGTTGATACTGCCGGTAATGGGCAATCCGTCGATCACGAACAGGGGCTGGTTATTAAGATAGAAAGAGGCAGCGCCGCGGATCCGGAAATCGACGCCGCGACCGGGCTGGCCGCTGCTTTCCATGACGCTGACGCCGGCGACCTTGCCTTCCATCTGTTGCGCGAATTGCATGACGGGCTGGTCCTGCAGCTTCTCGGTGCTGAGGGTCGCAATGGAGCCGGAGATCTCGCGCTGGCGCTGCTTGCCATAGCTCACCGTTACTTCGTTCAGCTCGGTGGCGATGGCTTTTAGTACGACGGATGTGGTTTTTTCGGCAGACAGCTCCTCGGTCTTGTAGCCGATGCTGCGGATGACCAGGGTAGCGCCCGGCGCCGCTGAGATGGTAAAAAAGCCCTCGGCATTGGTTGATACGCCTTTTGTCGTGCCTTTTACCATGACGGCCGCACCCGGGACGGGCTGGCCTTTATCGTCGACGACGCGCCCGGTAATGGAGCTCTGGGCCATTGTCGTCAAGGCAAAAAACATAAGCAGTACCACAACAGGAAAGAGCCTCCCAAATGGGTGGTCGAATTGCTTTTTCATCCGCTCATAATTATTCTTTAATGGCCGGATGGAACCTCGCAGGTTATCACCCTGTGAGGTTAAGTTGATCATGCTCGGTTTCATAATGGCAAACGAGTTGGTTTAGAAAGGTTGAAACTTCTTTGTTCGTGATCGGTGATCCTAAAATACTTTAGAATCCTTGATAAACAATCCTGTACTGTCATGTTTTTTAACTTTTTGAAACAAATAGTAAAAATGTTTTGGCCTAAATTTTAAGCAAATTAAATAGTTAGAAACATAATTAAATGACATACAGGGCTAATTCATTGAGAGTTAATATAAACTTAAGAATAGCTTAATAGTTATTTAGCATACCCGTATCACTTCCAATTGAAGCAGGCTTCCCAGTTTAATTATTTTGGTTGCGATATGTCCCACACCGACCGCGCAGTGGTGGGCCGGCCCGTGACTGTTCCAGTCATTGACGAACTTTCTGGCGCCGACGGGAAATCGGTACCGGCTATTGGTGTTGCCGATCCGGAGAATCGGTCCGGCCACGGACTCACCTTCGGCGACCAGGAGCATCAGCCTGCCTTTTTGCGGCTGCTCCACGACCGAAAGCAGGGTAACGGGCCCGGTCTTTACGGACATTTCCACCGACAGCCCGCGTCCCACTTTCCCGTGGTATACTTTCAGCGGCCGCACCTTGGTCTTACCTTCCGCGATCCCGATATGGCCGGGCCCGTCGTGCCCCATCAACACCACATCGTCGGAGAAGTCCATCGCATAGTATTCGGTGAACGATCCTCCCGCGCCAAAACCGTCCATGATCTTCATGGCCTGCGCGTTCTTGACCTCGTATTCGCCTGCCACCGGGACGTGACTGGCGGTCAGCAGGCTGTTGCCCAGGATGATCGAGCTGATCGCGTCCTCGTTGTCGGCGTTCCCTGTCCCCTTATAATAATAGGCCATGCTGCCCAGTTGGTATCTCCTGACCATTTCATCGAGCGCTACCGAAGTGCGCGCCGCCCGTTGGAGTTCGCTGCCGGCGCAGTCGGGCTGGACGTCGAACTGTTCATGAAACAGCCCGACCCGCTCCCGGATCTGCGCGTCCGTCACCGTCTTCCGGATGTCAGCGAGCTCGTCCACCTCGAGCAGTTCGATATGCCCGCCAAAGCTGGCGTATTGCAGGGTCAGGTCCGTGTAGATATCCAGCATGCCGCTGTAATAGTGTCCCATACAGCCCAGGCGGTTGTAGGCCATCGTATGCGCGACCCTCGCGGCCTCGATCCATTCCTTTACTTCGTCCCATGCCTCCGGGTCGTCCTGCAGCATCCCTGTGATCTGATGAAAGCGGACGCCCGTGCGGTTAAATACATTGGCGATCTCCGGTACCGGGCAGGCCGAGCACCAGGCCAGCCATTCCCCGGTCATCTTCGTCCGGTCGGCCATCGAATTGAATTGGTCATAGTCGATCGCCGCCCCGGGTGAGAGATTGAGTATAATGACGGGTGCCTTCGCCCGCTGTACGACCGGCAGCACCGTCGATGACAGGGCATAGGTGCTGACATAAAGGAAAATGAGGTCGACGTCCTTTTTCCGGAACTCCGCGCCGGCGCTAAAGGCCTTTTCGGGGGTGTCGACCAGTCCCAGGTTCACTATTTCCGGATGGATCGACCTGAGTCGCTGTTCAACGATGGTCAGGTAACCGGTGAGGCGTTCTTCGAGGCCTTCGAACTGTTGCCAGTAGGCGTCGAGGCCGATGCCGAAGAGGCCGATCTTTAGCTCATGTCCCATAAATCAGTCAGGTTTTTTTGCGACAAACATAGGCTACCCCGCCGGCGACCGGATAGTCTTATTTGGCATTTCTGCTGCAGGATTTGATATTTGTGTGCATGGAGGACTTTTATCATGGAGGACTATTACCAGTATTTCCCTGTCGAACAAAAGGACCCGTCCCTGGGTTTTGCCCTGCTCAACACGGGCTCGACGCGGATCGATAAGAACAGCCAGTACCCACCCGTCGCCCATCCGGCCCACCACAATTTCAGCTGGCAGGACGGCAGGGTACTCAGGGAGGAGTACCAGCTGATCTATATCAACCGCGGTGGCGGTCTCTTCGAGTCGGAGAGCTGCCGTTCGGCCGTCACCGAAGGATCGCTCATCCTGCTGCAGCCCGGCGAGCGGCACCGCTACCGGCCGGACAAGGTCTCCGGCTGGGACGAGAGCTGGGTAGGCTTCAGGGGAAATATGGTAGACGAAATCATCCGCGACAATTATTATAGGCCGGAGAAGGCCGTCTTTCGCGTCGGCTTTAACGAGACCGTCGTCAATCTCTTCAACGACATCAATCGCTACTCGCGTCAGGGCGGCCCCGGCCATCGACCGGTGATCGCAGGCGCCGTCATCTATTTATTGGGATTGATCTCCGGCGCAGGGCAGGGCGACAGCGCCGATGCCGGACAGACGATGGTCAACCGGGCGCGCGCCCTCTTCCGCGAAAGGGTCCGCGACGGCATCTCTCCCGAACGGGTAGCCGAAGAGTTGCGCGTCAGCTACTCTCTTTTCAGGAAGGCGTTCAAACAGCACACGGGCGTCGCGCCGGGTCAGTATCTGCTGGGCCTGAAGATCGGGCTGGCCAAACAGCTGCTGGCCGACCCCAACCGCCTGATCAAAGAAATAGCCTACGAGCTGAACATGGACTCACCCCTGTATTTTGGGAAGCTTTTTAAGGAAAAGGTCGGCGTGAGTCCCGCGGAGTACCGGCGGCAAATCACGATCCGCGGTGCGGGACCACTCGATCGGTTTTGAATGTTCAGACCTTCGAATGGGTTGCGGCTGCAGGACAGGACCGCCCTTTTTGAACGTTTGCGGACAATATGGATATGCAGCGCCAGACCTGCTTTTCTGTTCTTTCGGAGACATCGATCATGGCGAGGACGTTTTTAAAAGGGCTGGTCATAACATATAGTGTCAGTAATAAGGAAATGAAAGGCTGGTTTTACCGGGGCCTCTTTTCAGTAAAAACATAGCCTTTTCCGGTTACGGTATAGATGCACTTCTGAACCGCATCATCCCCGATCTTCTTTCGCAGAGAAGTGATAAATGCGGTCACCCGTTTTCGCTTTGAGCAGGGTTCATTTCCCCATATAGCCTTGATGATATCTTCCGTGGGAACTACCCTGTTCTTGTTGCTGACAAGCAGGTACAAGAGATTAAATTCTCCTGCCGACAGACGGATTGCCCTGTTCATTCTCCAGACTTCCTTGCTGTCCGTGTCGATCGCTATGTCGGCGGCACATATCAGATGGTTTCGCCTCCCGGCCTGCCGGCACCGTCTTTCCAGCGCGCTGATGCGTAGCACCAGCTCTCGCAGATCGCCGGAAAGCAGGACAAAATCATCGGCTCCTGATTCGAAGCTTTCCAGCAAGCTGCCGGACGAGACGGAAGATATCATGATCACCGGGACAGATGGATTGACTTTCCTTATGTGATCACAGAGCTCGCAACCTTTCATGTCGGGCAGATGCTCGTCAAGCAACAAGAGGTCGTAGGCGTTGGCCGAAAAAAGGCAGCTGGCTGTCTCCGCATTCATCGCGACGTCCACTGTATATCCGGCTTTTTTCAGCGCGGCATGCAGATCGTCGGAAATATTCGTTGCTCCTTCGATGAGGAGTATCTTTTTGACATTCATATCCTATCGGGGCTAACCGGTAATTGGTGATGAAGTTATGTAGGTTGGCGTTTTAAGTGAGGGAGCAGTGGAGAGATAAAGGTGGCCCGCGGAGAGAAGGTATGGCGACAGATAAATTTTTCAGCGAGGCATGATATAACCCGTCAACTCTTGCAGGGTAGAAGGGAAGGAAGCTTAATTGGAATAAGGGAGTGGCGAGGTCAAATAAGGATTCCAGCTGATAGCGCTTGTCGATAGACAGCGCTGCTGCTTTTTCATGGTTGATCAGGGAAATATTCCCATGGATCACAGGGTTTGGTTGCGCCGGCACACTGCGAAACTTGGCGAACGACCGGGCCCGGAAATTGGCGTGAATATAAAATTTATGCGATAGCTGTGAACCCAAAAGGGAGACGTACAATAGCACCAGGATGCTCTTGAATATGATCCTATACTTTTTTTGTCCAAGTACGTTCATTCGGTTGTCAGGTCAGCCTGAATTCGGCCGGCAATCCCATGATGAAGATACAATTTTAATTCGAAGATAAATGCGGTCATCAACCGGTCCATTGGGCGGGATCCGACTATCCGGCCCTGCAATTAACATTTATTCGAAAAACATTAAATCTTGTTGGCGGCGGAGTCACAGCCCGATTTTGTTGTAATATCAGTAGCGAAAGGTGCGGTATTGCAACCATTGCACAAAACCTCTATAATATGGCAGAGAGCAGATTCGGGAATAACCGGTTGATATCTTCACATGACTTGAAGCTGGCGATCATCAGGTGTATTCTCATCCTGCTGCTCATCTGACGGAACGCGCCGGCCATTTGAATCGCCCCTGGCCGTGGCAGCACACGGACTGTCCACTTTAATTTGATTTTAATTGACAGTTGCACTCAATTTCATATGGGACGCGCTACCTTTATGGCTCCGTTAAAAAGACAAATTTCCTTTGAGGATTAGTTATCAGGGCCTCCTTTTTCAAGGAGGTCTTTTTATTTTCGAATATTTTTGGATCTTTTTACCATCTTTACAATTGATCAACGATCCATTATTAACGATGCGGAATTTCCTGCGTTTTACCCCTATAGCACCTGTTGCCGGCCTGGTTATCGGCGCCCTTCTGTCTTTTTGCCCCGGCTGCTCATCGCGCAGGTGCCTTTTTTTCCCGAAACATCCCGATCGCTTGATGGGCGGCTCGGAATTCTACAGGACGGTAGCGACCTGGCACTGGAAGAAGCGGGATTCACTGGCCGTGCGATTGATCCTGGCTGGCGATATGCCGAAATTCCTCCAAAGGTTTGTCCCTGTCAACACCAGCACGACTGATTCGCTCACCGGAAAAATGATCGGGGCCCGCTATTATGTTGCGCGGGACTATCTTAGCGTAGGTTCCGGCGAAGACTGGGCCAGGGTGCCATTGACCCCTATGGCCGCTCAGAAGATCGCAGACAGCCTGGGATGTTTTCTTCCTACACGAAAAATGGTCAACGAGATCTATGCCCGGGCGAGGGTGAAGCTGGAACCCGTCCCCATGTATGCATTCAGAGACAGCAGCGTCACTATGTGGCAGCACCACCTGATCATCGAAGGACAGAGAAAAGGGCGAAGGGGCCTGATCGCAGGTATAAAAAAAGACGTGGTGATCCCGGGGGAGCCCAGACCGGGGAAGGTCACCATCTATGGCTGGCACAGGCTGAACGGGGTTCCCATTCAACCGCCGTATTCGGGTCATGTCGACTGGTACGTGGACTACAGCCACGGCATCCGGCTGGTGTACAGGACGATCTGGGTCGACGGCAAGGCAATGGACTATACAGCAGTCCTCGCTAGCCCCCGGTTGCGAAGCCTTCTGTATGACGAGGGCGACTGACCATCCTTCTTCCGCGTTAAAAAAGTATAGGAATTGAGCAGAATCGTCAACGGAATGCGCCCGGCGGGTTTTTAGCTTTGGGTCCATTTACGATTCAAGCCATTTGATATGTCCCAGACAAGAAGAAAGTTCATCAGGAACGCCGCGCTTTCTGCGGCGGGCGCCTGGGCAGGGGTCAATTCCCTTCCGGCGCAAAGCTATCGGCGGATAATCGGCGCCAACGACCGCGTACGGCTCGGCGTGGCAGGATTCTCAGACCGTTTTCGCAACGCTCATCTGCCGAGTTATCTCCAGTATGGCCGGCAGCTGAATTTCGAGATCACCGCAGTATCCGATCTGTGGAATCTCCGTCGCGAAGAAGGGGTCGGCTATCTGCGGCAGCAGCTGGGCCATCCGGTCTCCGGCTTTCGCAACAACGAAGAGATGTACGCGGCCGGGATCGTGGACGCAGTGTTTGTGAGCACGCCGGATTTTCAGCACGCCCTCCACACCAAAGAGGCGGTAGAGGCCGGCCTCGACGTCTACTGCGAAAAGCCTTTCGCGGAGACGATGGAAGACGCCCGGCTCGCACTGCAGGCAGTACGGGGCTCCCGCAGCATCGTGCAGATCGGATCGCAGCGCAGGAGCGGCAGGAACTATATCGCGGCGGCAGAATTCATTCATTCGGGGAAGTTCGGCCCGATCAATATGGTCGAGCTCAACTGGAACGTGAATCAGCCGGGCAGGTGGAGAAGACCCGGGCTCGTCGCAAAATGTTTCGAACGCGACCTCGACTGGCAAAGGTTCCTGCTCAACCGTCCCTATGAGCCCTTCGACGCTCGCAAGTATCTCGAGTACCGTCTGTTCTGGCCTTATTCCAGCGGCCAGCCCGGCCAGTGGATGAGCCACCAGATCGACACGGTCCACTGGTACAGCGGGCTGACCCATCCCAGGAGCGTCACTGCCAATGGCGGCGTCTACAATTGGAGGGACGGCAGAACCAACTGGGATACGACCACGGCCGTATTCGACTATGGTCCCGAGGACGATCCCGCGTCCGGGTTTCAGGTCGTATTCTCCTCGCGTATGGGCAACGGCGACGAAGTAACGACCGAGATCTACTATTCCCAGGGCGGCGAGCTCAACCTGAACACAAACAAGGTCACGCCAACGGGTGGTCTCACCGAGCAGTTCGCGCGCGAAATGAATATGCAGCCTAATTTGTTACCCGAGATGGATCTGGTCGACAAAATGGCGAAGGTCGACGTCCGGGCCAATGCCGGTGGCGACGAGTATACCGCCTCGCACATCAGGAACTGGATGGAGTGCATCCGCAGCCGCCAACAGCCGAATGCCCCGGTGGAAGCGGGCTTCTACCATTCCGTCGCCAACATCATGGTGAATGCCGCCGTGCACACGGGCGGCAAGGCGACGTATGATCCGCTGAAGCAGGAGGTAATGGTTAACGGGAAGGCGTTCCGGTACTGAGGTTTGTTCTCGTCGCGTAGACAAGCTCGACCGTCCCGTTGTTATAGGCCGTGACGTCTATCAGGTGCAGCGGCTGCTCCTGCCCGATATGGTCGAAAAAAGGCGTCCCGTCACCCAATACGATCGGCAGAACCGTCATTCTGATCTCGTCCGCCAGACGCTCGCGCATTATGCTCTTTACGAGCATGGCTCCGCCGACGACCCATACGTTGTTGAAGTTCGGCTTCAGCCGTTCGTTCACGAGGCTCTTCAGGTCGCCACCATATAATTCCACATTCGGCCTTTCCACCGGCAGCTGCCTGCCCGTTAGCACGATCGTCGGCACATTCCCGTAGGGCCATCCGTATGTTTTTGAGAGCTCGAGGGCGTGTTCGTAGGTATGCGACCCCATCACATAGCAGTCGATCGTCGCAACGAACGCGGCTATATCCGGCTCAGGAGCGCCATTTTCATAATGGTCGGCTGTCTCGAACCAGGAAATGCTGTTGTCGGTCCTGGCGATCATGCCGTCGAGGCTGGCGACCATATGTATCGTTACCGTGAAGGGGTTGCCCATTGACCGAAGGTACGGCGGGCGGAGATCAATTGTAAGACTGTGTAGAAAGAAAGGAATAGGGGTTGATGGACGACGGACTTTCCACGGGTATCGGGGCCTCGCTCAGGTCCAGTTGCAGGAAAGCGTCTGTTGCCCGTACCCCCCAAAGATACAGATGGTTGTCCCTGATCACCTGGTCGAAGACCTCCGGAAGCAGCGACGGCAGCAGACCGTCCCAGCAGGCCTTCTCCAGCTGCTCATTCGCCGATGAAGCCTTGTCTTTGCCGGTATCGTCCTTCCCGCACAGGTCCCTTGATAACAAAGTCGTTCCGGTGATCAGCAATACTTCCATTTGTGCATATTGAGTGTCCATAACGGGCGGTTTTGATTAGTTGAACGTCGGTTGCCGGTACAAATATGCCCCCGGCCGGTGGCTGTTTCCAAGTTTGAAGATGCCAAATCTCCGATAATTCACAGTAAATACTACTAAAACTAATACCAATACCTTAGTCGTAAAGGATTGCCTCTAGGGAAGCAAGAGTCGCTGTTCGATATCATCAGTTAAGATCAGGGAAGATGGGGTCGACAAGGACCTGATGTCCAAGCTCAAGCAAAATATGATGAATCACCATGCCGGACGGACGAAGTCGAATGACTACTGGCTCGCCAGCCTGAGCCATAGCTGGATCGACGGGGAAGACCCATCCCGGATGAATGATTTCTATACGAGTGCAGACGGCATCTCCGCGAGAGAATTGAGAGAGTCGGCCAATGAATAGCTGAATACGTCCAATTATATAAAGGTCGAACTGTTGCCGGAGTAGGAGAGAGTCTCTTCAGTGGTGTCCCGGGCTTGGTCCAAAAACGATGGACCGGAGCCTCCCGGATCTTGGTTATCAGGAGGCCGCTGTGTATTCTTCATTCCGTTTGAACGCGTCGAAGGCAGCATGCGTTTCCCGAAGAACCTCATCTGGCAATCCGTTGACCTTCAGTTGTTCCCAGGAGATTGAATCAGCGAGGAAATTGGTAAGACTTTGGTAGTGATTTCTCAGGTGATCGTGTTCTTCAGACGGCCAACGCGCCTCTCCTTTCTTGAAAAATTCAATGAACTTTTCTTCGACCTGGTCGAAGTTCTTCTTTAATAGTTCGATGCCCGAAATTTTTTTAATCATGAAAAATAGTATTGTTAAAAATTGACCTTAGTGCCGTTTGCTACGGATATCGCTAAAAGCACAGCCCCGCGCTCCCGCGATTGGGTCAGTATAGTTTCGAAGGAAGTTCGCTTACAGAGATGATCTTTCCGTCGAAGGTCGTCTTATCGAGAGAGACGATCGCCTGCCGGGCTTGCGCCGGTACGGGCATGCAAACTTCTCCGCTCTTTAAAGACCGGCCATTCAATGAGTTCCTATGCACAATTGCATAATCGACATTTCCATACGGGAAGAACAGTTTCCTTAGGTCCGAGTCGGTAGTATCCAGGCTGATATTGGAGATCTTGATATTCATATGGATCGTATTGGCAGCTCGCGCCGCCTTTTTTAGACTTTTGCGGAAAGCTTGACGAATTCCTGACCATTAAATATCCGCGACAGGTTGATATCCTTTGATCGCTGGTATTCCTGCATCTTGCTTATGGACACAATTCGCCAAAAATTCTTTTTCTTCAATTCCGAAAAGTCGGGCGCTTTGATAAAGATGCCTTCCACTGTTCGAGCTTTGAGAAAGACCTTGGAATAGGGGGCTGGCTCGGAGCCAATAAAACGTTCTATCTGCTCAACGGTCATATTGAAAGTTTAAGATCAATAAATATTCTGATTATAACTATTGGAATTATTGTAATTCTTTTCGGTCTGATTGCTATACGTAGTTGCCGGCTTTGGATTAGATTCATTCACTTTCACAGGCCGGCCTCCTATAGTCGCGCCATTCAGCTCCGCGATAGCTTTCCTTCCGGCTGCATCATCGACCATCTCCACAAATCCGAAACCGCGTGATCTGTTGGTCATTTTGTCCATAATAATTCTGGCCGAGCTAACTTCTCCATAGGCAACGAACAGATCTCTAAGGTCCTCGTCACGCAGGTTGAAGCTCAAATTGGAAACATAAATATTCATAAAATAATAATTAAAGAAATAAAAAGTAGTGAGAGGGCAAGAAGCAGAGACTAACTAGCAGAAGGCGATGACTGGATAATTAATATATACCGATGCGAACTCAAATGCTGGCACAAGGTACTCATTATTTCGCGAACGGCAATTAATATCTTTTTGGACCCTGGCGGCAGCCGGATTCCAACCTTTTCCAGCTGATATATAAAGTATAGAAATTTATCCTTATCATGTGTAAAATTTTTTTAAAACCCCTGTTATGTTTTGTTCAAATTGCGGAACCCAGATCGATGACAAAGCCGTTGTGTGCGTCAAATGCGGCGCCCCTACACCCAATTTTGCAGCACAATCGGCGGCAGGCGCACAGGCTGCCGGCCTTCCCGCGGAAGGATACGACTGGCTGACGACACTGCTGCTTTGCTGGTTCCTGGGGGTGTTTGGAGTGCACAGCTTCTATACGAAAAAGAACGGTATCGGCATTGCCCAACTGCTTACTTTAGGAGGATGCGGTATTTGGGCCCTGGTAGACTTGATCATGATCATCGTAGGAAGTTTCAAGGATGGACAAGGCAGGCCGCTCGTCAGGAAATAAGCTCTTTTTTGTGCTATCGCTGCTTGTTCCGCTGCTGATATTCCAGATCAATTATCACGGCGGGAACGCGCACTTTACGTTGTGCCTGTTCAAGAATCTTACAGGAAGGGATTGTTATGGCTGCGGGGTATTAAGGGGCATATCAGCCTGCCTGCACCTCGATCTTTTGGGGGCCTACAGGTTAAACCATCTGAATCTGCTGACAATTCCCTTGCTCGGATTTCTCTACGGAAAAGCGTTGTGGTCATCCCGCCTGGCATTCCTCCGGTCATCGGTACGGTCCTGAACGCAGGGTATTATTACCCCATCACGATCAGCCCATTGGTATTTATTGCGGGAGCGCTGGTTGCGCCAATCATTACGGCGATCACGGTCGGTTTCCACTGCGCTCTACCATGATGGTCAAAAGCATTTGGCCTTTGACTTGCTGGAGGGTTTGCGTACTACTTTTCTGGAACACTATTATTTATTGTATGCTGCTTTGGGGAAATTGTATTTGATGGAAGAGGAATATGAGAAGAGCGATCTTTATCTGAATAAGGCGCTGTCATTGACCTCTTTCACGGCCGAAAAGGATTTTGTCAGGAAGATGTTGTTGAAAAATGGAGGCCATGAACCTGAAGGTCTCGGCCGGACATAACCATTAAAACAGAGCTTTCTGCGTCAGGAACGCAGGCGGCTGTGGCTCACTCCGATCGCAGGCTGTTAACGGGATTGGCGAGGGCGGCTCTTATCGCGAGCACGCTCACCGTTAGCAAAGCGATCAGCATGGCGGCCAGTCCTGCCAACGCAAATATCCACCAGTGCATGGCGGTACGGTAGGCGTAGTCCTTGAGCCAGTGATGCATGAAGCCCCAGGCCAGGGGAAAGGCGATCGCACAGGACAGCGCAACCAGTTGCAGGAACTCTTTGGACAGAAGGCCTGCCAGACGCGTGGTGGATGCACCCAATACTTTGCGGATGCCGATCTCTTTGGTCTTGCGTTCGGCGGTATAAGCGGCGAGGCCAAACAGCCCGAGACAGGAGATGAAGATGGTCAGCATCGAGAAGATGCCGGCGAACTCGCCTACGCGCGCCTCGAGGGTGAAGAGGCGTTCGAACTGCTCATCGGCAAACTGGTAGTCGAATGGATAACCCGGGTTATTAGCTTTTATGACCGCCTCGACTTTGGACAGGGTAGCTGGCAGGTCGCCGGGTTTCAGCCGGATCTCGAGGAAACCATAGTTGCGGCTGGTCTCGGGCGAGCAATACAAGATCAGGGGTGAGACGGAGGCATACATGTCGTTGAACAGGTAATCCTTTACAATCCCCACAATTCGATATCGCTCGTGACCATAGGTAACATACTGACCAACGCAGGACTTCGTGCTGATCATGCGGGCCATTGTCTCATTGACGACAATATCGCCACTGTCGGCTTTAATGTCAGGATAGAAGGCGCGGCCTTCCGATAATCGTAGCCCCATGGTCGAGAAATACTCCGGCGAAACGTTTTCCCAGCACATCTTTACATCTTTATTCGGATCGGCTCCCGCCCAGGTCATCTCTTTGGTGGTGACCGTCATCCACATCTGCAATGCCGGGCTGGAACTTATCGCGGCATCGGCGACCACGCCGGTTTGCAGGAGGCCTGATCTTATGGCGTTAAAATGTTCGGCCATTTTACCCTGGAGGGAAGTATTGAGCAGGTGTTCTTTGTCATAGCCCAGATCGCGCGAGCGGATATGCTGTACCTGCCGGTATATGATGGCGGTGCATACAATAAGGGTGACGGAAACGGTGAACTGTGTTACCACCAGGCCTTTTCTGATATATCCGGCTCCGTTGTTCATCGATATCTGCTGACCCTTTAGGACGGCGACGGGATTGAAGGACGAAAGGTAGAAGGCGGGGTAGGTGCCGGCGATCAGTCCACAAAGAAGACCGATGCCGACGAGCGCGGCAAGATGTTCCGGTGCAAGTGGCGTGAAGGGAAGCTGTCTGTCGAGAAGGGTATTAAATGCCGGCAGGGCCAGGTATACCAGGCCAACCGCCATTATCACGGCGACAAAGGACTTCAGGATGGATTCCAGGATGAATTGCGCGACCAGCGCTTTTCGCATGGCTCCGAGCGTCTTACGGACTCCGACCTCACGGGCTCGCTGGGTAGCCCTCGCTGTTGCCAGGTTCATAAAGTTGATGCAGGCGATGAAGAGGATGATCCACGCGATCGTGGAGAAGAGCCGGATAAAGGTGATAAGACCGCCGTCGGGTTTGCCATTAGTAAAATGATCATAGAGATGCCATTTTTCCATAGGCCAGAGGAAGCAGTCGGCGTGTGCATAAAGGGGAGCCTTGGAACGGAGCATCGTAGTGAGCTGGGTACTTACTTTGGTCGTGTTGGCATCCGGCCGCAACTCGACCTGTGTAATGATCCCGTAGGTTCCCCATGAACGCAGCCATCGGTTCTTATCGTAGAAGTTGCTGACCGGTGCCAGCCAGTCGAATCCAACTGAGACATTTGGCGGCGGGTCTTTGACCACACCCAAGACTGTATAATCCTCCTGGTTATCGACGCGCAGCGACTTTCCAACGACGTCGGTGGTGGCGAAGAATTTTCGTGCCATCTTCTCCGAAAGCACCAGGGTGTGCGGGTTATTGAAGCCTGCAGCGTTGCCCCTGATAAATTCCGGCTGGTACATGGAGAAAAAGCCGGTGTCGACATAGAAGCCATGTTCATAGTTGGCTTTATCCTGCACAGCAAACAATTCATGGCCAAAGCCGAGGCGGGTCATATTGACTATTTCAGGAATGTCTGTCCTCGCGGCATCGCCCATCGGTCCCGGGATCGAATAATAGGTGTCGATCCGATTGGAATAATCGATGTTCATTTCGATGGAGTACAGCTGGTTCCGCTTCGCATATTGGTGGTCGAAGCCGAGCTCGTATTCAGCCCACAGGAATATCAGGGCGGCACAAGCGATGCCGAGGGCCAGACCGGCGATATTCAAAAATGTAAAAAGTGGCGTCTTGCGGAAGCCGCGGACGAGGATAGTGAAGTAGTTCTTGAGCATAGCTGTGCAG
>JAFDYE010000772.1 GCA_018267585.1 Bacteroidota bacterium
AGAGCCGCCCGCCGCGGGCGTCCGGGATCGCAGCAAAGGCATGGGCCATTTGTTCAGGATCGATGGCAACGGGAACCAACTCGCCGATATCGCGATCGGGGAGGGGGCGATCTACCATCCGAGCGGCATCGATTTCGACGGGAAATATATCTGGATCGCGGCGGCGGAATACCGGCCGGACAGCCAATCTATCGTTTACCGTCTGGAGCCTGGCAGCCAGCAACTGAAGGAGGTCTTCCGCTGGCAGGACCATATCGGCGGCATCCTCCGCGACCCGGAGACGAATACCCTCCACGGCATCAGCTGGGGTTCCCGGCGATTCTACCAATGGCCGATGGATTCGCAGGGCAATGTCCGGCTGCCGGAGACAGGCGCACACCGGGATCATGCAAAGCCAAACAATTCGTTCTATATCGATTACCAGGACAACCAGTATATCGGCGGGCGGGAGATCGTTTATACCGGGCTCAATGCTTACAGGAAGCCGGACGGGACGAAGACAGCGATCGGCGGTGTCGAGGTAGTGGACGCGCAGCTGGGGCTTGCTGTCCACCAGGTGCCGGTGGAGCTCTGGTCGCCCGCAACAGGCGCGATCATCACGCAGAACCCGAGCTATTTCGAAATGGCGGGCCAACGGCTGCGGGCCTATTTTATGCCGGACGATAACGTCTCTGCGATATACGTCTATGAGACCGATAATTAAAGATACATTTTCCTACTATTCCCGGCATTGTCCGACGCGGTTGACAGTAGAGGGGTGATCCCGGGGCTCATGGATCGCAAGATAAAGATTTTGAGTATTTTGCGGCATGCAATCTTCCCTGGCGGGTCCCCGATCCGGAACAACCGATGCGAACGTCCAGTCCGTTCAGATAATGAGGGCGATCGCGGCTCTGCTCGTAGTGCTTTTGCACATTTCGACGAAATGGGCGCAGTTTGGCAACGGCGCACCGGAGGGCTTTGGAGTAGGCGCCTCCGGAGTCGATCTCTTCTTTATCATCTCGGGCTATATCATGTGCTTTTCGACAGACGGCCGACGGCTGAATTTCAACCGGTTCATGCTGCTCAGGATACGAAGGATCATGCCGTTCTACTGGCTGACCACAACGATAGCGCTGGCCGTCTTTCTCTATAACCCGAAAATGGTCAACTCCAGCGGCGGGGAGACCAGCATATGGGCCTCCTATGTCCTGTTCCCCAACGGCAAGAAGTTCCTCAACGGCAACGGCTGGACGCTCAGTTTTGAATTTTTCTTTTACCTGATCTTCGCCCTTGCCATCTACAAAGGCACGGACAAAGCGATGCGGTTCTCGTCGATCATACTGTTGATCCTGACCGGTCTGGGGTTTTTTTTTATGCACGACGGGTACGCGCTGAATTTCCTCACCAACAATCTGTACTTCGAGTTCGTCCTGGGCATCGCCTGCTTCTACTGGTTCAACAGGAAGGGTGCGAAGCTTCGCGCGGGATATGGCATTGCGCTTTGCCTGCTGGGGGCGCTGGCGCTCGCCGGCGGCCAGCTGGCGCATATTCCGCGGCCGGAAGAATGGAGGGGCTTTCTCTGGGGGATCCCGATGCTCTTCCTATTCGCCGGTCTGCTGAGCCTGGAAGATTCCATCCGGAGGGCTTCTTCCTACTTCAAGACCATTCTCCTGGGCATGGGGAATTCTTCTTACTCGCTCTATCTCATCCACCCGTTTGTGCTGAGCGGGCTGGCGAGGCTCCTGCAGCGTTTCAACACGACCTCCAACCATTTCGTGTTCATCGCAGCATTGCTTATCCCTACTGTCGTCGGGGGACATCTGGCTTATTTGTATATCGAAAAGCCGCTGACCGCCTTTGCGCGACGGTTCCCCGCCAGCAAAACGCCCAAAAGAAGCCCGCTGATCAAAGAGTGATCACCAGCTTGCCTTTGGTATGGCCGCTCTCCAGCTGCTGATGCGCCAGGGGTATCTGGTCGAATCTATAGGTCGCAGAAATATGGCTGCGGAGCTGACCTTTTTCCAGCAAACCTGCGATTGCCCGCATATCTTCGCCATCTGACGCCACTTCCATCCGGTACAGGAACTTCCGGCCCATCAATGCCTTGCGGGAGAGCCGCTCGTCGGGAAAGGTCACCAGGCTTATGAGCTTGCCCCTTGTCTTTACTGCCTCCAGCGAGCGTTCGAGGTGCAGGATATCGCGAATGCTGTCGACCACGAGGTCGGCGTCCCGGACGAGGTCCTCGAAGCGCTGCGCGGCATAGTCGATATGTTCGTGGGCGCCAAGGCCCAGGACAAAGTCCCTGTTCGCCGCGGAGGATGTGCCGATCACATAGGCGCCAAGCTGCCTGGCTATCTGGACGGCGTAGTGCCCGACGCCGCCCGCTGCGGAGTGGATCAGCACCTTGTCGCCGGCTTTTACACCCGACAGGTGTACAAGAGTCTGCCAGGCGGTCAGGGCGGCGAGGGTCGCGGCGGCGGCCTCCGGATGAGTGACTTGCGACGGTTTTATCGCCAGCTGGTCTTCGCGCGCGGCAACGTATTCGGCGTAAGCCTTGCCGTGACCGGTGAAATTGACCATTCCGAATACCTCGTCCCCTTTGCGCAGACGGGTGACGGCGCGCCCTGTCGCCTCTACCACGCCGGAGATATCCCAGCCGAGGATCACGGGGACCTCGCCCTTTTGCAGGTGCAGCACCAGACGCAGGAAGTCGTCGTTCCTTCGAAGTGTCGCATCCACGGGATTGACGCTGATGGCCGCGACTTTGACCAGGACTTCGTGGTCGCCGATGACCGGGACGGGTATCTCTTCGACGGCGAGATTCTCTATGCCGCCGGCGCTTTTAAGGATCATTGCTTTCATGAATGAGTGTTTTGTAGCACAAAATTCCGTCCGGCCGGGTGGTTTTTCTTGTACGATCCGGGGTTAAATCGGTATTTTTGGGGGTATGCCGGTACACAACCTTTTTGAGCCATATGAGATCGAGTACAAAGAGCTCGATGAATGCCCGGTGGGCTCTCACAGGAACACCTTTTTCGAGCTGGTCTATATCGTCAAAGGCGAGGGGATCCATAGAGTCGAAAAGAACGAATTCGAGTACGATCCCGGGACGCTTTTCCTGCTGCTGCCTCAGCACGTACACTCTTTTCGGGTGAGGGAGCGGACCTCCTTTCTGTTCATCCGTTTTAACGACATCTATCTCAAGGCGCAGAAGGCAAAGAGTCCCCACAGCCATCTGGGCGACTGGATACAAAAGCTGGAGTTTATCCTGGAGAGCAACTATCACCTGCCGGGCTGCGTGCTTCACAACCGGAACGACAAGCCGCTTGTCGCCGCCCTTATCGACGGCGTGATCAGGGAATATGTAAACCAGCAGGAAATGCACCGCGAGCTGGTCCAGCAGATCGTAAATACCATCATCACGATCGTCGCGCGCAATATCCGGATCATCGGCTCGACAGCCATAAGGTCAGACAAGGACCATTCTTCGGCCATCATCCGGTACATACACGAACAGATACCCTATCCCGATAAGCTGAAGGCGGGGGTCATCGCCAGCCATTTCAATATCTCTCCCCGGTATATACACGAATATTTCAGAAAGCATACCGGCGAAAGCCTGCAGCAGTACATCAACGGTTACCGGCTCAGGCTCGTCGAGACCCGGCTCCGGTACAGCACCATGCGTATGAGCGAGATCGTGGACGAGCTTGGGTTTACAGACGAGAGCCACCTCAACCGGGTTTTCAAGAAACACAGGGGCGTGAGTCCGTCGGCGTTCAGGAAAGGGGCGCAAACCGTCTGACCAGGGGATAGACCGTCTGATCAGGCTGCTTACGGCGGTCAAATAATGTTGTACAATCAATCGGCTAAAGTGTAACGGCCATCTTTCCAGTCCCGTTCAATTGATCTTCTCTGCCTTAAATCCGATCTTTTCGAGCGCTGCCGCAATGTCCATCTCGCTGACGTCCTCCGCCGAGGCGATGGTAAGGACTCTTTCGGGGGACTGGAGATCCACTTCCCAGTTGTTTTTACCGAGCTTTTCGTTGAGGACAGGTGTTACCGTCGCGACGCAGCCTGAACATTTTATTGTCGTCTTGAATCGTTGAATTTTCATTTTAAAGAAGTTTACGTTGCAAATCTACCCCTGTTGGCGAAGCCCGTTGTTATATTATAGCGTGTGCATTTTATAAGATTATCCGGGCGCGCGGGGTAAATTATATAAGATAACCTTCGTAAAGTATAACGGCACGGTGGCGGATAGTGCGGATCTTTGTACGACAAATTGCCGCTTATGACAAACGTGATAAAGCTTTATATCAAAGGAATGGTCTGCGAGAGATGCATCGCGGTGATCAAGGCAGAGCTGCGGTCGATCGGGCTTGTCCCCGAAAAGATCGAACTGGGGGAGATCACCCTGATCTCCGCTGCCGCAAGGGTTGACATGCAGCTTATCGACAGCAAGCTGAGGTCGCTGGGATTTGGTATGCTGCAAGACAGGAAACAGGCCGTCGTCAACGAGGTCAGGGCGCTTGTTGAGGAGGTCTATTCGGGCGATTATGATTTCCCGTCGCATTTCCGCCGCGAACCGCGCCCGGCTATGGGTTCAGCGCACGCTGCATTTCCTTCCAGATAAGCTGCACATCGCTGTCGGAAGTCCTCCAGTTGAGGATTGCGGACCTGATGCCATGACCTGGAGCTCTGGTGCCTTACAGCTTCCGGAAGCCTGTCGAGCTGCGAAAGGTCACGCTCAGGAAAAAACTGCATATTTAAGACGAAGACTGTTACTCACCACGCTTACGGAGCTTAGCGCCATGGCTGCGCCTGCGATCATGGGGTCGAGGAGGAAGCCGTTCAGAGGATACAAGATGCCGGCCGCTACCGGAATGCCGATGATATTGTAGATAAAGGCCCAGAAAAGATTCTGGCGAATGGTCCGCACAGTTTTGCCGGATAGCCGCAGGGCCTTGGGAATGGCGCCAAGGTCCGGGGTGATCAGCGTCATTTTCGCCACGTCCATGGCGATGTCGCTGCCTTTCCCCATAGCAATGCTCACATCGGCCTGCGCGAGCGCCTGGCTGTCGTTGATACCGTCTCCGGCCATGGCGACGACAAGGCCTTTCTCCTGGAGCTCTTTGACGAAGTCGGCTTTTTCTCCCGGGAGCACTTCCGCCTTGTAGTGCTGCAGTCCCGCCTGACGCGCAATCGCCGCTGCGGTTTCCCGGTTGTCGCCCGTCAGCATAAAGACTTCTATGCCTTGTTGTCGGAGAGCGCGGATGGCGGCGGCAGAACCGGGCTTGATCCTGTCCGAGATCCCGATGACGGCTACGAGCCGAAGGTCCTCTGCAAAGTATACGACCGTCATGGCGTCCTGTTGCATGCGGTAGACCTGCTCGCCAAGCGTCTTGTCCGGTGCGATGCCTTCCCGGGTAAGGAGCCCTTCGTTGCCGACCAGGTAAGAACGTTGCCGGTAGCCGGCTTTGATGCCCCTGCCGGTGACGCTTTGGAATGTCGAAAGGGTGACAGGGGCGACATCCAGTTCGCTGAGATGAGCTACGACGGCAGCCGCCAGCGGGTGTTCCGACTGCTGCTCGATGCCAAGGAGGACGGACATGAGGGAAGTTTTGTCGACCCCGTCGGCAAACAGCAGCTCGCTCACCGCGGGCTTTCCTTCCGTGACCGTGCCGGTCTTGTCAAGGACGACGGCGTTGACCTTGTGGGC
This sequence comes from Bacteroidota bacterium, assembly GCA_018267585.1. Classification (GTDB taxonomy): domain Bacteria; phylum Bacteroidota; class Bacteroidia; order Chitinophagales; family Chitinophagaceae; genus Puia. Next base: position 5,705 of record JAFDYE010000772.1, read on the forward strand.
CAGTTCGAGGCTTTCGGCGTCCTTGATGAGGATATTGTTCTCGGCGCCCTTTCCGACCCCGACCATGATCGCGGTCGGCGTGGCCAGCCCCAGCGCACAGGGACAGGCGATCACCAGGACGGTCACTGCCGCCAGCAGGCCATATGAAAATGCATTTTGGGCGCCTGAGAATGTCCATATAACAAAGGTCAATATGGCGACGCCGATCACCACGGGCACAAAGATGCCGGCGATCCTGTCGACCAGCTTTTGTACCGGCGCCTTGCTCCCCTGGGCCTGCTGGACCATTTTGATGATCTGCGCGAGCAGGGTGTCGGCGCCGACCTTTTCTGCGTCAAAGCGGAAGCTGCCCTTCTGGTTGATCGTTCCGGCGAATACACTGTCGCCCGTCTTTTTTTCTACCGCGACGGGCTCGCCGGTGATCATACTCTCATCTACGAAAGACGATCCGGTTGCCACCAGGCCGTCCACGGGGATCTTTTCCCCCGGTTTCACGAGCAGGCGGTCGCCGCGTCTGACCTGGCTTACGGGTACCTCTTTTAGCTGGCCATCCGGCAGGGCCAGCGTCACCGTTTTCGGCTGGAGCCCCATGAGCTTTCTGATGGCGGAAGAAGTGTTGGCCTTTGCCTTTTCTTCGAGCAGTTTGCCCAGCGAGATAAACGCGATCACGACCGCTGCGGCTTCAAAATATACGTGCGCCGGCAGTCCCCGGCGCTGCCAGAACCCTGGAAAAAAAGTATTGAAAACGCTGAATGCCCAGGCGATTCCCGTGCTCAGCGCGACCAGGGTATCCATATTGGCCTTGCCATGTCGGGCTTGTTTCCAGGCATTGACAAAATAGGTTCCGCCAAAATAGAATACCACCGGAGTCGCCAGCATCAGCATGATGTATTTCGCAAAAGGGACATCCATAAAGAACATTCCGATCGCCACCAGGGGCACAGACAGAACGCCGGACCACAGCGTCCTTTGTCTGAGGCTGCTATAGTGCTTCTGCTGCGCCCTCTCTTTTATTTC
>JAFDYE010000773.1 GCA_018267585.1 Bacteroidota bacterium
GCGGATTCTCCTTGACCTTCTTTGTCCCCGCCGACCCCAAAAAACTGAGCTCATTACCTCTCCGGGGATTGAAACGATAGTTGGTATTGTTAAAATCGTAGGTCACCCCCAGGCTCACCGCACTGACGTCCGCCGTCTGCGGCAGGACCCGTGAGGCGATGATCTGTAGGGTATCGACCTGGAGCAGGTTGGATATCGACTGCTGAAGAAATACCGACCCGGTCAGTGTCGGAGAGAGCGTATACTGGGCCCCGACCATCAGATTGATATTGATATAGGAAGAATCCTGCTTATACAGGTCGAAAGATGTGTTGAGGCCAAAGGGGGAATGGAACAGATACGGCTGCTGGAACAGCAGGTTCAGCCGGGGTGAGCTTTGCTGCAGCTGCTGCCAGTTGAGCCCGATCGTCTCCCCATTCCCGAGGGCATTCTTCAGGTTGACCTGGGCCTCGCCCGTGACCAGTATCTTGTTCCCGAGCACCGGGTCGCTGCTGGGAAGGAAGCCGACCAGCGCGTTGATCTGGCTGCTCCGCCTTGGCCTGAGATAGAGGTTGATCACCGACCCTTCAGCCAGCATGGTCAGATTCCACGGTTCCTGTTCCTGTACATAGGGAAGCTCCATTATCTTCTTGGTGATCCCCTCCAGCCTTTCTTTCCGGTAGATGCTGCCATTGGGAATGTTGAGATAGCGCTGCATAAAATCGCTGGAGATCTTCGCCGTCCCATAGATCCGTATGCTGTCGATCTTGTAAAGCGGCCCCTTATCGATCCTCAGGACGGCCGATACCTCGGAGCTGTCCTTCAGCGATATGCTGTCGATGCTGACTTTCGCAAAGGGATAGCCGTTGTTCTCCAGGTAGTCGAGCAGCTGTTGCTGCCTGGCCTGCAGCTGACGGTAGTCCAGCAGACGGTGCGAAAAGGTCCGGTCATTCCAGGAGACTGCCGCCAGCAGCGCAGGGTCGATGTGCCGGGTATCGATGCTCGCCCAGCGATAGATCCCCCCGAGGTAAAGCCGGATAGAGGCCGAAGCATTCTCCACCGTGATGCTGTCGACCGAGGCGGTCAGATAACCTTTGGCCTGCAGCTGCGGGATCAGCTCGTAGAGATACTCCGAACAGGCCTCGCGCGTTTTGAACATCGTGACGACTCCCAGCCGGCTTTTTAGATAGCCGGTGTCCCTGTCCACCGAAAAAATGTGCAACGGGTATTGCGCCCGGCCACCCGAAGGAGCCAGCAGCAATATCCATAAAAGCGCAAGCCCGACCCCTCTCATCGCCGTAACACGACATCTCCGTACCTTTACAGAATGGCAGGTATCTATCTTCATATCCCCTTCTGCAGGCAGGCCTGTCACTACTGTAATTTTCACTTTTCCACGTCTTTGAACCGTAAGAACGATTTTATCCCGGCTTTATTGAAGGAAATGCAGCTGCGGAAAGATTATACCGGCGGCGATCCGATCGAAACCATCTATTTCGGCGGAGGTACCCCTTCCCTGCTTTCCACCGGCGAACTGACCCCGGTCTTCGACCGCCTCCACGCCCTCTTCCCCATCTCGCCGGCAGCCGAGATAACCCTCGAGGCAAATCCCGACGATATCAGCCCGGTAAGACTAAGGGAATGGCGTGCTTTAGGCATCAACCGGCTGAGCATCGGCGTCCAGTCCTTCTTCGACGAAGACCTCCGCTGGATGAACCGCGCCCACGACGCCGGCCAGGCGGCGGAATGCATCGCCATGGCCCGGGCCGAAGGCTTCGACAACATCAGCATCGACCTTATCTACGGCGGCCCCACCCTCCCCGACAGCAATTGGAAATACAACGTCGACCGCGCCATCAGCCTCCAGGTCCCGCACCTGTCCTGCTACGCCCTCACCGTCGAGCCCCGGACCGCCCTCGACACGATGATCCACCAGCAGAAAAAACAGGACGTCATCCCCGAGGACCAGGCCAGGCAATTCCTTTTACTGATGGATTGGACGACGTCCGCAGGCTATGAGCACTACGAGATCTCCAATTTCGCCCGGCCCGGTCGACGCAGCCGCCACAACTCCTCCTACTGGCAGGGTAAGACCTACCTCGGCCTTGGCCCCTCGGCCCATTCCTTCAACGGAATCTCCCGGGAATGGAACCTCGCCAATAACGCGAAATATATCTCAGCGGATGGTTCCGCTATCGCGGAGCTGGAAGTCCTCACAGCTACCCAGCAGCTGAACGAATACATCATGATCTCGCTGCGGACCTGCGAAGGGTGCAGCCTGCCGGAAGTCCTCCGCCGCTGGGGCGCCGACGCCGCCCGTCAGCTGGAAAAAGATGCGGACGCCTATATTTTGACAGGAAAAATGCGGAAAGTTGACGGCCGCCTGCAGCTAACCCCGGAAGGAAAACTGCTCGCCGATGGTATCGCTTCGCAGCTGTTTTTTGAACTCGCCCCATCTTGACCCCGCTGCATATTTGGAAACTCCTGGATCGTCTCGAACTAAGAAGATAGATTTTAATGATGCCGGTGGGACCTCAGATAATTAACCCCCTGCACCACCGACAGGATGACCACCATAATGAGGATGGCCGTGGGTCCGAAAGATTGGAAGGAGAGTGGCATAGCTTTATTTTTTGTCCCTGTTGCGGCGGCCCCGGGGGCCGGCCTGCGCCGGGCTATATATTAGACAAGATACGGCTCAATTTGTTTAAATCCCACGGCGGCTTTAACATTTTCCCACAGGATCCGGTATACCGTGTCGGCGATCGGCATCTCGGCGCCTATCTCTTTATTTATCAGATGGATACACCTGCTCGCATTATACCCCTCCGCCACCATGTTCATCTCCAGCTGGGCCGCCCTGACCGAATATCCCTTTCCGATCATATTCCCAAAGGTCCGGTTGCGGCTGTACAGCGAATAGCAGGTCACAAGCAGATCACCCAGGTAGACCGAGGCGGCATAGTTGGCGCTCCTGCCGTGAGGGGCCTGCTTTCCGGGATCATCCGCCGAATGGACCCCGACCTCTATGTGCCGGATACCCACCTTTCGCAGAAAACCTGCCATCTCATCCGCACAGTTGGCGATAAGCACGCTGAGAAAATTATCGCCGTATTCCAATCCGTGCGCGATACCTGCACCAAGCGCATATATATTTTTCAGGATGGCGGCAAACTGCACCCCATATACATCCTGGTTGGTGACCGTATTAAGGTAATCCGTCGCAAAATGAGACGCTATCTGCCTGGTTCGGGTTACATCCAACCCCGAAAAGGTCAGATAGGAGAGCTTTTCCGCTGCCACCTCCTCCGCATGGCAGGGCCCCATAACCGTAAAATAGTCCGCCTTGTCAAATGCAAATTCCTGGTGGAGATAATCGTTGAGCAGAAGGTTCTGCTCGGGCAATATCCCTTTTATAGCCGAAAGGACGAGCTTTCCTTCCAATGCCTTCCGATCGAGAGATTCCAGCGTGGACGCCGTATAGGCCGAGGGAACCGCTACCACCAGACAGTCCGACGACTCAACGATCTCCGCAACGGAATCACTGAGGAATAAAAGATCCGTGTCAAAATGTACGGAGGGCAGGTACTGGGGATTATGATGCCGCGCCCGTATGTGCCGGATCACCGCCTCATTCCTCACCCACCAATTGACTTTATGTTCATTGTCTGTCAGGACCTTGGTCAAAGCCGTAGCCCAGCTGCCGCTGCCGATCACGCCAAAACGCATCAATTTCTCGTATTTTGTTATTTCTTTGTCTCGAACAATTTATCTTTCGGGACGATCTTGACCTTCTGACCACCTTTCATGGTCTTGCTGACCACGCTGTAGGGGCCCGTTACGACCTCGTCGCCCTCTTTGACGCCTTCCAGGACCTCAATGTAGTTGATATCCTGGATATCCGTACGAACTTTAACTTTCCGGACCGTATCGCCAGGCTGCACAAGAAAGACCACCTCGTCAAGATCTGCAGACCCCGAGACAACGGGCCGCGCATCGTTCTTGCTGTCGGCATCGTCACTGTTGCCGAGGACGGCATTGTCCGTATTCTTCTCTCTCACCGCCACCGAATTGATAGGCACAGACAGCACATTCGCATGCGTACGCGTCTGGATGTCCGCGCTGGCGCTCATGCCCGGCCGGAAGGGGAAGTTCTTGGGATGGGCCGGGTCTATCAGGTCTTTATAACTGTCGGGAGACAGCCGGATATGCACCTTGTAATTGGTAACGTCATTTGTCGAAACCGTCGTCGTGGACGTCCCCGCCGCAGTAGTCACGCTGCTCGCGATCTGTGTCACGATACCCCTGAACTTCCGGTTGCTGTATGCGTCTACTGTGATCAGTGCGGAGTCCCCGAGATGCACTTTCGGAATATCGTTCTCTCCGACGTCGACGATGGTCTCGATCTTGCTCATGTCTGCCACCCGCATCATCTCGGTGCCGGCCATCATGGAGTTGCCGACAACCCTTTCGCCCTTCTTGATGCTCAGCAGGGAGACCACACCGTCGATGGGGGATACCACAGTCGTACGGCTCAGGTTCTTGGCGGCTATCGTCAGATTGGCCCTGGCGCTTTGCACACCGGCCTTATTTCCCCGCACGGTCTCGAGAGCGGCCAGGTAGTTGGCCTGGGCGGTCTTGAACGAGCTTTCCGCCGTTTCGAACTCGGCAAGAGAAATGACCTTCTGGTCGAGCAGCTGCTTTTGCCGGTCATAGGTCTTCTTCGCCGTCTCCATGGATGTCTTGAGACCCGGCAGCTGTTCGGCCATATTCGAGACCATCGCCTCCTGCTGGCTCATCTGCGCCGCTGCCTGGTCGCGCTGCATCGTATATACATCGGCATATATTCTCGCCAGCTCCTGCCCCTTGTGCACGCTGTCACCTTCCTGTGTCACCTTCAGGTCGACGACCTCACCGGAAATATCCGGAGATA
>JAFDYE010000774.1 GCA_018267585.1 Bacteroidota bacterium
TGGTACATCCCCTGTCCCGCGGACCAGGAGGCCACAAGGAATATCCTGAAGATCTTTGCTCCACTTTTCGAGGCTCCGGGCGTTGTCTGGATCGGGCAAAATCTCAAATATGATCTGCTGGTGCTCAAATGGTATGGTGTCGAGCCCAGGGGAGAGTTGTTCGATACCATGCTGGCGCACTATGTCATCGATCCGGAGGGCAAACGGGGTATGGACCTCCTGAGCGCAAAATACCTTGGATACGAGCCTGTACATATCGAAGAGCTCATCGGAAAAAAAGGAAAGGGACAGCTGAATATGCGTGATGTCGCCCTGGAGAAGATAACGGACTATGCCGCCGAAGATGCCGACATTACGCTGCAGCTAAAACATTCGTTCTTACCCCTGCTGAAAAAACAGGAGGTGGAAAAGGTCTTTTATGAAGTAGAGAACCCGCTGGTCAAGGTGCTTACCGATATGGAATTTGAAGGGGTAAAGGTGGATGTTGACTTTCTCCGAGAATATTCGAAGGAGCTGGAGAGGGAGGCACGGCAGGCCGAAGAGCGGGTCTACCAGCAGGCCGGACTGCAGTTCAACCTCTCTTCGCCCAAGCAGCTGGGAGAGGTGCTTTTTGAAAAGATGCAACTGGACCCGAAGGCAAAAAAGACGAAAACGGGTCAATATGCCACGGGCGAGGACGTCCTCCTGAAGCTGGCCGTGAAACATCAGATCGTGGACGATATACTCGCCTTCCGCGAGCTGACGAAGCTGAGGTCCACCTATGTGGACGCGTTGCCGGCGATGATCAACCGCAAGACGGGGAGGGTGCACACCAGCTATGCGCAGGCGGTAGCGGTGACGGGACGCCTCAGCTCGAACAATCCCAACCTGCAGAATATCCCCATCCGGACCGAACGGGGCCGCGAGATCCGGAAGGCTTTTGTTCCGCGCAACGAAGAATTTTTGCTACTGTCGGCGGACTATTCCCAGATCGAGCTGCGCATTGTCGCCGCGATCAGTGGCGACCCCAATATGACTGCGGCGTTCCGCGAGGGGAAGGACATTCACACGGCGACGGCGGCCAAGGTCTTTGGCGTCGAGGAAAAGGACGTGACCAAGGAGATGCGCTACAAGGCGAA
>JAFDYE010000775.1 GCA_018267585.1 Bacteroidota bacterium
CATCGACCTGGTCAGCTCTTATAAAGAGAAAGCCGACGGCACCTTGCTGCAGCAAATAGACCATACCCTGTCATTCCTAAATTCCTGAGCCATGTATTTTCAAAAAGTACTTAAAGGGATTCCCAATCTTGCTGAAGAAGAGGTAAGGAATATTCTTGACAAACAGGGGATCTGCTGCAACTGGTGGCGCAACAAACATGAAATATACGAGGCAGAGGTCAAGGAACAGCTGACCGAGGCTAATCTGATCCATCACCTCAATGACTATGATAAAGCTCTGCCGTCCGGCCACCCATGGGAAAAATATGGCAAGACCTATGGGGACGTAACGGCATTTATTTCTACTACGGCGGGGGCTGTCCAAAGAAATGACCGCAAGAGGAGGAATATCCGCTATCCTCCTTTTATAACCGCACTCCGATTCGCTACCTCGGGGTTCACCGGCAACGGCTGGATATTCTATGGTTATGTTGTTACCCTGGGCAAACCCTCCGTAGAACTGAGGGGATTCTCGGAAGAGGTCCGGGAACTGCATATCTATACCGACTATCTTCCCTACCACCATGAAGGGGAGATCACCGCCAAGATCAGTATCCCCAGCGTAAACATCGAGAAGGCGGAATACTACGAAGGCCCAGCCGCCCTGAAAGAGCTGCGGAACAGGAGAAAGCCCTCGTATAAAACGATCATTGACAACAGCGCCAATTATCAAACGCCGGAAAAATACTCGAACATCCGGGAGGTGTTGAATCCATGAGCCGGTATACCGAATTGTTGCGTCTGGACGAGACGCTTGTCGCCAATACTGCGGATGCCTATCTGGGCTATGCCGGCTACCTGGAGTATTCGGAGAACGGCGACTATACAACGGATATCGCCAGCTGCTACCTGGTCTCGGCTGTGTACCGGTCGCTGGTCAACGCTGTTGCGTCACAGGTTGATTTTGGGCTGGCGGCAAGCCGGTACCTCGATGCCGGTCAGCCTTACGGAAAGATATTAGCCATCTGCTCAATGGACCCGGAACTATTGAACTCGGTGCGGGATGACCGGTCTCGCGACGCCAGCCTCGAGTCTCAATTTGCCGATGCGCTGGTCGGGCAGTATTTTGCCGCCAGGCAAGGGGAGATCGACGTGGAAGGTGGCACGAGGATCTCCGCGTTCCCGACGGGTCATCTGCACATTCCTCCAAGGATTTATTTCAATGCCTTCCAGGCGTTGCGGGAGGTTGACGGGAGATTTGTCGCTGGGGCCTGGAACCGGCTGGGGCCCGTGAGGGACCTGCTGGCCAGGGCCGTTGAAGTTGCCGATTCGCTGATGGCAGATACGTATCACTGGAATCGTCTCCTCGGAACGTTTATTCCCTATGAACCGGAGATACTGGCGGCCTGTGTATGTCTATGTGCTTATGAACAGGCGAGGGGCTGGCCTTCAGGGTATCTGAGGGAGTTGGTGGGTGAGGGGGTGGCGGGTGCGCCCTTGCTGATTGCCTCGGAGATGCTATCAAAAGGCCGCTCCGAAGGTGGAGCGGCCGC
>JAFDYE010000776.1 GCA_018267585.1 Bacteroidota bacterium
TTCGCCTCCTTTCAGACCACCCGCTCCTTCGATGGCATGGCCCCGCCATCATCCGACAGCACGGACAAGAATCTCCTGCCCCTCGTCGCACGCATCGCCGACGCCGGCAATACAGACAAGCCCTGGGTCTGGCAGCTCGCCGCCGGATATCTCAACATGCTCGACAAACACTACCCCGCGGCAACCAGCTATTATAAAAAGGCCGCCAACACCGTTCCCAAAGACCACCTGCCACAGGCCCAATTCCGTCTCCTCAGGATCCTCAATACCGTCGCCGCCGCAACTACCATCGATGCAAAGCTCGAACAACAGCTGCTGCACGATCTTAACTGGCTCCACGACGCCCAAAGTGACCAGAGCTTCCGTAACAACGACGCCTTCGCATGGGTAAGAAAAGTCATGGCTGACAAATACCGCCGCGCCGGCGAAAGGGTCAAAGCCGAATGCCTTTTCACCCAGCCGTCCTTCTACACCAGCAACGACAACGCCGAAGCGCTGAAAACCTTCCTCGCAAAACCCAACAAAACACCCTACGAAAACTTCCTCGCCAGCCTCTCCAATACAAAAACCGCCGATATCTTCGACTTCCAGGCCGTACAATACTGCATGAACGACCGCCTCGACGAGGCGATCGAAGCCCTGAAACACGCGGAACCCGGCAAAGCCCAAACCATCCTTGCGGGCAACCCCTTCAACGCCCGCATCAACGACTGCCACGACTGTGACCACGCCGCGGCGCAAAAGGTCAAATACAGCAGGACCGACCTCCTGAAAAAATTGAAGGAATTAAAAGACAAGATCACCGCAGGCCAGGACGTCTATACCAACGCGATCCTCACGGGGAATGCCCAGTACAATATCACCCACTACGGCAACGCCCGTGCATTCTATGAATGCCTCATCTACGGCTCGGACCAGTCGGAACCCTGGTCCATCGACAGCGTATTCCGCACACCGCTGACCAGCATGGCGACGGCAATAAAATACTATACCCTCGCGCTCAACGCCGCGCAGACGGACGAACAGCGCGCCAAAGCCCAGTACCTCCTCGCCAAATGCCAGCGCAACGAGTGGTACAACCACACCGTCTATGCCAGCGAGGCCAACCGGTTCACTGACAACGATCACCGACCCGACTTCACCGCCTGGTCAGGCTTCAAGGCTCTCAAGCAATACTCCGGCACAAAATATTACAGCGAAGTGCTAAAGGAATGCGGCTACTTCAATACCTATATCCGGAAAAACCACTAACCGCCCATATGCTAAAGATCGGCCTCATATCCGACACCCACCACTACCTCGACCCCGCCATCCTCCGGCACTTCGAGTCCTGCGACGAGATATGGCATGCCGGCGACTTCGGCTCGATAGCCATCGCCAACGAGCTCAAAGCCTTCCGCCCGCTGAGAGGCGTATACGGGAATATCGACGGACAGGACGTCCGCTCGGTCTACCCCGAGACCCTGCGCTGGCAATCCGAAGGCATAAAAGTGTATATGACCCATATCGGCGGCTACCCTCCGAAATATAATCCCACGGTCAAACCCGGACTTCTCGCCGATCCGCCCCAGCTGTTCATCTGCGGACACTCGCATATCCTGAAGATCATGTACGACGAAAAAATAAAATGCCTCCATATCAATCCCGGCGCCGCCGGCCGCCAGGGATGGCACACGATCCGGACGATCGTTCGACTCACCATCGACGGCAGCAATATGAAAGACTGTGAGGTCATCGAGCTCGGCCCGCGGGCGTCATGACCACCTGTCCCCCTACAGCCATTCGAGCAATTTGCTCCTCAGCTCATTTGGCTTAAAAGGCTTGCTGACAAAATCATCCATCCCGCACTCGATGATCTGGTTGATGATCTCGTTCTTCGGCGACGCGGTAATGGCTATGATCGGAACATCCTTGAAATGCTTGCGTATCTTTCTCGTACAGGCAAATCCGTCCAGCACCGGCATCTGTACGTCCATCAGGATCAGATCATACTTCTTGCGCGCCACGAACTCCAGCGCCTGCCGGCCATCCACGACGATATCGAGCTGTCCGCCCCACCCCGTAATGAAACGGCGGGCAATATTCGCGTTGAACGCATTGTCCTCCGCCAGCAGTATCTGCTTGTTCCTGAACTGGTCATTGCTCTTCGTCACCACCCTCGGAGCGGGCATCGCGGCAGAAGGCATTTCCCCCCGCTGCAGCACGATCCGGAAATAGAAGGTAGACCCCTCGCCCTGAACGCTCTCGACCAGCAGCCTCCCCCCCATCAGCTCGACCAGCCGGCCAGAGATGGAAAGCCCCAGACCCGTACCCCCATACAATCGCGTCGTATCGCTGTCCGCCTGCGTGAACTGCTCGAATATCTTCTCCTGCTTATCCTTCGCAATGCCGATGCCCGTATCGGTAACCGCAAATTTCGTCACGAACGAACTCTCATTGCTCTCCGTCATCTCCACCCGCAGCCTGACAGCACCCTCCTCCGTAAACTTGATCGCATTGCTGATAAGGTTGTTCAACACCTGCGAAAGCCGGAAACTATCTCCCTTCACATAAAAGGGCATCCGCTCGTCGTACTCGACGTCGAATACGATATTCTTCTCCTTTGCCTTAAAGCTGAATGACTGATACAGACTCTGCGTCAGATCGCGCAGGTTGAAATCGATCGCCGATAACTCGATCTTGCCCGAATCCAGCTTGGTGAAGTCAAGGATGTCATTGATAATATTCAGCAGACTTTCTCCCGAGAACTGCAGCGTCCGCAGGTCTTCCTGCTGATCTTCCCGGGGATTGCTCTGCAAAAGCAGGTGCGTGATCCCGATGACCGCATTCAATGGCGTACGCAGCTCATGGCTCATGACGCTGAGGAATTGCGACTTGGCTTTGGCTGCCTGCTCGGCCTTTTCTTTCATCTGCAGCAACTCTTCCTCCCGCTGACGACGACTCGATATGTCCCGGATAAATGCGCTGTAATAGAACTCATTCTCATCCCGTATCCCGGTTATCGTCAGCTCGATCGGAAACACCTCCCTGTTCTTCCGGATGGCGGTCATCTCGATCCGCTGGTTGACGAACGTATCTCCCTTCTCTCCCAGAAAACCCTTGAAACCGTTCCACGAAGAGTATTGGTATGAAAAAGGAATGATCGTCTCCATCAGCGTCCTGCCCCTCACCTCGCTCTCCGCGTAACCGAATATTTCGCTCGCCGCCTGGTTCCAGTGCATGATATGCCCCGCATCCCCGATAATGACGATCGCATCCAGCGCCGAAGAGATCACCCCGCTGAGCATGATCTCGTTCTTCCGCAACAGTCGCTGCGTCCGCTCATTCTCCCTGATCTTCTGGTCAAGCGCGATGTTCAGCTGCTCCGACTCGGCCAATTTGTCCAGGAATATCTGCTCTATCTGCGACTGCGTAAAAATGCCCAGGTGCTCACGATCCACGATCTCCTTCGGGATCAAAGACACCATATAGGGGAAAACTTCCAGCTCTTTATATCTGGTGGAGTACGCTTCGTAGTTCTTCTCGAAGATCTTTCCCGCCATCGACTCCCCATAATTGCTGCTGATGAACTTGAACGCCTCAAAACTCAGGAACTGCAGCTTCCGGAAGATCTCCGGCTCCTGTATATCCACCTCCAGAACAGACAGCTCCTTTAGCTTTTTATCGATATACCCGTCCCCGGCCCGGCCCAGCTTCTCATGCACCGTCGTGAGAAAGGACTGGAGGAACTGGATCGCCAGCGTATTCTTCTGCTCGCTCTCCGAAACAAAAAGGATATTGAATATGGACCCGTCGTGCAATAACGCAGGAAATCGCTGGCGGACCCTTTCGCGCAGCGACTTTCTCGTATGCTGTTCGACCAGCTCGAACGACGTGAGATATTTTTCGAATAATAGATAGGTATGGAAGACCTCTTCCGCATCCTGACCGGCTGCCTTATGGCCAAGCTGTATCAACTGCTCGGCATTGCCGGGCACGGATATGCAGGCGATAAGAAAGTCGAATAACGAGCGGTACAAAGCAGACTGGTCGCTACGCCCCCTCACAGCAGAACGCGCCCTGTCCCTGTTCCACAATAGTTTTTTCAGCATGAAAGATCCTAAGCCCCTTTGCTCGCTTTATAGATGGAATAAAACCCAAGCCCCGACAATCCCCAGGTGAGGATCAGCGCCACGAACCAGGCAATGCTTCCACTCAGCGAACCAAGCAGCTCCTTGAAAAGGTTGAACCCATAATAGTGCTCTATCTGCATGTGCAGATGCCCCACCGCCATGACCAGAAAACCCCAGGCCATGAATTTCATACCCTTCCCGAACTTTCCACCCCTGAGCGAATAGGCGGTAAGAAATGCAAAAAAGACAGAGATGAAAAGAAAAGGCAGCTCCATCACGCCAAACCAATAGCCCGCATTGTAACCATGCGTGTCGGCCGCAACGTTGCTGACCTGTAAGAGTCTGCACTGTGATTGAGAGTAGCTCGGAGTAGACGTTGACGCGACGGTTCCTACGGTGATCAGCAGAAGGAGTAAGGGTCTAAATTTTTTCATAAATTTGGATTTTGGACAATAATTAGGAACTTTTCCCGTCTGGATATAGTTCCCGCTTAGCGATTAAGGGTTATATGTTTCTTATACATATATAGACCTAACGTATATCCGGGAAAAAAATTGCAGCTACCATGCAAAAAATCCGTACGACCTTTGTTTTTGATGAAAGCTTGAATTCCACATTCTTGGGCGAATTATTCGAAGGAGATACCATATACGCAGAAACCGTTTTTGAAGATTTCCTGAAAGACCTGCCAATATACTGGCAGCGCGTCGAAACAGCCTACACCAACAAGAATCTTCCCGCTTTGGGAACGGCAGTGCATACCTGCAAAACCCTGTTCGGCTACGTTGGCTTCACCGATCTTCAGGAACTTTGTCAACAATTCGAGAACAAATGTTCCGTTAATACTGCGGAAGAGTTGCGGGTTGAATACATCCTCCTGATACAACGTAAAGAACGGGCTCAACATATAATAGAAAAAGAATACGATAGACTGAGACTTTTTAACGAAGGGACATAAGTAATAAGGCCGCCCGCAACAGGGTAGCCCGACATCGTTTGCTAACCGGCCACACCCCCGGGTTGTGGCCCCGGACTTGTGAACCGGGGATTCACTCACTGTTATTGGATGAAGATCTCTTGTATCATAGTAGAAGATATCCAGATCGCCGCGGATTTCTTACGCAAGTTCTGCGAGAAGAGCGACCTGGTCGAAGTAAAAGGGCATTTCCTCAACGTAGCGGATGCCCTCGAATTCCTCGACCGCGAACGCGTAGACCTGCTCTTCCTCGACGTAGAAATGCCGGGCGCCACAGGCTTTGACCTGCTGGACAGCCTCACCTACTCCCCCAAGATCATCCTCACAACATCCAAGACCGAATACGCCTTCGACGCCTTCCAATACCACGTCAACGACTATCTGAAAAAGCCGTTCACCTATAAACGCTTCCTGGAAGCCATTGAAAAACTGCAGCAGACCCAAAACGCAGAACCCGCTGCGGCCCCGGCCCCGGCCCCGGCCTTGCAACAGCCCACCAGCGTCGTCACCGGGACCGACTTCCTCTTCATCAAGTCGGAAGACAAACTGGTCAAGCTGAAAAAAGACGATATCCTTTTCCTCGAAAGCATGCGGGACTATGTCAAATTCGTCACCCCCGCCAAAAGCTATATCACCTACAGCACGCTCAAGAATATGGAAGAAAAGCTCATCGGCCCCATCTTCCTCAAAGTGCACCGGTCCTATATCGTCAACATCAACAAGATCGACGATATCCGGGGAAATACCATTTATTTACTTGGCAATCAAATACCTATCGGCAAAGGCCACAAGGACGAAGTAGCCGCCCGCCTCAACATCCTCTAGATCTTCCTCCCCGCCGGGGCGAGACGCCCGAACCCGGCCCCACCCTTCGTCGGGCAATTTTTTCATTCGTCGGGCAAAACCATACCCCGGTCGAATAATTTTCCTGCCCTGACATTTCCTTTACATCTTTGTACCAGCAAACGAACAAAACCCAATCCCTGAAAATCCACAAACATCCAATTCATCCAACAACAGTTATCATCCAACATCCCTAAGAAAACCAAGACCCACGATCCTAAAAAAGACCATAGATCCAGACCTCGAAAAACCACTGTAGCGCAATCCCAGATCCCGAAAGACCGTAGTCCAAATTCCTCGAAAACCCACGTAGAATCCTGACATCTGAATGAAAACCTGTTGACTGGCATCAGACTGACTGTAGTGCAATACTTCATTCCGATCCCGAAAACAGCTGGAAATCCAAACCTGAAAAACTTAGAAGTGCCAGGGTTTATCCCCTAATCCGCGATCCTTAGAGAGCCTGAAAATCGATCGTTTGACCCTGACAAAAAATTAGCCGCCACGGAATAATATCCATGGCGGCCTTTTTATTTATACCCGCCTCCGGACTTTCCTCAACCAACTACACCCAGTGCCGCCCGGCCCCGACAGCACGCCACGGCCAGGGTACCGAAACAAGAATGATAACCAACGCCACCAGGAAAAGCCAGAACGACCGTTTGAACTTCGCCGCATCCGGAATATCCTTCTTCGCTACCCCCCTCCCTATCGTGATCAGCACGATCGCGATCAGCATGCCCGTAATATGCTCGATCGCGAAAAAACGGTAAACAGCATCCTTCATCACCTCTCCAAACCCGAGATTCCGGATATTCGCAAGCCCCCACGGACCCGCGATCCACAAATACAAGCCGACCAGCAGCGTCGTATGCGCCGAGATCATTAAAAAAAGACCCGCCTTCCTGTCGCCCGCCGAAAAAAGCCTCCCCGAACTCATGCCGGTATAGCTCCTGTAAATAGCCACTACCGCCAGCACAATGATTACCCATCGCAAAAAACTATGTAAATGCAATAACCCGGTGTATAACATGCCAAAAAATTTTAGGGCCCAAAGCTACGACACCTCCCCTCTTCATCACACTTGGGATATTTATTCTTTTCGGGAAAGTTTTCCAAATACGGGATAGTAATACATATAATGTATTACTAATTTTACACTGACTATCAGTTACTTATAAAATCGGCACCAATTTAGTCGCCCTAAATTTTGAAAAAGATCCTTTATCCATCCTAAACCTCTTGCAATGAGATCGCCCCTATTCTTAACAACCTTGCTGGTAGTTTTACTATCACAATCAGTAAACGCAGCCACCTACAACGTTACCTCCAACAACACCTTTAATTCCGTGATCGGAGGCTCCAGCTGCACCAGCTGCATCTTTAACATCACCCCCGGCAAGACACTCACCTTCAACAGCGGTACCTGCGACGGGTGTACCTTTACCGGCGGTAGTGTAAATATCGCCGGGAACACCAGTTTTCCCAATCATACCACAAGTTTCAACAACGTTACCGTTGCGGTCAATTACAATGTAACGTTCACCGCGGCGTCCTTCTTCGGTTCCTCCGTCACGCTGGCCAGTTTTGTAGCCATGCAGGTCAACAACGCCATGACCGTCGATAACACCGACATATACCTCAATCCCTTATCGGCAGTCACAGCTTCCGGAACCCCCGTCTCCGTCCAGAACGGAAGCAATATCACGCTGACCGACCTGGCAGTATTCACAGTCAGCAATACGCTGCCCGTTTCCGCCAGCACGATCACGATGAACACCGTCTTTTTCCCGGCACAGCTGACCGCAGCGGCGATAACCATGACCGGTAGTCAGCTGACCGTGACCGGGGCCTCCAGCATCATACAGTCGAATAATAATTTCGACGCCACCTCCTCTACTATTTCGCTCAACAGCAGCTCGGCCATCACCGCCAGCTCGTCCACGCTCACGTCGACCGCGCTCACGCTGAACACCTCATCCAGCATGACGGTCACCAACGGGCTGGACCTCAAATCCAGCACCGCTGTCCTCAACGGCTCCTCGAATATAACCGCCAATACGGTCACCCTGGAATCCAACAGCTCCGCCCTCATCGGAGACGGCACGGCCGGCGGCGCCGCCTGGCTCAAAGCCGCCAACGGCCTTAAGGCCCTCGATAACTCTCAGTTGGCAATCGCCCCGGGAGGCAGAGATTATTATACCACCGGCGTCAGCAGCTTTACCGGCGGCACGACCACCTATTCGCTCACCAATAATCACATCAACTGCAACTACGGCTCTGTTACATCACACGCCAACAGCTGCAACTCAAGCAGGGTCTACGGCTGCGCTACAATGAATAAGTTCGGCGCAATCGGCTGTATCTCCCTCGCCCTCGGCGATATCGATCTCAGAGCCAGGGTCGCAGGAACCAACGCCGTCAGCCTCTCCTGGTCCGATCCCTTATCCGCCGTCGCCAGCCAATACGAGGTGCAGCGCTGCACAGACGGCTACAACTATACCACCATCTTTACAACGACCGCGACAGCCGAAAACTATCACTATACCGACGCCGCAGCGCCCTCAGGGAAAACCGTCGACTACCGCATCGTCCGCACCGGCAAGGACGGCCAGTCATCGTATTCAGATATCAGCACCGTCACGCTCGCCTCAACAACAACGGACGTACAGCTATACCCGAACCCTACTGCCGGCCACAATTTTTTCATCACCACTCCGACTACCGCAGAGCTGGACGCCAGCATCTTTACGATATCCGGCCAGCTGCTGACCCAAACCCGGCTGAAAGGCCAGACCCGCTACCCCATCCACCTGCCGTCCGGAATAGCCCCGGGCTCCACGGTGGTTGTCAGAGTGTCCGAACGCCAAAACAGCCAAACGTTTACCGTGCTGGTCGACTGACATCAGCCGGCTCCGGCCGACCATCCACTAGGGCCGTCGGCCGGTTTTTCTTAGCTTTGCCGGATGAATTCACCTTTGCGGACCCTTTTCCTGCTCTTTGGCATCATTGGATGCGGGATAGCCGGCTGTCACAACAACAAGGCCGGACAAGACGATCAGCAGGCGGCAATACTCTCGCACCCCCCCTACGCATCGCTGACCGACAGCCTCTCGATGGATAAGGTCACGGACAAGGCTGCCATCTATTTCAGAAGAGCCGAACTTTTGTCCCGGAATAATCTCCACGAGCTGGCCGTGAAAGACTACCAGAGGTCATGGGAAATGGTGCCGGACGAGTACACCGCCACCCGCTATGCGTCGACCCTTGCCATCCTGGGACAGACAAGCCAGGCCATTCGCCTGCTCACCGACTGCCAGCAACGCTTCCCCTCCAACCCCGCGTTCCCCGACCTCCTCGGCGACATCTATCAGCAGACGGGACGAACATCGGAAGCCCTCGGCGTATACGACGCACTCCTGAAAAAAGACAGCTCGGATTTCGAAGCCTGGTATGAAAAAGGCCTGCTGCTGGAAAGACAAAAAGATACCGCCGGCGCCATCCTCGCCCTCGGAAAAGCCTACCGGCTCCAACCCGTCAATACCTATGCGCTGGAACTGGCCCACCTCTATGCCGAACACCGCAACCCCTCCGCCCTTGCGATCTGCGACAAGGTCCTCAGCAAAGACAGCACCCACGAGCTGCTGGACCCCTTCTTTATAAAAGGCATCTACTACTCCAATATAACGCAGTACAAAAAAGCCATAGTTCAATTCGATTCCTGCATCCGGCGGGACTGGAAATTCACGGACGCCTACCTCGAAAAAGGCATAGCCCTCTATAAACAGAAGGCCTACGACACCGCCCTCAGCACTTTCCGCATGACCATACAAGTGTCCAATACCTATCCCGACGGCTATTACTGGGCCGGCCGCTGCTACGAAGTAAAAGGACAAAAAGACGAAGCGATCCGCTACTACCGGCAGGCCCTGGCACTGGACAAGGATTTCAGCGAGGCAGCCGACAGGATCAAACATCTGCAGTAATCACTATCTTTAAGCTTAAAAGACAATACGCATGCCCATTGTAGCACCCTCTCTACTGGCCTCCAATTTTCTCCGGCTGGAAGACGAATGCAAAATGCTGAACGAAAGCAAGGCAGACTGGTATCACCTGGACGTCATGGACGGACGGTTCGTCCCCAATATCAGCTTTGGCCTCCCCGTTATCGCACAGCTCCGCAAAGCCACTACCAAGGTCTTTGACGTCCACCTGATGATCGAAGAGCCCGAACGGTATGCCGAAGATTTCAAAAAGGCCGGCGCAGACCGCCTCACCGTCCACTACGAAGCCTGCCGTCACCTCCACCGCAACGTCCAGCAGATAAGATCCCTTGGCATGCTGGCGGGCGTCGCCCTCAACCCCGCCACTCCGGTCGACCTCCTCTCCGACCTCCTGCAGGATATCGACATGGTCCTGATCATGAGCGTCAACCCCGGCTTCGGCGGCCAGCAGTTCATTTCCCATACCTTCCAGAAGATACGCAACCTCCGCCGCATGATCCACGACCGCGGCCTCAATACCCTGATACAGATCGACGGCGGCGTTACCGTCGAGAATGCAGCCAGCCTCTGCAAAGCCGGGGCCGACGTCCTCGTGGCCGGTACCACCGTCTTCCATTCCAACGACCCAATGGCAACCATCCATACACTTAAGAACTGTGTTTGATCGTTAAACTGTAAATTGCTTGAGATCCCTCATTGCCGCCCTTCTTATATTATCCCTTTTGCCGGCCTCAGCGCAGAAGAAGCTGGCTGTCGTCTCCGGCAAGGTCCTCGACGAAAATGAAAAACCGCTCGCCGGCGCAACAGTCACCATCCTGGGCAGGCAATCCGGTATCCTTACTTCCGACTCCGGCGCCTTCCGGATGAAAGTGCCCGCCGAACACGCCTTCGCGCTCGTCTTCTCCTTCACAGGCTACAAGACCGAACAAAGAAATTTCCTGCTGAATGAAAAAGAAGAAGAACACGCAGTGATCCGCATGGAGAAAGGCCAGAAAACCCTCCGGGAAGTTGTCGTCTCCGACCAGCGCGAAAGCCGGGAAACCGGCCTTGTCCGCATCAACCCAAAGAACGCCATCAACATCCCCGCCCCTATCGGCGGTATCGAAAGCCTGCTCAAAATAATCGTCGGCTCCAACAACGAGCTGACCTCCCAATACTCCGTACGCGGCGGCAACTACGACGAAAACCTCGTCTACGTGAACGATTTCGAAGTATTCCGTCCCTACCTGGTCAACAACGCGCAACAAGAAGGACTTAGCTTTATCAACCCCGAGCTCACCCGCAGCGTCAATTTCTACACCGGCGGCTTCCAGGCCCGCTATGGAGATAAAATGTCCTCTGCGCTCGACATCCAGTACCGCAAGCCAACCACCTTCGGAGGCTCCGCCTACGCCGGCCTGCTCGAACAGGGCATCCATCTCGAAGGCGCGACGCAACGATTTACCTGGCTGGTAGGCGCACGCAACCGCACCAACAATACCCTGCTCGGCAGCCAGGAGACCAAAGGGACCTACGCTCCCTCCTCGTCGGACATACAGGCATTGCTCACCTGGCAGCTCAGCAGGAAAAACCAGCTGGAATTTCTCGGCAATTTCTCCCAGACAAGATTTCACCTGATCCCCGAATCCAGCCAGCTGACCTCGTCCATCTTCTCGCCCTACTATACTGCCAACCTCGGCCTGGACATCTTCTTCGACGGCCAGGAGAAAGACCAGTACCAGACCAATATGGCCGGCCTGTCCCTGACCCGGCAGATCAACCACAACCTGCGACTGAAATGGATGGCCTCCCGATTCGAAGACAAAGAACAGCAGGACTACGACATCACCGGCGCCTACCTCTTCGGCGACCGCGATTTCGACAAGTCCAGCGCCACCTTCGGCCAGATCACCAATCCGCTCGGCGCGGGCACCTACCAGAACTTTGCCCGCGACCAGCTCAATATCCAGGTCTATAACGCCACTCACAAAGGCTATCTGGCTCTCGACAGGCACTACATCCAGTGGGGTATCAGCGCCGAACGGCAGACCGTCCGCTCACACCTCAACGAATGGCAATACCAGGACTCCGCCGGCTATTCCCTCCCCAACAACCCCGGCATACCCAGCGTCACAGGCGTGCTGCATTCCACGGACAACCCCGGCATCACCCGGCTGACCGGCTTCGTCCAGGACAACCTCCTGCTTCAAAACAACGGCGACTTTACGCTGCAGGGCGGCGTACGCTACAACTACAATACGCTCAATAAAGAGCTCCTGGTCTCGCCTCGCATCGGCGCTTCCTGGCGCCCCCGCAATGAAAAGAAGGATATCGTTTACAAGGCATCGTTAGGCATCTACGACCAGCCCCCCTTCTTCCGCGAAATGCTCCGACCCGACGGAACGCTCAACACCGCCCTCAAGGCCCAGCGCAGTTGGCAGGTCGTAGCAGGCTTCGATCGCAATTTCAGGTTGGGCGACCGCCCCTTCCGCTTCACCACCGAGGCCTACTACAAACAGATGACAAGGATCGACCCCTACGACATCAACAACGTACACATCCAGTATTTCGGACAGAATGACGCCAAAGCCTATGCGACAGGGGTGGAATTCCGGCTCTTCGGCGAGCTGGTAAAAGACGCGGACAGCTGGGTAAGCCTTGGCTTTATGAGGTCGATGGAGAAGATCGACACGTCCTATTACAATTATACCCTCGACGCCCGGGGCCACCCCATCGATAGCGTCAGGACCGAGGCCGGCTGGGTCCGCCGCCCCACCGACCGCCTGTTTACCTTAGGCGTTTTCCTCCAGGACTACCTCGCCACCAACAAAAACCTGAAGGCCTATCTGAACCTCCTCTACGGAAGCAACCTGCCCTTCAATATTCCCGGAAACCTTCGCTACCGCAATGCACTCACCATCGATCCCTATATCCGCATCGACGTCGGCTTCAGCGCCCTCCTCCTCGACAGCGAAAAAAGCAACCGCCGCAGCCATAGCCCATTCCGCAACTTCGAGAACATCTGGGCCACCCTCGAGGTCTTCAACCTCATCGACCGCGCCAACACCATCTCCTACATGCTCATAAAAGACTTCTCCAATACCACCTACGCCATCCCCAACAGACTCACCCCCCGCCTCCTCAACCTCAAGCTGGTCGGCCGGTTCTAGAGTCATCCCTTTAGTAATTCCCGCAAATTCTCCTAGTAACATTACGCGAACCTTCCCAAAAAACTGCAAATTTTCCCAACCGGGGACTGCGATCCCAGCAAGTAACTCCGCAATCTCCACACTATCAGTCCATTAGTTTTTTGGCAGCAAATTGGCCCTTATATGTGTAAACCGCACAGTATGAAGACACTCATCAACCATCTTACCATCCTCCTTACTCCCGCCTTTTCAAAAGAAAAAATGCCCGCATTGATCCCGGTAAGGGTCGTGACCAGGGTATATCCCAATCACCACCGATAAATTACAGGTTTATGGTTATGGTAAAAGAAATTTCGGTCTACCCGAATCCGTTCGACTATTACATTATTTTAGAGATCACCTGCGAAGAAGAAGTCGACTGCATCATCCTGCTCGCCGACATCAAAGAAGGAAGGATCGTCCGGATGCTCGGCGCAGGTCTCAAGTCCGGCATCAACAGGATACCCCTCCACGACCTCGAGCTCCTCATTCCCGGCACCTATCAGCTGAACATTAAAACCGCCGACGGCGAATCCATCTATCAGACAAAAGTTTTTAAACAGTCCCCCGATAGCCCGGCAATAAACCTTAATTAAGACATTCACACATAACTTAGCCCCCAAACCCATGGGCGACGCCACAAGCGTCGCCCTTTTTTATGCCTGCAGCAAAATCGTTTTTGCCAAAAATTATTTGCCAATATCCAAAAAAACTTTTTAATATTGTATACCAGTATGTACCAGTATATAATTTTATAAAAGCTTTGATTAGTTAAACAGCCCAAAACGACTGACTATGCCACTAAATCGCTTGATCGCAAAATGCCTTCTTCCCGGTATTTTCCTCCTCCTCCCTTTTATATCATTCGCCCAAACTCCGGTCGTCACCGGCAAGATCGTCGACGATAAAGGCAATCCGCTCCCCGGCGCAACCGTTACAGCCAAAGGCACCAACGTCAGCGTAACAGCAGACTCCATCGGCCAGTTCCGGATCAACACACCCGCCGGAACCCATACCCTCGTCATCTCCTCCATCGGCTTCGCCGACAAGGAAGTGGCCATCTCAAGCCGCCTCCTCACCATCATCCTCACAGCTGAAAGCAAAGCACTCGGCGACGTAGTGGTAGTCGGCTATGGAACTGTCCGAAAGAAAGACGTCACCGGCGCCGTGGCCAGCATCACGTCAAAAGACTTCAGCCCCGGCGTCATCAATAACCCCCTGCAACAGATCCAGGGCAAAGTATCCGGCCTCGTCATCACCCAGCCCGGCGGCGACCCCAATGGCAATCTCATCATCCGCCTCCGCGGCCAGACCTCACTCAGCGGCGGACAAACACCACTCATCGTCGTCGACGGCATCCCCCTCGACGACCCCAACCAGCTCTCCAACATCCCTGCCACCGATATCGCATCTTACGACGTACTTAAAGACGTCTCCGCCACCGCCATCTATGGCTCACGCGGCGCCAACGGCGTCATCATCATCAATACAAAGAAAGGTGCATCCGGAAGACCCCACGTCGAATACAACGCTTACGTCGGCATGGACCATATCGCAAAAGACTTCGGCCTCCTCAGCGGTGCCCAGTGGCGCACAGCCGTCAAGACGATCCCCGGCATCACCCAGTCCACCATCGACGGCCTCGACCACGGCGCCAACACAGACTGGCTCAAGGCGATCACCCGCACTGGCTATACACACAGCCACAACGTGGCCGTCTCCGGTGGCAGCGGCGGCTTCAACTACCGCGCCTCGGTCAACTATATGAAACAGGACGGCATCGTCATCAACAACAACAAAGAACAGTACAGCCTCCGCTTTAACGCCGAACAAAAAGCCATCGACGACAAGTTGGATATCCAGATCGCCCTCTTCAGCAGCCAGGTCAACCGCCAGTACGTCGACTACAACATCTTCGATTACGTCAACACGACACCTCCCGTCTACCCGGTCCACAACCCCGACGGAACGTATTTCGGCTACTACGACTACGACCAGCAGAACCCCGTCGCACAGCAAATGCTCGAACAAAATACCAACCGCGAAAGGCTCACCCAATACTTCAGCCGCCTGGACTACACGATACTACCCCACCTCAAAGGCGGCGTACAAGGGTCCATCTCCCAGCTGAACACGCACTTCGACTTCTTTCAGCCGACTCTCCCCGGCGTAGGCAACCTCAGCACCGCATCTCAGAACATGGGCGAGTTCGATTCGAAAAAAGGAGACATCCACCTCAACTACATGAATAGCTTCGGCAGGCACGCCGTATCCGCCACCGCCGTCTACGAATACAACGACTTCGACAGCTCGATGTTCAGCGCAGCCGGCCAGGACTATCTCGTTCAAAACCTCCAGGACAACAACCTCGGCGGCGGCAACCCTTCACTCAACCAGATCACCTCCTATAAACAGCAATACAAGATCATCTCGTTCCTCGGCCGCGTGACATACAACTATAACTCCAAATACTATGCTACCGTTAGCTTCAGGAGAGATGGTTCGTCGAAATTCGGCATCAACAATCACTGGGGCAACTTCCCGTCCGCGTCGATAGCCTGGAGACTCAAAGCAGAATCGTTCCTGAAAGACGTCTCCTGGATCGACGACCTCAAGCTCAACGCCGGACTTGGTGCGGTGGGCAACCAGGACGCCATCACCCCTTATAGTACACTCCTGACTCTTGGAGGATCGGGCCGTTACTACAATCCGGCCAACCCCAACTACCAGTACCCGCAGTCCTACGCCCCTAACCAAAACGCAAACCCCGACCTCAGATGGGAATCCCGTCACGGTGTCAACGTCGGAGCGACCTTCGCCTTATTCGACAATCGCCTCAATGGCAACGTCAACGCCTTCAGCGACAAGACAAAGAACCTCCTGTTCACGTATACGGTCCCCGTCCCCCCTTTCTTTTACAATACCATTCTTGCTAACGTCGGCACACTCACCAATAAAGGCATCGAGCTGCAGCTGAACGCAGACGTCATCCGCGCTCCAAAGCTCAGCTGGACCGTCGGCGGCCAGATCACCTTCGTCCGTACCAGGATCACCAATCTCTCGGGCACCTATGACGGCAACGCGATCACTACCGATCAGGTGCCGGTAGGCTATGCCAAAGGACGCGGCTACGACGGCAACGCCATCACATATCTCAAGGTCGGCCAATCACCTTATGTTTTCTACCTGCCAAAATTTGCAGGCCTCGCCAAGGACATAGACCCTTCGACCAACAGCAACCAGCTCTACTACGCCGCCGACGGATCGAAAGTCGCCGACATCTCAAAGGCAAAAAAATACTATACCGACCCTAGCCCGAAATTCACCTACGGCATCAACAGCGCCCTCAACTACGGCAGCTGGGGACTCAACTTCTTCCTGCGTGGCGTATACGGCCAGCGGCTGTTCAACAATTTCGCCAACATCACCAGCAATATCTCCCGCCTGCCCGGCAACAACGTGACAAAAGACGCCCTGACCAACGGCATCAAAGGCTCCCAGACGGCATCGGATCTCTGGCTCGAGAACGCCTCTTACCTCCGCCTCGACAACATCTCGCTGTCGTATACCTTCCACAACGTTAAAGGTTTCGATAACCTGCGCGTCTACGCCACCGGCAACAACCTCTTCGTGATCACCCCCTACAAAGGCATGGACCCCGAGATCCGCAACGGCAACTCCAGCCAGGCCTATATCGACACCAACGTCTATGGCGACGCCTTCTATCCCAGAAGCAGAACGGTCCTCATCGGCGTAAACGTATCATTTAAATAATCCCTCAAATGCTTGTAACAATGAAAAATAAGATATGGATCGTGCTGGCCGCCTGCTCGCTGGGAGCCTGCACAAAACTCGACCAGAAAGTATACAGCGTCGTACCCAACCAGAATTTCTGGCAGACACCCGACCAGATAGCCGCCGGCATCGCGCCGGCCTACGCGCAGCTCGCCAACATTCCAGACGGCAACTTCCAGAATCTCCAGGAGACCAGCTCCGACGAACAGGTAGTCCCCGCCCGCGGCAGCGACTGGCTCGCCGACGGCCAGCACATCCAGCTGTGGACACACACCTGGACCAGCCAGACCCAGCAGGTACGCGATACATGGACAGACCTCTACGCCGGCATCGGCAAGATCAACTTCATCCTCGGCATCGTCAACTCGCTCAATCCTAAACCCAACGGCCTCGACAAGATCAACGCCGAGCTCAGGACGCTCCGCGCACTCTACTATTACTGGACGATGGACCTCTACGGCAATATCCCATTGGTCACCGACTTCAACACCAATCCCAATACCGTCACCAACTCGCCCCGCGCTGACGTCTACAACTTTATCGTAAAGGAACTGAAGGACAACCTTGACCTGCTCAACGACGAGGTAAGCCCCGGCACCTACGGCCGCGTCACGAAATGGACGGCCTTCTCCCTCCTCGCCAAGCTCTACCTCAACGCCGGCGTCTATACAGGCACGGCCCACTGGCCTGAAACCATCGCCATGTGCGACTCGATCATCCAGTCCGGCAAATACAGCCTCCAAACCAACTACTATGACAACTTCTCGCAGAACAACGAATCCTCTGTCGAGAATATCTTCGTCATTCCCTTCGATCACATCAACATCGGCGGCAACAACTACCAGACACAAAACCTGCACTACCAGAATAACATCAACTTCCAGCTGAGCAGCGGCGCATGGAATGGCTTCTGCTCCAACGCAGAATTTTATAGCCACTTCGACACGGCATCGGTCTATACCGTCAAAGGTCCCAACACTTATCGCACCTTCCTCGACGCCCGCAGCGGACAGTACCTCATCGGCCAGCAGTTCACGCCGGTATTCACTTATCCGCCGAATACCAACGTGCTGGTCGCCAGCACCGATCCCGGCCTCAAAATAAAAGACGCCCAGACGGGTAAAGACCTCTCCTTCTACGCCAATATCACAGAAATAAGCAACCCGGCCGACACCTTCCGCCTGGCCGGCCTGCGCAACATCAAATATTTCCCCAATCCCGGCACTCAGGTCAGCATGAATAACGACGTCCCCGTCTTCCGGCTGGCAGACATCCTGCTCATGCGCGCCGAGGCGTCGTTGCGCAACGGCTCCGCAACCTCCACCGACCTCGGCTATGTCAACTCCATCCGCGCCCGTGCCTACGGTGGCGATGCCAGCCACAACTGGACGATGGCCGACCTCACATTGCCCCACATCCTCGACGAAAGAGCACGCGAGCTGGCATGGGAGAACCATAGACGACAGGACTGCATCCGCTTCGGCACCTTTGGAAACGCCCGTACCCCCAACAAGACCAAAGACGCCGACGACCACTGGCAGATATTCCCCATCCCACAAGCACAACACGACGCAAACCCCAACCTCAAACAAAATCCGGGTTACCCTGCATTCTAACACCCTATACAAAAGAAGCTGGCGACAACCGCCGGCTTCTTTATCTTCAAGCCATGAAGTTCCTCGCCCTCATCTTTCCCCTGTTCTTCTTCGCCTGCCACCTCCCTAAAAGCGAAGACCCCCTTTTTCACCTCCAACCCTCCACCCAAACCGGCATCACCTTCTCCAACGACGTAAAAGACACCAGGACGGTCAACATCTTCAACTTCCGCAATTTCTATAACGGCGGAGGCGTAGGCATCGGCGACGTCAACAACGACGGCCGGCCCGACCTCTTCTTCACCTCTAACCAGGGCTCCAACAAGCTCTATCTCAACCAGGGCAACTGGAAATTCAAAGACATCACGCAGCAGGCAGGGGTCGCAGGTATCCACAAATGGCACACCGGCGTATCCATGGCCGACGTCAACGGCGACGGCTGGCTCGACATCTATGTCTCCAACAGCGGCGAACCCGACGGCAGCCAGCGCGAGAACGAACTATATATCAACCAAAAAGACGGCACGTTCAAAGAAGAAGCCCACCGGTACGGCCTCGACGATAAAGGCATCGGCACTCAGGCCGTTTTCTTTGATTACGACCACGACGGCGACCTCGACTGTTTTATTCTCAATAACAGCTTCCGTCCCATCGAAAGCTTCGGCTACGATCGCTATATCCGCAACGTCCGCAGCCTCAACGGCGGCCACCGCCTCTATCGCAACGACGGCGGCTACTTCACCGACGTCAGCGCCACAGCCGGCATCTATGGCAGCGAAATAGGCTTCGGCCTCGGTGTGACGGTCGGCGACCTCAACAACGACGGCTGGCCCGATATCTACGTATCCAACGACTTCTTCGAAAAAGACTATTGCTACATCAACCAGCGCAACGGGACATTCAAAGAAACCACAGAAGAAGCCATGGGCCATCTCAGCCTCTCTTCCATGGGCTCTGATATGACCGATATCAACAACGACGGTAACCTCGACATCTTCACCACAGACATGCTCCCCGAAGGAGACTATAGATTAAAAACAACCACCAAATTCGACAATTACAACGTCCAGAACGCAAAGCTCAAAAATGATTTCCATCACCAATTCACCAGCAACTGCCTGCAGCTAAACAACGGTGACGGCACCTTCAGCGAGATCGCCTGCCTCGCAGGAATAGAAGCCACGGACTGGAGCTGGGGCGCCCTCTCCTTCGACTTCGACAACGACGGATGGAAGGATATCTTTGTCTGCAACGGCATCAGCAAAGACCTCACCAACCAGGACTTCCTGGACTTCTTCAGCGACGCCGCAACCACCGCCCGCGTCCGCCAGAATGGCTTCGACTACAGGGAATTCCTCGACAAAATGCCGGCCACGCCCATTTCCAACTACGCCTTCGTCAACCGCCATGACCTGCGCTTCACCAACGAAAGCAGCCGCCTCGGTCTGGCAACACCCTCCTTCAGCAACGGCGCCGCCTACGGCGACCTCGACGGCGACGGAGATCTCGACCTGGTAGTCAACAACGAGAACAGCCCCGCCTTCGTCTATCGCAA
>JAFDYE010000777.1 GCA_018267585.1 Bacteroidota bacterium
CAGCAACTACAGAAACACATCTAATATGCATATAATAAAATTTTATTTCCCCTGCGGCATTACCACCTGCACGATGTCCGACAGATTATACTTTTTGTAGCTGTCATTCACCCTTACCCCTACCCTTGCATTATCGGTCCAGCCCGGCTGCTCTCTTTTCCCCATCAGACGATAGGTCGTTGTGCCGATCGAAGCGCTCCAGCCGCTGTTGATCTTCACCGTGGCCGGCCCCTGGTTGTAAAAGGACTGGATAAAAGCGCCACTCCCCACATAAGGTGTATTGTTCACAAACAAGGAGGCGTCGAGTATCTGCGGCAGTCCGGTGGTAACCGGCGCGACCAGCTGAAAGCTCATCACCAGGGAATCCGCGGCCTGCTGGTGCGTAACATTAACCAGCTCCAGGTACGGCACGACCTTGAAGTCATGGGTCGTGTTCCCTTTGATGTCCATTATCGTGCTGTCCGCGATCGGCCAGAAAGCGCCCTTGGTCGGAATAATATTATAATGCCCGCTGAATATCCGCGTATCCTCGAACGTGCCGTCGGGCTTGGAAGGGATATCATAGGGCGAAGGATTCGCAGTCCAGCTGATCTGCCGCAGCTCGATCTGAACGCCGCCGGTTTCCGTCAGCAGGTTCTTCCCCGTGACGCTGTCGATGATATTACCCTGGAACGCCGAATCCGGCCCCGGGTAGTTGTCGGTCTTGGTGCAGGAAAATCCCAATAGCGCCAGAGCCGCGATGCTTATTTT
Source organism: Bacteroidota bacterium (assembly GCA_018267585.1). Taxonomy (GTDB): domain Bacteria; phylum Bacteroidota; class Bacteroidia; order Chitinophagales; family Chitinophagaceae; genus Puia. The sequence continues at coordinate 751 of JAFDYE010000777.1, forward strand.
TTTGATCATAAATGGTCGTTTAATAGTTTAGTAACCCGGATTATTCGGAAACAGGTTGGGATTCTTGGATAGCTCCCCACCCGGTAGCGGCTCATAGTACCAGAGCTTCTGGAAATTATACGTACGCTTGAACGTCTCCAGCTGCTTCAGGAAAATATACTTGTTCTCCGACGATATATAATAGGGCAGCAACCCATACATATTGCGGTTGTTCAGCACCTGATCAGCAGTCCGCCACCGGCGTATATCCCACCAGTACTGGTGTTCGAAAGCGAGCTCTTTACAACGCTCATTCCGCACGGTATCGAGGGTCAGCGAGGCCGTGGCCGCCGCAGCCCCCGCCCGGTCGCGCAGCAGATTGATATCGGCCAGCGCGTCGGCCTGCATGTCGGCAGTACCCAGCTCCATCGCCGCCTCTGCCCGATTGAGCAGCACCTCCGCGTAGCGCATGTCGATATAGCTCTGCGCGCTCTGATAAAGCCCGCAGGCCGAGGCCGGCTTGTTATAGTCCACGTATTTCCGCACATAGAATCCGGTACGCGTAAGGTCATCGCCCGCCGTACTGACACCGGCCCGGCCGATCACATCACGACCATTGACCACCGCATTGATATCCCCCAGCCAGAGGTTGGGATTCGATCCATTCTGCACATCATTGGGCGAGGTCAGGTCATTCGCCTTCTCCTGCGCTGCACTGCCGGAAAATGTTTTATAGATACCACGCTGCACATCGAAGGCGATACCCCGCAGCGTTGCCCCCGGAAAATAGACCGTTGCCAGCAGCCGCGGCTCCAGCCCCTGCATCAGATCCGCGCGATCGCCAAAACGCACAGGCGCCCCCGTGCCATCGACGATCCGTGGATCCAACGAGCCAAAACGCTCCACGAAGTCCAGCGTCGGATAGGCTCTCGAAAGCCCGTCCGCCGTCATGATCCGGCAGGTCATCGTAGCATCCCAGCTGTGCGGCCCGGCGTTGTCGTTGTTCCGATTGGGATCTGACAGACTGTACTGCCGCATGAAGATGTCCTCATTATTCGGCTTCAGAAAAACGTCGACATAGTTCTGCACCTTGTCGGGATAGCCACCCGTGTACAGACTGAAATGCCCTTCCACCTGTTTTGCCGCGTCATAGGCCGCCTGGAAGAACCTGGACGCATCACCCGCGGGAATGCCGGCAAACCCCTTCTGGCGGGCCGGTCCGTCGACATAATTAGCAGCGCCATATTTAGCGATCGTTCCCGCGTACAGCATCGCCCGGGACTTATAAGCCATAGCTGCATACTTATTCGCAATACCAGGCACAACACTGGAACCCGGGTCCTTCATCAGCGCAAAGGCGCTGTCAAGGTCCGAAGCGATAAAATTGTAGACGTCCTCTTCGGTATTACGGGGCACCTGGAGCGCTGCAACGGGTGTTCCGGCATCGATGACCGCCCTGACGATCGGGACGCCGCCATAGCGTTTGACCAGCGCGAAATAGGTATAGGCGCGGCAGAAATAGGCCTCCCCCATCCATTCGCTCACCTGGTCGGGCGTAAAGTTCTTGGCGTAAGACGGCAGCTTGTTGATCAGGACGTTGATGATGCGGATCTTGTCATAAGGCCAGAACCCGAATCCCGTCGCCGCATCACCCGTTCCGCCAAAAGGCCCGACCATCTCTCCGTCGATCGCATCGGTATGATAGAAGCACTGCCAGCGCCCGCCATTGCCGGTCATAAAACCGGTGTTCGGCTCATAGTTGAAATCCTCGATCGGCAGATTGGTGTAGACATTCGCCAGATAGCCCTGTACGGCATTGGCATTGGTGAATACCTGGTCCTCCGAGATAACACCCAGAGGGGGCGTGTCGAGCCGGTGACAAGCCGACAAAAACCAAACGATCAAAATAACGGTCAAATATTTTACTTTTTCCATGATCTGAAATTTTAGAAAGAAACAGAAGCTCCAACGCTGAATGTCCTGTTCAGCGGGTACAGATAGCCACCCTGGGAGATATTCCAGTCCTGCGTGCTGCCAACGACGCCAGGATGCTCGGGATCCGAATATTTGACCCCCGTCAGCGTCGCCAGGTTATAGCTGTTGACATAGACGCGGAAGTTCTGGATACCCACCCTGCTCAGCAGCTTGCGCGGCAGCGTATAGCCTAGCTCCAGGCTCTTGACGCGTAAGTAAGTGGCATTTTGCACCGCCTTCGAACCATCGGCGGCAGGCGAACCCGTCGTGGGATAGTTGCCCGAAGTCCACTGCGTAGTAGGCGCGAACATGTTGGCGTTGGGGTCCGTCGTATGCCAGCGGTCCATAAATTCGACCAACGCGCTCCGGGAATACATCAGGGGCTGGGCAAGCTGCTCGGCAAACTGTATATGATAGTCCGTTGCGCCCTGCAGCAGCACCGAGATATCGAAATTATTCCAGCTGGCGCCAAGGGTCGCACCAAAATTGATGATCGGAATATCCCTCGTAGCCAGCGGCACCTGGTCCTTGGAGTCGATAACGCCGTCATGATTGACGTCCTGGTAGTAGTAGTCGCCGGGCACGACCGACTGGTTGCCGCCACCCGTATTTGCATTATAGTTGTATATCTGGTTATAACTGGTGAACTGTCCGCCGTATAGATAACCCCACCAGATATTTGCATAGCGGTCGCCCATGGCGCTCCTGTACTGGTCATACTGGCTGCTGGCGCGGGTCTGCTCGAAATTGATATTCTTCACCCGGCTGATGCCTAAATTGCCGCTGATATTGTAGGTAACTTTCCGGTAGACATTGCGGTGCGTCAGCACAAGCTCCACACCCGTCGTCCGGTCGCTGTTCAGATTTGCCTGGCTCAGTGGCAGACCCGAAGTTCCGGGCAGCTGGGCGGAGGGCAGGAAGGGCATCCCGCTGCGGTTGCGGACAAAATAGTCAAAGCTGCCGCCGATGAGCCCGTTAAAAAGATCAAAATCAGCTCCGACGTTCAGCGTCTTCGACTGCATCCAGGTGAGGTTGAGGTTGGGAATACCCTGGGGAGCGATACCGCCGACATAGCTGCCGTTGATAACAGCGCCGGGACCGGGATAGATATAGCCCGGCACCCACTGGTAGTTCTGGAACTGGTCGTCACCCAGCAGACCATAAGAAGCGCGCACTTTCAGGTTGTTCAGGATACCCGGCGAGACCAGCCGCTCCATGAAGGGCTCGTTGCTGATGCGCCAACCGATAAGTCCGCTCGGAAAAAAGCCCCAGCGCTTGACCGGACTGAACTTGCTCGAACCGTCTTCCCTGAAGGCGAACTCCGCCAGATACCTACCCTTGTAGTCATAGTCGAAACGGCCTACCCAGCTCTTGGTCACCGGGTTGATCAGCGCGCCCACGTTCTGGCCTACCTGCAGGTAGTTGGCGTCCCCGGCATTGCCCGCAAAAAGATAGGGTATGCCCAGCGAAAAGCTCTCCTGCCCGCTGAAGTTGTCCCCCGTATTGTACTGCTCTTCATACAGGGCCAGCGCGGTCACGTTGTGGACACCGCCAAACTGCCGTTTGTAGTTCAGCGACAGCTGCATCAGCGTATTGGTATTGGTGTAGTACTGCCGCTGTATCGTAGACGGCGAATGAACCAGGGTTCCATTGTACACGTCGGCGCCGCGGTCATAGGTATACAGGTTAAAGGATTTAGAAGAAATGGTGTTGTCCGAGACATTATAACCATAGTTGTACATGGCCTTTGCCATCAGGCCTTCGATACCCGGAATGTCATACTCCAGGTTTAGCTGTCCCTGGAAATTGGTATTCTTGAAGATATTCTGCCCGACGAGGTCCGAATTGGTCAGCACCGCCGGGTTGTCGTTGTCCGGCTCGAGACTGGGATATTTTGGATTGTTGTTGGCATAGGGCTGGTCCGTCGGCGGCAGATTTTCCGCGTATTTAAAGATCACCCACACCGACGAGTTCGGTGCGTTCTTCAGGTCCCGGTAGCCGCTGACCAGGGCCGCGCCCCGAAGCCTCTTTGTAAAATTGATGTTCACATTGCTCCGGAAATTCCAGCGGTTATAGTTGATGCTGTTGGTTTTGAAAAGACTGCCCTGGGTCAGATAGCCAAGGTCGAAAAAATAGTTGACCTTGTCATTGCCACCGGACATGTTCAGGTTATGCTGCGTCTCCGGAGCGAGCGACCGGGTGATCGCCTTCATCCAGTTGGTCGAGGTCAGCTTGCCGCTGGTGTACAGCGCGATCGTGCTGTCCGAATAGGTCTGGGGAGCGGTACCGGTGACATTGTTGTTGAAATTCCGCCGCGCCGCCTCATTCCACAGCTGCATGTACTGAACGGCATTCACCGGATCCGGAACGTCGAGGAATTGCTGCCAGCTCTGGTTGACGGAATAGGTGACGGTAAATTTCCCACCGCTGCGTCCGCCCCGTTTGGTCGTCACCAGCACGACGCCGTTGGCGGCCTTTACGCCATAGATGGCGGCAGAGGCGTCTTTCAGTACGGACACATTGTCGATCTCTGAAGGATCCATCCGGGCAAGATCACCGCTGCTGCGGGGTACGCCGTCGATGATGATCAGCGGCGGCGTCGGATTGCCGGTCGTAGCGCCGGGGGAGGTCTGGATCGGCGTACCAAAACCACGGATGTCGAATTGCGTGTTGAACGACCCCGGCTCGGCGCTCATCTGCTGTATCCGGAGCCCGGGCACCTTGCCCGTCAGCATGTTGACGACGTTCTCGTTCTTGGTGACCACCAGCTCGGGCGCCTTGACCACCGAAACGGCGCCCAGGACATTCGCCTTCTTCTGCGTACCATAACCGACCACGACCACGTCGTTCAGACTGCCCGCGCCGGGCAGCGCCTTTAGCGACACGTTGATCTCCTTAGCCTGACCACCAACCTTATACTGGAACTCCGCATAGCCGATATAGCTGATGACCAGCTCGGAACCCGACCCCGCCCTGACGGAAAAATGACCAGAGGAGTCCGTAGAGGTTCCCCCTCCCTTTTTGACCTTGACGCTCGCCCCGCCCAGAGGCTCACCCTTCTCGTTGGTAACCCTCCCGCTCACGACTACTGTCGAACGCTGTGTCGTCGCAGGCTGCTGGGCAGAGACGCCAAAACAATGGAATAATAATAGGAGTAACACAGACAAGCCAGCAGGTGGCTTTAGAGCAGGGGCAAAGCAGTAGCTACCCTGTCCGGGAAGTAATTTTCTCTTCATACGGAAGCCGTTTAATTTTGTAACGGCAACCTACTCCCGAAGGCCTAATGACAGGATTAATTATTCGCTAACAAAGCGATTAATTTGAATTTTTTTTCACTTAATGCTGCGTTAATCTTGAATTAGGGCTCAATCCTGGGTTACCTTGACCAAGTCGACCCACATCCTGGCCTCCCGCCTCCTGATCTTCCCGAGCGTCGAAGCCGATAGGCCATAATAGGGCTCTTTGATCCCATTTACCTTTGCGGGGTATACCCCACCGACAGCAAAATTCAGGATCAGGTATTTATTATTGTCGAAAGCCCATTTCCCCTTTGGAGCAATAAAAGTCTTTGAAATGCCGAACATCTTCCGGCCATCATATTTAAAGATCAGGCTGTCCGGAGTCCAGTCCACCGCATAAATATGCCATTGGGTTACACCATTTCCCTTTTCGAAGTACGCCTTGGCCACCGGCCCTTTACCCCCGCTATAACCAGGGCCGTGTACCGCCGCGCTCGCCCAGTCCTTTTCCCCCACGTACTCCATAATATCTACCTCTCCCGTCGCCGGCCATTCCCCATTACCAAGCATCCACCAGGCCGGCCAGAGCCCCTGACCTTCCGAAAGCCTGATGCGGGCCTCGGCAGTGCCATATTTAAAGTCGAACTTCCCCTTTGTATTGATCCGGCCGGAGACAAAATCGAAATGCTGTCCATCCTTGCTCACAAAACCGGGAGAATAAAGCGGCCGCAGGACAAGCGCATTGTTTTCCAGGTAAATAGTCGCGCTGCTATCGACATACCCCTGCAGCTCATCGTTGACGTGTATCCCCGAGACCTCGACATTCCATTTGCTGCGGTCCAGCGCCTTTCCGGAGAAGTCGTCAAAGAAGACCACCCTTTTCCTGGCGACCGGGGTGGCCGCCATACAAAATAACAGTAGCACGGCGAGAGCCGATTTTCTCGTGTGTATCATAGGCATAAAATTACTGGTAAACCCTGTTTTGTTATTATTCCGAGCGAAGGCTCTTCACGGGGCTCGTCAGGGCGGCCCTGATCGCCTGAAAGCTGATGGTGATCAGGGCTATCAGCGTAGCCAGCACACCCGCCGCCGCAAATATCCAGGGACTCAACGAGATCCTGTAAGCGAAATCCTGTAGCCACTGGTGCATGATAACCCAGGCTAACGGCGCGGCGATCAAAAAGGCGATCAAGATCAGTATGACAAAATCCTTCGACAGCAGCAGAACGATATTGGAGACGGAAGCCCCCAGCACCTTCCGGACCCCGATCTCCTTGATACGCTGCGAAGTACCGAATAAGGCAAGCCCCAGCAGCCCAAGACAGGCGATCAGGATCGCAAAACCCGCAAAAAGGGCGAATGCCGTCCCGAACAGCTGATCGTTCTTGTATTGCCTGTTAAAGCTCTCATCCAGGAAGAAATAGTCGAATGGGTTGCCCGGGAAGAAGGCCTCATACTTCTTCTTTACTGCGGCCATCGTCGCACGGACGTCTCCCGTATTCACCTTCACGGATATCCAGTTATAAGACCCATAGAAGGGCTGCAGGATGGTAGGCTCCAGGGCATATCGCAGGGACTTCTGGTGAAAATCGCTGACAACGCCGATCACGTCCCATTTCTTGTCGTACATAACGATCTGCCTGCCGATCGCTTCCCCGACCGACCGAAAACCCAGCAGCCTGGTGGCGCTGACGGTGAGGATCACGCTGTGAAGGCTCTCATAGTGGAAGTTATAGTCCGACGGCTCAAAGCTCCTTCCGGCAACCAGCCTGACCCCGTATAGACCCACAAAATCATTGTCCACTCCCATACGCCGCAGCACATACCGGGTGCCGCTGTTGTCGCTGTCCCGATGGACATTGAACGCCCTTGCCATCTCATTTCCCGCAAGCCGATCGGCGGTCGCGGCGCCGGCAACACCGGTGAGCTGCCTGACCTCACTCTTAAAATTATTCTCCCTTTGAATAAAAGTGGAATCGAAATTCGTAAGCATCGGCGGCTTCACGATAACGATATGGTCGATATTTATCCCCAGCTCCTGACCGCTCATGAACTTTACCTGCCGGTAGACCACGAAAGACCCGATGATCAGCAGGATGGTGATCGCAAACTGCCCGATGACCAGTCCCTTGCGCAGGATGACGCCTTTTCTGGAGGCGCGGAACTTGCCTTTCAACACCAGGATCGGCCGGAAAGAAGAAAGCACGAAGGCCGGATAGAACGCCGAGGCGAATATCCCCGCCAGCAGCAGCCCGCCAAGGCCTATCGACAGGGCGTAACCGCCAGCGCTCCGCATAAAAAGGTCCGCCAGCGAGAGCTTCGTCTGTATCAGCCCGTTGAACGCGTCCTGCGTCATCAGCACAAGACCTATCGCGATAACAAAGGCCGCCAGGTTTACGATCAGGGATTCCACCAGGAACTGCCGGATCAGCTCAGCCCGGGTCGCTCCCGTGACCTTTCTCACCCCTACTTCCCTGGCCCTCTCTACGGACCGCGCCGTAGAAAGGTTGATATAGTTGACCCACGCGATCGTGATCACAAAAACCGCAATAACAAACAACCCCCAAACCACCGTCGCGCTTCCCGTCTTACCGATCTCATATTCATAGTCGGAATAGAGATGCGCCCTGGATAAGGGCTGCAGGTGAAATTTCTCCACGCTGCCCGAGACCTTGTTCCCCTGAAAATGACGCTGGCTGAAGGCGTCGAATCTTGCCTGCACCGCCCTGTAGTCCGTGCCATGTTTCAGTTGTATGTAATGCCAGAAATCCGAGTCTGTCCAGTCATAGTCGGCCGCCTGGTACGGGTTCCTGCCTGAATACAGGCTGACATAAGACAGCAGCATATCGAACTGCAGGTGCGAGTTCTCCGGCACATTCGCAAGGACGCCCGTCACCTTATAAGGCATCGAATCCTTGTTCAAAACGAACTGCTGTCCGACTATCCCCGAATAGTCTCCTTTCTGATCACCAAAGATCTTGTCTGCCGTTGCCGCGGTGAGCACCATCGAATTCGGCTCTTTCAGCGCTGTGCGGATATCGCCGGCAAGAAAAGGATAAGAGAACATCGAAAGAAAGCTATTGTCGACCGCGATCACGTTGACCTCACCCACTTTCCTGTCCCCATAGCTTACGACGTTCTGGCCGACCGGCATCACCCGCGCGTGATCGACGACCTCGGGAAAATCGTCCTGCATGGCCTTGCCGATGGCGGAATAGGTGATCGTCCCGTGCTGAACCAGCTTGCCGTTCTGATACCGGTCGTTCCCTACCCGATAGATGTCGGAGATGTTTTTATTGAACTGGTCAAAGGACAGCTCGAAGTTGACATACTGCAGGATCAGCAGACAAACGGCCATGCCGATAGCAAGACCGGCGATATTGATGATGGAAAAGACTTTGTTCTTTCTTAAGTTTCGCCAGGCTGTGACCAGGTAATTCTTGAACATCGCAGTTATTTTGAAAAAATGCTCAAGAGCTATGCCACTACTCAACACGCTAGTACACAATCGACTACAAACCTAAAGACGTCTCAACTGTCCGATTTCGGACAGACGCTGACCGCCACCGGAACACTAGTCCGGCCTTTTATAGGCGACAAAGCCGGCGGGATGCACACGGATCAGTATCGCCTTGCCATTCCTGGCCTCGACAACAGCCCCGGATAATTCCGGCGCCGAAGGATATACACAACTGAAGACATCCCCCACCCCATTGAGACCGTCGTCGATCGTCACCCATGCGCTAAGCTCCCTGGTGACATCGGTATTGATCGCCAGCACGATCTCGTCGTCATCCAATATCCTCGACCAGGCGATTATCGACGTAAGCCGGTTGGACCCGCCGACAAAAGCCGGCGGCCCGAAATGAATGCCGTCTCCCGATATATCCCGCAGGTACTGCCTGCCCCTGCGCAGCGCAATATATTTTCGCCGGACGGCCGCGATAGCCGCTACGGCCTGGTAAACATCGCCCGTTACGTCGAAGAAATGAACACCCCTGCTGCGGAACGCGCCAAAAGGCCCGCCAAACATGTCTTCCCTGATATATTCATCGCTGCCGTCACCGGCCCCGCTGCCGTCGAACCGCTGCTCACTGCCATAGTAGATACAAGGAATGCCCAGAGTCATCAGGTTGACGGCAAGAGCAGCGACGATCAGCCTGTCGCCCTGGTCAAATGCGCAAAAACGACTCTTGCTGTTCCCCTGTATGACCTTGTCGTGATCATCCAGCATGACCACGACCTTGTTCCGCAGCCAGGTGTGCGACCTCTTCCCGATCAGGATGGAGTTTCGGAACAGCGAGAAATAGCTCTCCGGCGCCGCCTTACCCTTTACCATATCCGAAAGCGCGCCCTGCACGTCTGCAATGCCCAGCGCGGCGTCGATACCCGTTACCTGTAGTTTGCGCACGGCGTCGTCCCGCGACCCGGTGATCTCCCCGATCAATAAGAACCGGTCCTTTCCGATCATCTGCGCAAACTCATGCATCGCGGAGGCGAACAGCCGCACCGCCCCATCCTCCATATGCTTCACAGTGTCGACGCGATAGCCGTCGATGTCGAGCACGGCCATCCAGTATTTATAGACGGCTATAAGATTCTGCAGTCCCAGCGACGGGATCCAGCCGTCCGTAGGCCCGGTGCCCAGGTGAATGTCTTTCAGGCTGAAAAAATCCCCGTCCATGAACTCAGGGCTGGCGTCCCAGTTGACGATCTCCCCTTCCCGGGTGAAGACCGCGGGATCGCGAAATTCCACGGGCCAGACGGCGTCATCCGGCCCGGCCGCCACACCGGCTGTGAAAGCAATGTCCGGCTGCCCCGTAAGATCATTAAATCCTTTCACCGGATAACGCTGTCCTGTCCAGACCGGCTCCCCGGCCACATAGCTAAAGACGTCTCCGCTGTGATTGAGGACGATATCCAGAATGACCGAAATACCGATAGCGTGCGCCTTGTTAACCAGATCCTGCAGGTCGGCAAGCGAGCCAAAATGGCTGTCGACCTCCAGAAAATCCTGTATCCCATAACCATGATAGGTAGACTGAAAACTGACCTGTTTGAAAACCGGGCTTATCCATAGCGCGGTAATTCCCATATCGGCGAGATACGGCAATTTGGAGACGACGCCTTTCAGGTTGCCGCCGGTCCAGCCCTGCCCTGCGGTACGCCAGGCCTGTGCGTCGGCAGCCGTCCGTATGGCATTGGCGTTGTCAGAGGAATTGTAAAGAGGAGTCGCCCCTGCGGGATCAAAGCCTGCCTCCTTGTTGTCGGAGAACCGGTCGAGCAACAAAAAATAGAGCACGCTGTCCTCCCAGGCGGAAGGAGAAGGAGTGTAGCTGCGCTGCGTTAGTAGCTTGAGATCGACCTGACCGAGGCTTTGGCTCATGGTGGCTTGGGGATTAAGGTTCAAATGAATTTACAAAAAAACCGGCAGATAATTGTATTTTTCAGGGACAAAGTCCACATATGAGATCAGCCCTTTGCTTTCTTTTTTTCTTCCTGCTATCCCTGCCATCCCTGTTCGCCCAAAAGATCGTCGACGTCAGCTACACCACCGACCAGCAGGGCAACTACCGCTTCACCTGCAATAACAAGGCCTATTGCACCTATGTCCTGCGGGTCGAGCTGCCCACGATGAAAAACCTCCGTTCGGACCATGCCCTGCCCTTTGAAGCCGAGGTCAGGCCGGGCTTCAATCAGCTCTTCGTCCTTTCGCCCATCAACAAGGCGGAAGACACCCGGGTCGGCTTCCGGGCGAGCAACCGCAAAGGGTGCCTGCAGCCCGTCGTCAATCCGAATTTTGTTTACGTCCTGCCGATCGGACCAGGGATGGAAACCCAGGCCTTCCGCATCAACGCGGTGCATAGCGCCGGCCAGGACAGCGCCTATACCGTCCGCCTGAAGATGAACGTCGACGATACGATATATGCCGCACGCCGCGGCATCGTCACCGCCGTGGACGTCAGCAATACCGAGAATGACGCCGGAGCTACTACCACCGGCAGCTGGAACTACGTCGAGATCGTCCATGCAGACTGCAGCTTTGGCCAGTACGGCGTCTTCAAAAAGGACGGCGCCTTCGTCAAGCCCGGTCAGCAGGTAGAGGCCGGTACGCCGTTGGGGCTGGTCGGCGGAGACAAGTTCGGCCGGGGCTCTGACGTCCGATTGAGCGTTGTCTACCCGGGGCAGCAGGGCAACACCCAGATCGCCCCGGTGTTCTGGACAAAAGGCAATGGAAAAGGACAGCTGCGACAGGGGGCCAGCTATACCAGCGAGTTCCCTAAAGCGATCCTCAACCAGGAATCACAAAAAAAGACCCCTGCAACAAAAAAACCCACCGTCAAAAAGAAAGCCTAATGGACAGACGTAAATTCCTCAGGAACGGCTCGCTGGCAAGCCTCGGCATTGCCGCGATGAATGTTGCAACGCCGGACACCCCGAAAGCAAACGACTTCGAGCTCAATGAGGCGACCATCGACCAGCTCCAGCAAAAGATGGCCGGCGGACACCTCTCTTCCAAGTCTCTCACCAAAC
>JAFDYE010000778.1 GCA_018267585.1 Bacteroidota bacterium
ACCTTCTTCAGCGACGCTACCAGCAGCGAAACCAGCGGCGCCACTGGCGGCGGCACCACCCGCACCACCACTCGCGGCACCGCCCGCACCACCACCCGCGGCACCTCCCGCATCACCAACCCCGCCACGAGCGGCGCCACTAGCCGCGACACTACCCTCTACACCACCCGCGACACCAGCACCGTCACCGCCCGCACCACCACCCGCACCCCCGGCCTCGTCCTCACCGGCCGGCAGCCACTTCATCGCCTCCGTTACAAAACTCTCGGCATGCTTCAGCCCGACGATCGACGGTTCGACGATCTTATCGGCCGGCAGATGCTTTCTTCCCACAGGGATGGCAACGGTAAAGGTCGATCCCCTCCCCAGCTGGCTCGTCACAGATATCCTCCCGTGATGCATCCGCACCAGCTCCTTCACCATGGCCAGACCGATACCCGTCCCCTCCTGGCTTCTCCCCTGCACATTCTCCGCGCGGTGAAATCGTTCAAATATCTTCCCCAGCTGATCCTCAGGAATGCCTACCCCCGTATCCGAGATACGGACCAGCAACTCGTCGCCCGCCTGCTCGATATGCACGGCGATCGAACCCTCCTGGGTATACTTCAGCGCGTTGGACAGCAGGTTCAGCATGATCTGCTCCCAGTGGTCGACATCCACGTACACATCCCCGCTGATCGGACCGCTCGACAGCAGCAGCTGCATCCCCGCCTTCTCGACAGCGCTGCGGAACGAACTCGCCAGCTCGCGCGTGAACGCCACGATATCCACCCGGCTGTATTTTGCATCCATCCGGCCCGCCTCGATCCGCGAAAAATCCAGCAGCGTGTTCACCAGCTTCTGCATACGCAGCACATTCCGGTAGGCGACGCCCATCCGGTACCGGTTGACCTCTTTCGCCGAGGGATCATCCAGCAGATCCTGGATAGGCCCGAGCAGAAGGGTCAGCGGCGTCCTGAACTCATGGCTGATATTGGAAAAGAAGATCGTTTTTGCGCGGTCGATCTCCATCAACGCCTCGGACTTTTCCCGTTCCGCCTCCAGCGCATGCAGGTCGCCTAAGCTACCCGTGATCTGGTCCGCCACCAGCGAAAAGAAACCCATATATTTTTCGTCGGGAAGACGGTAGGGGTTGATCCCCACTACCAGGTAACCGTATGCCTCCCGCGTCGTCGGATGAAAAATGGGCAGGATGACACCCGTGTGCGGACCGATCTCCCAGGCGCCCTTCGTCATACCGGCGACCCGCTTGTCCATGGCGTCGACGACCTGCGGCCCGTGACAGGCCACCGCCAGCTGACAGTCAGGGAACAGCTCGGCTTCCTCACCCGCCAGCCTGAACTGCACAAAAGGAAAATCCTGGGGGTTATCCATAAGCACCTTCAACGTCCGGGTGACGACGTCCTGGAAAGACCGGGGGTCGGCCAGACGGCGCCCCAGCTGCATAAGCGTCCGCATCTGGCGCTCACCCTGTATCCGCGCTGTATCGTCGCTGTTAAAACAGATCATCCCCGCCGTCCCCCCTCCCTCTCCGGGGACCGGCGTATAAGAGAAAGTATAATAGGTCTCTTCCGGATAGCCGTTCCGCTCCATGATCAGGAGTCTGGACTCGACATAAGTGCCTTCGTCCTGCTCCATTACCGTCTGCAGCATGGGGCCGATCTCCCACCATATCTCTTTCCACACGACGCTCGCAGGCTTGCCCAACGCCCAGGGATGCTTGCCGCCAACTATCGCTTTATAGGGATCATTATATAGTTTGATGAGCTCCTTCCCCCAGCCGATCCATATCGGCTGCTGAGAGGTTAACATGATCCGGATACAGGTGCGCAGGCTCTGCGGCCAGCCGTCCACGGGACCCAGCGGCGTCGCGGACCAATCGAACTCGCGGATGCGCTGCCCCATCTCGCCGCCGCCCAATAAGAATTCGGGAGTATACATTACTCGCTAAAAATAAGGCAAAAAAGCACTGCAAACGGTGGCACAGCAATTGCATATCCGGCGCTTTTTTCAAAAAAAATGACGGCCATAGGGGCCGCCATGTGGCCCGGACGCGCCGACGGCGTCCGGACATGATGCGTAAGGGGGCAGGGGTTACTAATGCTATTGTTTGCGTTTATCCTTCGGATAGTTCATCAGGATCATCTCCGTACGGCGGTTCTGGGCCATCCCTTCGGGCGTGTCGTTGCTGGCGATCGGCCGCTTGCTGCCATACCCGATATAGTCCATCCGGTCGGCGTCGATCCCCTGCAGGTGCAGGTAGTGGAATACCGCCCTGGCCCTGCGGTCGGACAGCTTCTGGTTGCGCTCGTCCGTTCCCTCGCTGTCCGTATACCCTTCGATCCGCAGACGCAGCGTCGTATCCGTCTGAAGAATGGTCACCACGCGGTTGAGCTCATACAAAGACACCTTCTCGATCGTCGCCTTCGCACGGACAAAGAATACCCGGTCCGCCGCACTGTTCACGGTACTGATATATTCGGCCCTTATCGGCGGACAGCCAAAATTGGAGGCAACACCCTTCACCAGCGGACACTTGTCCTCGTCGTCGTTAACGCTGTCGCCGTCACTGTCCGGCGCCGGACAGCCCTGGAAATTGGGCGAGCCTTTCACGCCGGGGCACTTATCCTTTTTGTTCGGTACGCCGTCGCCATCGTCATCCGGACAGCCGATCAGCGCTATCGGACCGGCGCTGTCCGGACACTCATCCTTCTCGTCGACAACACCATCTCCATCGCGGTCATGCGTGAGGTCCTTATTGCGATACACCGTATCGGCCTTCGATTTCTTGTCTGCTTTATTCTTGTTATGCTGAAAGATCGGAATCGTCAGACCCATATGGGCATCCGCCGACTGCAGACGCTGCTTGAACAGGCTGGAAAGCACCGATCCGCTGCCTACGAACAAGGGCCCCAGGCGTACACCCGCACCCCAGTTGAGCTGTCCGTTGGCCGAATAAGATACCGGCGAATAGACGCTCACCCATTTCTTCTCCAGCCGCGGCGTCACCGTAAAGGTGGTCACGTAGTTGGGGTTCGTCGTATTGCTGTTGGCGACCATATTCAGCAGGACGTCGCCGTTGACATAAAATCGTTTGTAGACCTGGTAGTCGCCGTTGATATGCACCGCCGTCGGCAGCTTGACGGTAGACGTCACCGCCGTGCTCTTCGCCACCACGAGACCCGAGGTCTTCAGACGGTTGAAATACGCGTCATAGGTCTCGCCGTCCTGTTTCTGGAACTCCGCGGTATTGCGGCCGTCCGCCGTTATCGTATACTGCTGGCTGTTGGTCGAGTTGGTATATTTTACCTGGCCGATATCGGTCACCGAAAAGCCAAAACGGAATTTTGTTTCCCCCGTCTCCGCATTCTTCGTCTCATACACAAGACCCAGGTCCAGGCCAATGCCATGACCGGGCATATGTTTCAGATAGTCACCGACGCTGCTGCCGTTGCCAAGACCATCCAGGTTGGACGAATACTGGGCCGTCACATCGGCATTCAATTTTCCTATCTGGTGCGCCGGATCGATATTGATCAACAGCGGTCCGGAGAATACGCTCCCATAACCAAGACCGGCGATATACTTACCGGTGATCCCGACCTTAAGTTCGGAGTGTTCGGTCTTCTTCAGCACCCGGCCATAGGAGATACCCGCCTCCGCAAAAGCATGCACCTTCGTCTGCAGGCTGGGGTTCAGAATGTCGATATTGTAAAAGTTCGCGTCGGCGTCGCCGATCAGGTGAAAAAGGGAGTTGCCTAAGTTCGCTACATTCCCCATCACCCGCATCCGCGTCGTAATGCCGAGCGCGTCGCGGGAGGTCAGGTTGATCGTGGCCGAGGGGCCAAGGATATCCGTATTGACGTAAAAATATTTGACGGCGGTATTGTTGGCCTTATAATAACCGTTGCTGTCGGAAAGATGGCTGAACTTAAAGCCGAACAGCTTGCTGCGCTCCAGCTCATACGCGTTATTCCCGGCGAGTGCGCTGACCGCGAAAAGATTGACGTTGACTTTGTATTTACCGTCGGCCAGGGTGCCGGGGTTCAGGATCAAGCCGTTTACGCCTGAATAGTTGTCATAGCCATATCCGATGAAAGATTGGGATGAAGCAGTCAGGTACAGGCAAGTCAGTAATAAGAATAAAGTAGACCTTTTATTCATAACGACTGTCATTGGTTTTTAACAGGAAACAGGATTCTGGAGAACACGGAGTTCTCCGTGCCTAGAACGCGGAATTTGCCAGATTATTGTACTATGCTGCTTTTCGGGGTTTCCCGAGTGTATCTACATCCACATTGTGGTTGACTTCCACCCTCTCCACATTGATCTTTCCCCCCGTGCCGTCGGTGACTATGGTAAAAGGAAATACATATCCATCCGGCGTCGTCTTATAATCGCTAAAGTCGATTGACAGGCTCCCCCCCTTCCGGGTCTCGCGCAGGATATAATAGCTCTTCATATCGATCGAATACACCACGGACTGCCCCATGGGACAGGACAGCCTGATCCGATAGCACGGCACGCCATTCACCGTATCCTTCCCGTCGAGGTCTACCTTG
>JAFDYE010000779.1 GCA_018267585.1 Bacteroidota bacterium
CAAGTCCCACTTCTCCTGCGCATGGCTGGTAAGGTTCAGGAAGGCTATTGAAAAGGATAAGAGGAGGAGCTTTTTCATACTTATGAAACAAATTTAAAGGAATTTTTCAAAGGCCTGCTGCAGGTCGCGGATAAGGTATTCCGGCTCTTCCAGACCGGTATACAGCCGCAGCATCCGGTGCTCTTTTATCCCCGGGTCGAACTCCACCTCCGTCAGTGACGCGCATTTGGGCAGGATCAGCGACTCGTGACCACCCCAGCTGACGGCCATCATGATATGCTTCAGCCCCTCACAGAACCGGACGATCTGATCCCTCGAACCGGCGCGCAAATAAAAGCTCAGCAGGCCGCAGGCATCTTTCATCTGCGCCCGTGCAAGTTCGTATTGCGGAAAGCTTTCGTCAAGAGGGAAGAGGATACTTTCCACCTGCGGATGCGATTTGAGATAGCCGGCAACTTTCCGGGTAGTGACGGTAAGCCGCTCCATCCGGGCAGGCATCGTCCGCAGCCCCCGGATCAGCAGCCAGGCGTTGAAGGGCTGGATGCCGATACCGGCATTCAGCAACTCGCTGTCGAAGATCTTCTTCATCATCGCCCCCGTCCCGCAGAGCACCCCGCCGACCGTATCGCTATGGCCGCCAATGTATTTTGTCGCGGTCTGCATGACAATGTCGATTCCATATCCGATAGGCCGCTGATAGAGGGGCGTACAATAGCTGTTGTCGATGACCGTGACGATATTCTCCGACCTGGCCAGCTCAGCCACCGCCCGCAGGTCCTGCAGCTTGTAGTCCCAGGAATTGGGGGATTCCAGGTAGATCAGCGCGGTATTGGGAAGTATCGCCCGTTCAAAATTCTCGATGCGCGTCCCGTCGATATAGGTGGTCGTGACGCCAAACCGCGGAAGGATGACGTCGAACATCCGCTGGGCCCAGGTGTAGGGCTTCTCGACCGAGACAATATGGTCGCCCGACTTCACATTGGCCAGGACGGCCGCGAAGATAGCCGACGCCCCGCTGTTGAAGACCAGACAGTCTTCCGCCCCGTCGAGGGCAGCCAGCTTTTTTCGAAGGATGTCCACCGTGGGATTGAGACCCCGGCTATACAGGTAGCCGCTGTATTCGTCGGCGAACAGGTCCCTCAACTCGTCGACCGTCTCCACCCTGAAATTGCTGGTCTGGATGATGGGAGGCGCCACCGCATTGAAGTATAGCTGGCGATCCTCGCCTAACTCGTTGATTATATAGGAAATATCCATAGCTGTTAATTAATGGTCCATCGGCCTCCCTGGCAATCCGACGGCCTTCTTCCCCCGTCTGACCACAAAATAAAGGGCAAAACAACCGGCGAATATCAGCACCCCATACAACGCCGACATCGGATCGTTGATGGCAATGCTGGTGGCCACGCAAACATAAGCCAATATAAAGACCGCAGGCATGACGGGGAATAATTTCATCCGGTAGATATCCCTGTCCTCCCCCGTCCTTCGGTGCCGCATGATAAATACAGTGCTCGCCGAGGTCGCAAAGCCGATGCTGTCCAGGAATATGGAATAGTTGATGATCTTTTCGACCGTGCTGCTGAATATCAGGGTAATGATGATAACCGCCGCAAAGCCGGTCAGCGACCATACGATGACATCCCGCCCGGGGGTCCTTCGCCGGAATGCGGCAGGCAGGATCCCCTCCGTGCTCATCGCGCTCATGACCCGGGGATTGCTCATCAGCGCAACGTTGACATAGGCCATCACGGAAAGGAACATCAGCACCCGCAGGATAGCGTCTCCCGTCGGCCCGAAGAGATGCTCCATCAGCAGGGCGGCGATGGAGTTGGCGGTCTTCAGCCGCTCAAAGCCGATGACCTGCGTATACACAATATTGATAGCCAGGTAAAGCGTGATAATGATCGCGATACCGAAGCCGATACCCCGCGGGATCGTGCGTCCCGGACTACGGACCTCGCCGCCGAAATTTATCGTCTGCTGATAACCCCCATAGCTGAAGGACGCGGCCACCAGCGCAAAACCCAGCGCCTTCCAGAAAGGCAGCTGTCCGGCCGCCGTCACCCCCAAGACGGGAGGACTGTCGGGAAGAGGATGACGGCCAAAGACGGCCAGCAGCAGCAGCAGGATCAGCAATATCTTGACGCAGGTAAGGATATTCAGCACGCGGCTGCTCATCCTCAGACCCAGCAGATTGATGGTATAGAAGAGCGCAACCCCGACAATGGTCACCGTCTGCAGGAAGGCCTGCGGCGTGGGCCCGCTGAAAAAGAACCTGCCGATATACTCCGCGCCGATGACCCCGACGACGGCAGTCGAGCCGGCGTTGGACACGAGTATAATACAGTTGACGGCAAATGCTATCGAAGGGTGATACCCGTAGGAGAATATCCTGTAATATCCTCCCATTACGGGGTAGCGCGAGCCGATCTCCGCATAGGTAAGAGCGCCGCAGAGCGCGATCACTCCGCCCACAACCCAGGCGAGAAAAAAGATCGTTGGCGTGCCGGCCCTGGCCGCGGCCTCGACAGGGGTCCGGAATATCCCCATGCCGATGACCAGGCTCACCACGATCATCGTAAGGTCAAAAAGGTTCAGCTGCTTTTTACTCATAATATCTTTAAGGCCGTGGCAAGGCCTCGTCCGAAAGACAATTATTAACGTTTTCCCGGGATATGCTAATTTTTTTCAAAGCGTATCCCGGCACATTAAGACTCACCCAATTGAAGATAATAAAATAACTTTACCCTAAATCCCGTCGGGTGAAAAAAAACAAGCTCCTGTTAATCTTTGCGCTTCTTTACGCCACAACCCTATCCGCGCAGAATTCTCATTCGACATCTTTTTTGACGGATTCGTCCGATACCAGGCCGCTCAATGAAGTAGTGGTGAAAGCCTATGAGCAGCATCGCAAGCTGACCGAGGTCGGCGCGCCTGTCAGCGTGGTGAGCAAGGCCGCGCTCAACCGTATTGGAACTTTGAGCATCCTGCCAGAGCTGAATACGAATACGGGAGTCGGGATGGAAGAGCAGGCAACGGGCAGCTATGGTCTAAACATCAGAGGTAGTTAG
>JAFDYE010000077.1 GCA_018267585.1 Bacteroidota bacterium
ATTGTTCTTCTTCCAGCATCAGGTCGGAGTCGAAGTGATTGAGGATATCTTCTATTGTGTACATATAATTTTGTATTAGAAGGGGTGGGAACGCAGTGGTAAAGTAGGACAATTTTTTTATAACTTAGACTTATGGCGAACCCTTACAGTATAGCGGGTTGCGACGGTGCGGGTTTGTGACGGCGCGGGAAAATAGCCCCACATTATTATGAGTTTATTAAGTTTTACTCATTATATTTAGAAAATGTCCCCCGCATTTTAATTTACGGGCGGATTTAACAAACTATCTGCCGGTAAGGAATGCATCAGGACGATACCATATGGATCGAAAGGCTCAGAGAGGGGGACATGCAGGCCTTCGAAGTGTTATTTAAGAGCTATTACGAGAAGCTTTGTTTATTTGCCAACCGGCTTACGGACGACCTGCATGTCGCCGAAGAAATTGTAGCAGATACTTACGCATTTATTTGGGAAAAGCGGGAGACGCTGCTCATCAGCTATTCCTTCCGCTCGTATATCTACAGGGCTGTTCAGAACCGCTGTCTCAATCACCTCAAGCACAAGAACGTTGTCAGGGAGTATATCGACTATGTTCTGCAGGCGCACCTGCCGACCCATGACTATCAGGACCTGGTGAGGGAGGAGGAGTTGGAACGGGAGGTGGCCGAAGCGATCGAGAGCCTGCCCGGGAAATGCAGGGAGATATTCAAGCTCAGCCGGTACCAGCACCTGAGGTATGCGGAGATCGCGCAGCAACTGGGGCTCTCGCCCAAGACTGTGGAACGGCAGATGTCGATCGCCCTGGAAAAATTGCGCCGCCAGCTAAAACATCTTCTCGCGCCGGCATAAACCGACGAGGTTCTGATGCGGCCCCGACCGGGGAAGACCGCGAATATCGGCATCCCAATAAAGTAAAAAATATTTTTCTCCGATTTGAGGGTAGGGGGGCTCCCGGTTGTCTTAGGGAGCGTCTAGCTATGAACGAACAGATACAATCGTTAATAATCAAGTATATCACGGGCGAGGCCGACCAGGAGCAACGGGAGTGGGTCCGGCGGTGGATCGGGCAGAGCCAGGAGAATATGGATTATTATATCCAGCTGAAAAGCACCTGGGATGATGCCTTACACTACCCGGGCCAGCCAGCGGTCGATACCGATAAAGCATTTGAGCGATTGAGGGGGCGGTTGCAGGCTCCGGAGAGGGGGGGAGCTACGATCTCGGCGGGTGGGGGATCTGCGACTTCCGGAAGCGGGGCGGGTGCGGGAGGTGGAGAGGGGTTGACTCCGAAGCATGGAAGTGGGGAGGGGTCGGACCGGGGACGTCGTCGCGTGGTGACACCGTTGCGGGCGGCTGCGGCCGTTATAATTATCCTTGCGGCGGGGGGAGCGGGCATGCTCTTTTCGAAAAAGCCGAAGCCTGTGGTGGCTGCGGCTTTCGACATGTTTGTGGGCAATGGAAAGAAGAAGAGGCTTGTGCTGCCGGACAGCACGGAGGTGTGGCTTAATGCGGGAACACATTTCAGCTATTCTGCGGGTTTTGGACGGACCGACAGGGAAGTGGACCTGGAGGGGGAGGGATATTTTGTGGTACACCACGACGCGAAGCTGCCTTTTGTCGTGAAGGCAAGAGGGTATAGGGTAAGGGATGTCGGCACCATCTTTACCGTCAGCGCGTATCCGGGAAGTTCGTGGGTGACGGCTGTGCTGGAGGGTAAGGTCGAGGTCTCCGCCGATGCGGACAGCGCGCGGCGCCTGAAGACGGTGATATTGACCCGCAACGAAGTGTTGAAGATCAGGCAGGCCGCGGACTCGCAGGCGGTCCCCGGTAAGGGAAGCCGGTATACGCCGGGCAGACAGGCGGTTGGCGGGGACGAGGGAACGCCGCAGGTGACAGCTACCGAACATATGGAGAAGTATGAGGCCTGGCGCGACAACACGCTTGTTTTTGAGGGAGAATCCTTTGACGACGTGGCGCGCCGGCTGGAAAGGACTTTTAATGTGAAGATCAATATCAAGAGCGGCGAGCTGAGCAGGCTTATGTATACGGGGAGGTTTACACGCGTACAGTCTATCGAAGAGGCGATGAAGATCATCCGGGAGACGACGCCTATCGCATACGAGATAAAAAAAGATACGGTAACTATTCGCCAACTAAAACAATAAACGATATGAGACCAGAATGACCCTAAAAAAACGCCGGGAAATGTTGCAGCATTCCCCGGCCAGTCAGATCAAGAGCTAATAACCTACTGTTTTACCAAGGCAGTTATTAACTAATTAATCCATAACTAAAGGTATGCATTTGCACGCTATTTCAAAACAGCGAAAGGATTTTTTGCGTCAAACCCAAAAGATCATGAGGCTTACAGTATTTTTAATTCTTACCGGACTGATGCACGCGTCTGCGACCGTCTACTCGCAGGATGCCCGGTTTACCATTCATGAAACCAATGTCTCCCTGCATAAAATATTGAAGGAGATAGAGGGAGCGAGCGACTACAGCTTTTTTTACCGGCTGGACCAGATAGACCTCAGGCAAAAGGTGAACGTCTCGATCCGCGAAGGCGGGCTCGAGGCTGTGCTGAGGCAGGCGCTGCGCGGCCAGGCGCTGACCTACCATGTCATAGGCAAGGTAGTAGTGATCAAGCCGTTGAACGCCACGGACAAGGGCGCTCCGCTGATACCGATATCGGGCGTCGTCACGGATTCTTCGGGCAAACATCCGCTGGCCGGTGTCTCTGTGCAGATCAAGGGTCTCAACAAGGGTGGTGTTACCAACGAGCGGGGACAGTTCGCCCTCAGCGCACCCGACTCCTCCGTACTGGTCTTCTCGCTGATCGGCTATTTGCCACAGGAAGTGACCGTCAGCGGTCAGGGGAATATCTCCGTCCGTATGATCGGCGCCAATACCGGTCTTAATGAAGTGGTCGTCGTCGGCTATGGGGCGCTGAAGCGCTCGAATATTACCGGTGCTGTATCCCAGGTAGATATGCGTGACGTGGACGACCGGCCCATTTCCAATATCGGGCAGGGTCTGCAGGGCGTGATCCCCAACCTCAATATTACGTTCAGTGACGGTCATCCCGGGGCTACGGCCAACCTGAACGTCCGCGGTTTTACGTCCATCAACCGTGGTTCGCCGCTGGTGGTCATCGATGGAATGCCCGGCGACCTCAACAATATCAACCCGAAGGACGTCGAGACCGTCACGGTGTTGAAGGACGCCTCTTCGGCGGCTCTCTATGGCGGAAGGGCGGCCTATGGCGTGATCCTGGTCTCGACCAGGCACGGCAGGAAAGGGAAGGTCCAGGTCAACTACAACGGCAACTACTCGGTCGCCACGCCTACGACGAGCCACTCCTTTATGACCGATGGCTATGCCACCGACCAGCTGATCGACCAGGCATTCCAGATAGCGACGGGTAGCCCCTATACGGGCTATACGGCCGCAGACTATCAGCAGATGAAGGCGAGGGAGACGGACCATTCGCTGCCATCCGTGGTCACCGACACCCGCAGTGGCCGCCAGCAATACATCTATTATGGCAACACCGACTGGTGGCATTTTATTTTTCGCAATACGCTGCCTTCGATGAGCCATTCGCTGAGCTTCTCCGGCGGGTCGGACAATATGGACTACTATGTCGCCGGAAGATATT
The DNA here is from genome assembly GCA_018267585.1 of Bacteroidota bacterium. GTDB lineage: Bacteria > Bacteroidota > Bacteroidia > Chitinophagales > Chitinophagaceae > Puia. The sequence continues at coordinate 3,662 of JAFDYE010000077.1, forward strand.
ACCAACAGAAGGGTATGATGCAATTCAACCGCGACCAGTATACCAACTATAATATCCGCGCGAAGATCAATGCCCGGATGAACAGCTGGCTGCACCTGACGGAGAACCTGTCGTTCATGACCTCCACGTACAACTTTCCGGGATGGGGTATCAATACCACTTTTGTGGAGATGGGTGTGCATGCCCTTCCCTCCTATGTGCCGACGAATCCTGACGGGACCTTTACGTATCGCACGCAGCTAAACAATTACGGCATTGCCGACGGAATGGCGGCGGATATCCAGTACGGTAAGTCAAAGGGACAGAACCAGAATTTCGACATGACCAATGTCGTTACGCTGACGGCCGACCTCACTCGCGATATCAGCCTTGTAGGCAGCTATGGTTTTGACCTGAACACGTATGGCAGCTGGCAGCGCCGCACGCAGGCGCCCTGGTCGGTCTACCCCGGGCAGACCGATTATGCCGGATCGGACTCGTATACCGAAAGTTCCAATACCGACCAGTACCATGTTATCAACGCCTACGGCACCTATACCCATTCATTCGGCGACCACAACCTCAAGGTTACCGCGGGCTACAACCAGGAGTTGAAGAAGTACAGATATATCGCCGGTTCTACGATCAATCTCCTTTCCGTCGACCTCAACTCGCTGGACCTGGGTACTTCGGCGCCCACTACCAATGGCAACCAGGTCGAATGGGCCCTGCTCGGATTTTTCGGGCGGATCAACTACGACTACAAGAGCAAATACCTGCTGGAGCTGGATGGACGCTATGACGGCAGCTCGCATTTCCCGCCCGGTCAGCGATTTGGCTTCTTCCCGTCTGTCAGCGGCGGCTGGAGGATCAGCGAGGAGAATTTCTTCGATCCGCTGAAGGATGTCTTCTCTGACTTCAAGATCCGCGCTTCCTATGGCGGGTTGGGCAACCAGTACCTGAACCCCAACCTGCGTGCCTCCGACTATCCTTATATACCGGTCATCGGTACCGGCACTTCGAACTGGCTGATCGGGGGCAACAAGCCTCAGATACTGGCGGGCCCTGCGCCTGTCAGCCCCAACCTGACCTGGGAGAAGGTGGCCAGCACGGATGTGGGTGCGGACATCGGGCTGTTGCGTAACCGGTTGAATATCGTCTTCGACTGGTACAACCGTACGACCAGGGACATGCTCATTCCCGGGCCTACCTTGCCGGTGATCTTTGGTGCGGCGACGCCGCAGCAGAATGCGGGGGACCTGGATACGAAGGGTTATGACCTGGGCATCGGCTGGCAGAGCAGCGCGCGTGTCAACGGCAAAACGTTCAATTATCATTTCGGGGTGGTGCTATCCGATTTCAAGGCGCATATCACGCGCTACAACAATCCGACGAAGCTGCTCAGTAACTACTATCCGGGCCAGCGTATCGGAGATATCTGGGGATATACGGTAGACGGCTATTTCAAGAGCGACGACGAAGCGCAGCACTATTCTGTCAACCAGAAAGCGGTCAACTCCAATATCGGCGGTTCTCCCGGAGACGGGCATCTTTTGCACGCGGGCGATATGAAGTTCGTGGACCTCGATGGGAATGACACTGTCAATGCGGGGCAGAATACGCTGGACAAGCACGGGGATCAGCGGATACTGGGGAACTCGCTGCCGCGGTATGCGTTCGGGTTTACGGCCGGCGCGGATTGGAATGGTTTTGATATCTCCTTCTTTTTGCAGGGGATCGGTCACCAGGACTGGTATCCCGGCAGCGAGACGTATATGTTCTGGGGCTTCTATGGTCGTCCCTACTATAGTTTTATTCCAAAGGATTTCCAAAGCAAGATATGGAGTCCTTCCAACCCGAACGCTTATTTCCCGAAGCTGAGAGGATATGAGGCGCTGAATGGCAATAACGAGCTGACCAGCGTCAATAACAGGTATATGCAGAATCTTGCTTATATCCGGCTGAAGAACCTTCGTATCGGCTATACTTTACCGGAGACGATGGTGAAGCGTATCGGGCTGGCCAGGGTCAAGTTCTATATCAGCGGCGACAATATGTTCACCATTTGCGGGCTGAAGACCAAATATATCGATCCCGAGCAGGTGAGTGCGGACGCGAACAATATCAGGGGCGACAATAACGCCCGCGATTATCCTTTTATGAAGAATTATTCGTGCGGACTGGACATCACCTTTTAAACTTTCGAAATGAAAAAGTCAGTTATAGTTTTTATACCCTGTGTGCTGCTGCTGTCGTGCAGCAAATTCCTGGACCGCAAGCCCGTCTCGCAGATCTCGCCGGACAATGCGTTCAGCAGCGAGAGCGAGCTGCAGCTGTATCAGCACTCTTTCTACGGGATGTTCCCGACGGCCGACGGGCAGTTTCCTTATGGCATCTACAATGAAACGATCGACAATATCATCACGGGTTCGCTTTCGAACCAGCTGACGGGGCAGCGTGTGGTGCCGGTGACGGACCCTTTTTATGGCAGCTCGACGTCTTATGGGGCCGCCAGCAGCCCGAATGGAAGCTGGGGCAACCTGCGGAATGTCAACTTCTTTCTGCAGAACTACCAGAAAGGGCATCTTCCGAACAGTGTCGTGGCTCCGTATGTAGGGGCGGCCCGTATGTTCCGCGCCTGGTTCTATTACAATATGGTCGCGTTGTATGGGGACGTTCCCTGGATCGGGACGGCGATCGACGCCAATGACTCTGCGGCGTTGATGAAGCCGCGGGATCCGCGCTCGCTTGTTATGGATAGTGTGCTGGCTGACCTGGACTATGCTATTGCGAATATGACGTCTGTGAAGGCGGTGGACCAGGTGTCGAAGTATACGGCGATGGCGTTGAAGGCGAGGGTATGTCTTTTTGAGGGGACGTTCAGGAAATACCACGCGAACGACGTTTTTGGCCAGGGGTTGACGGGGGCGAGCGATCTGTTGCAGCAGTGTGCCGACATCTGTGATACGCTGATGAAGACAGGGGGTTACAGGTTGCATACGAGCACGCCGGGCGCGGCCTATGGGGAGCTTTTTTCTGCGCAGGCCGCAGACCCGGGTGAGGTCATCCTCGCGCGCACTTATAGCGCGTCGCTTGCAGTATACCATAACCTCAACTACTATACGCTGTCTCCTTCCTATGGGAAGCCGGGGCTGGAGAAGAAGCTGGTCAACAGCTATCTGATGAAGGATGGCAGCCGATTTACCGACCGTCCGGGGTATGATACACTGGGCTTTTTTTCGGAGACGCAGAACCGGGATCCGCGGTTGTCGCAGACAGTGAGGACGCCGGGCTATACGCGGATCGGGGCTACGCTGCAGCTGGCGCCGGATTTCAGCGCTACGGTGACGGGTTATCAGATGACGAAGTTCGTCTCCGATGCGTCGCAGGACGCCAATTCGCGTTCGGTGACGCCGCTGCCGCTGTTCCGTTATGCCGAGGTGCTGCTGAATTTTGCCGAGGCCAAGGCGGAGCTGGGGACGCTGACGCAGGGTGATATCGATCGCAGCATCAAGCTGCTGCGTGACCGGGTGGGGATGCCTGACCTGAATATGGCGGCTGCGAATGCGAGCCCCGACCCTTATCTGGCTGCTCAGTATACGCAGGTGTCGGGTCCGAACCAGGGCGTGATACTGGAGATACGCCGGGAGCGCCGGGTGGAGCTCGTGATGGAGAGTTTTCGGTGGAATGATCTGATGCGGTGGAAGGAAGGACATCTGCTGACGCTGCAGTTCAAGGGTGAATATTTCCCCGGTGCGGGGACCTATGACCTTGACCATAATGGTACGCCGGACGTGTGTATCTATTCCGGTACGAAGCCTGTGTCGCAACAGGGGGTGGTCTATCTGAAACTAGGTAGTGATGTAGACCTGGAGAATGGGACGTCGGGAGGCGATATTGTGGTCAACAAGACGATACCGAAGACCTTCAGGGAGGACAGGGACTATCTTTTCCCGATACCGATGCAGGAGATATTGTTGAATCCGAAGCTGCAGCAGAATCCGAATTGGTAAAATGACAATATCCTATAGTAATGAGGCATCCCGCGAGGGGTGCCTTTATTTTTTTGGTGTGCGGGTGACGGTGGTAGTTGCACGGTTCACGGGGAGGTGGCGGACGCGCTGGCCGGTGAGGCGGTATACGGCGTTGACGATGGCGGCGCCGGCGGGGCCCTGGGCGGCTTCGCCAGCGCCCATGGCGGGTTCTGATGGGCGGTTGATGACGGAGACCTCGACCTCGGGGGCCTGGCTGATATTAAAAATGGGATAGGCGGCCCAGTTGGTGCTGGTGATCCCGTGGCTGTTGAAGGCTACTTCTTCGTGCATGGTCCAGGAGGCGGATTGGACCATGCCGCCTTCTGTCTGGTTGGTGATACCATCCATGTTGATGACTTCGCCGGCGTCGATGACGGCCCACATCTTTTGGACACGGATGTGGCTGGCCGGGGTGTCGCGGGTGACCTGTGCGGCGACGGCGCAATAGGCGCCGTTGTTCTTATAGCGGGAGAAGGCGATGCCGGTCCCGGGGATGTCTTTGATGAGCGTGCGCAGCTGTTCGAGTACCGCCTTTGCGCGCGGGTCGTCGAGATGGGTCATCCTGAAGTCGAAGGGGTCTTTGCCTGCGGCTTCGGCGAGCTCGTCCATAAAGGATTCGATCGCGAAGAGGTTGGCATAGGCGCCCAGGGACCGAAGCGAGGAGGTGCGGAGGGGGCCTTCGAAGAAATGGGCTGCGACGTATTGATTGGGGATGGAATAATAGGGTGGGGCGTTGCGGTATGCTCCGCCGCTGAAGCCCGACGGGCGTTGGGGGAACGGTTGTTCGATATAGTGGCCCGGCAGCAGGTTGGCGGCGTTGCCGGACGGTCTCGCGCCGTGGGTATCGGACCAGAGCTCGTATTTCCAGTGGCTGATCTTACCGGACGGGTCGAGCCGGGCTGCGAGTTCCATGACCATTGCGCTGCCGTACGGCTCCCAGGCGTGTTCTTCTTCGCGCATCCACTGGACGCGGACGTGTTTTCCGGGGTAGGCCATGGCGGCCAGCGCTGCGTCTGCGGATACGTCGTCGGCGCCGTTGTGTCCATAGCAGCCGCTGCCGGGGACGCCTTTTATATGGATATTCTCTTCGGAAATATGGAGGAGGTTGGCGATCGTAGCGCGTAGTGGATAGACACCTTGACTGTGGCACCAGATATGGAGGTGGTTGTCGGTGTCGCAGAGGGCGACGGCGCAGGAGGGGCCGATGGCTCCGTGCATGATATAGGGTTTGGAGTAGCGGGATCTGAGGTGGGTGGGTGTTGCTGGTCCTGCGGGGGCTGCGTCGGGGAAGGGTTGTCCTTTTTTTGTGACCTCTTCGGTCTTTGCGGGCAGGCCCCGGAGATAGTCGGCCAGTGTCTGGCCGGTGCTGCCCGGACCGGGAAGGGGTGGGCCGTCCGACCATTTCGAGTTCTTTTGCAGCAGGCGCTGGGCTTGTATGGCGGGGTATTCCTTTGCGGCGATGACCGCGAGCCAGCTGCCGTTGACGACGGTCTTTATAAAATCGGGTAGGGTCTTTTTTACTGGCTGGTCGTCGTATTGCAGGAGCTTGCCGCCGTAGGAGGGTGGCCGGACGATGCGGGCGTGGACCATGCCGGGGAAGGAGAGATCGTGTACGTAAACGGGTTCGCCTTTTGTGATGCGGGGGAGGTCGTTGCGTGGAATGGGTTTGCCGACGAGCTGGTAGGTGTTTTTGGGTTTCAGGGTGAGGGATTCGGGAATGGTGCCGGTCAGCTGGCGGCCGTCGAGGGCTTCGTAGATAGTGAGGCCGCGGCCGCCGTTGCGGGGGATGATGATTCCTTTGGACAGGGTGAGGTTGTCTATTGAGGTGTTCAGGTGTCTGGCGCCGAGTTGGAGGAGGGTTGTTCTTGCGGCGGCGGCGGCGCGGCGGATGGACATGGCGCTGCTTTCGATGGAGTTGCTGCCGGCGGTGTAGCCTTCATTGGGTGTACGACCCGTCTCGGCGATGAGGACTTCGACCTGGGATATGTCCATGTCGAGCTCTTCTGCGGCGACCTGGGCGACGGCGGTGCTGATGCCCTGGCCGAGTTCGATCTTTCCGGTGAGGACGCGGATGCGGCCGTCGGCCAGGACTTCGAGCCAGGCGTTGATGAGGGATTCGGGGGGTGGATCGGTGGGGCCGGGGTTGGGGAGGCCCGTGGGAAGGTTCGGGATGGGGCTCGAGGTGGGGCTCGGGGTGGCGAGGCCCGGGTCTGTCGCGCCGGGTTCTGGTCCGGGTTTGCTGCCGAGGCAAAAGCCGATGGTGAGGCTTCCGGCGGCCTTCAGGAAATTTCGTCGGGAGATAGACATAACACAGGATTGGTCGGC
>JAFDYE010000780.1 GCA_018267585.1 Bacteroidota bacterium
ATGTCGCCGGTCATCGTGTAAAGGAAACAGATATCGGTATATCTGTCCTGCCGCCAGATCTGCCGGACGATGCCTTCCATTGTAGCATGGATCGATGCGGGAGGAGTGAACTGATCATTTACGGCGAATTCGACAAAAACGAGGTCGGGTTTAAAAGCCAGTACCTGATGGCGCAGCCTAAAATTGGCCAGGTCGGAAGCCGTGCCGCCAACTCCGGCATTGATGGCGGAGATATTGGAGCCGGGATAATATTTTTTCAGCCAGGCCAGCGATTGTTCGCGATAGCCCCCTCGTGCATTCGTGATGCTGCCACCGAGGTAGGCGATGGTAACAGGGCGGCCGCTCTTCAACTTACCGAAAAAATTGGGTAATCCTTGGCGGGGCCGGCATTCGCGTGCTGTGGAAAGCGTGTCCTGGATCAGGCCCATTTCGCTAAACGGGATCTCTTTGAAATCGGGCAACCGGGTATAGAGCGGAGCATTTTTTTTAAGGGCGAAATTCCGGGCGCCAGTATCCACAAAACCTGGATCTTCCTTTGTGACCCAATTATTGTCCCGGACGGGTCCCCATTCTTTTTTTCCGTTGTTCACCAGTCCGACATTGACCAGCACATTGTTCTCTATGTCGTTGTGTTGTGGATCCTCCGGGTGATGATCGAAATAGGAGGCCAGGCCGGGATAGGCTGTCGAATAAGGAGGCAGCCGGTAATTGACCTGTCTGAGGCGGAGATCGAATAGCCCGCCTGGCTGCAGGTTCTTCTTTTGCCAATTGGCCAGCCGGTTGTCCAGGTGAAAGCCCATTTTCGAATCGATAAGGACATTGTTATGGATATGGTTGAAGCTTCCTCCTCCGACCATGAAGGTCCTGTCGCCGGCCTTGTAAAAGACATTCCCATAGACGTCTGTTCCGCAGGCTCCGTCGTCAAAATACACGGCCATGGTGGTTCCGAAATGGCCAATATCGTGAAAGTAATTGTAGCGGATCGTATTGCCGAATTCGGACGGGTCCCGGCCGATATAGACGGCTCCCTGGTCATCGACAAAATTACAGGCTTCGCTGATCTCATTGTATTCGACCAGGTGGTTGTTCCCGTGAATATAGATCGCGGTAGCCGGGCAGGCGGTGAACAGGCAGTGCTGGATCTTATTGCCGACACCGTCGATATTGACCGGTGCTTTATAGGAGTAATCGATCCGTCCGCAATTGGTGAATTGGCAGTTGTAGACATAGTTGCCGGCAGGATCCAGGGTTTTACGGTCGCCTCCGCCCAGGCTGACGCCGCCGCAACCCAGGTTCTCCAGGTTGCAGTTGATGATGCCGTTGTCTTTTCCGCCTTCGCGGTTGAACGTCGTATTCTCATATAGCAGTTCGTGCAGGCTGCCCAGATGATCCGGTAATTTTTCATCCGGGCATACGCGTTGGAAGGGATCGGGCAGCCGGTAGGCCGATGCGGGCTGACTGCCTTTGCCGATGCAAACGCCTACTACGCCGAAGTCCCGGATGGCACAATCCTCTATCCTGTCGGAGACGGTATTCTCCATATAAACGCCTATCCCGCGGCCGACTTCCAGGTCGATATGAGAAAAGGTGACGTGGCTGGCGCCTTTCAGGCAGATCAGCGCCGCGTCTGCAACGGAGACCAGGATGGTGTCGGTGGGTTTCAGTGCCTGCCGGGGATAAAAATACAGCTTGCCTTTCTCCTCGTCGATATAATACTCGCCAGGTTGGCTGATCTCTTCCAGCATGTTGAAAAAATAGTATTGATTCCATTCTTTTCCGCCGGTGATGCCGAAGTAATGTGCGTCCTGAAAGCTGACGACGCCTGTTGCCGGATTGATCTTCTTTACCCGTAATTGGTCGGTAGCCCAGGCCTTGCTGAAGTTGCCGGCGGCAATAATATGCTTTGCGTGCCTCCAGGACGCGAGCCTGGATCTATCGACCCGGATCTTTCCGGGGTGCGGGGCGGGGTCGCCGGCGGTTGACGCCTGTCCGTTGTCCACTATATCCGCGGTATCTAGGAGAAGCTGCTTTTTATCCGGATAACGGGCCAGCTGATAGGGTTGCCCGTTGATAAACAGCTCCATGGCAGCGTTGACGTAAGGACGGCGAAAGCCGGTGGGTTGGTGGACGCCGTAGTTGCGGATGCCCAGCGCCCGCAGATCGATCTCCCGGATATGCGTAACGGCTTCTTTGGCGAGTATGCGCTGTGCGGCCGCCTCGTCCAATGGACGGACCTGGTCCGTGCGGATGGATCTGCCTCCGGTGAGAACAACCTTTTCCCCCGGGTAAGCGGAATAGACGACCGGGGCGTCCGCTTCGCCGGAGTCCCGTGGGGTCAGGTCAAATCCGTCCGGCAGTTGATATAGCCCCGCCCGCAGGTAGACGGTGACTCCGCCGGGAGGTAAGAAGCCATTACCGGCGCTCTTCAGCCTGCGGATAGCTGCTCGCGCATCTTCCAGCGTGGCGAAGGGTTCGGCTTCCGATCCCTTATTGGCCGAAGATCCATCGGGCGCTACATAGAAGAAGGCTGGCCCGCCCGCGAAAACAGCCAGCGGGTGATGGTAGGCGGATTGAGAGGACCGGTGAGACGGGGGCCGGTGAACCGTCGGCGGGAAGGGGATACGGAAAGGGCCTTTCAAGCGGATATCTTCGGAAGATGCGCCGGCCATTACGATAAAGGTGCCTGGCTCGACCGTCAATTTCATCTCCTTATTCCAGATGGCCAGCTGGCTCCGGTGGATGACAAAAGACAGCTGTCTGGACTCCCCTGCTTGGAGATGCACCCGTTGGAAGCCGGCGAGGTTCTTTTCGTAGGTGGTGACATCCGTCACTTCTTCATGGGTATAGAGCTGGACTACTTCGTCGCCCTCCCGTCCCCCGCTGTTCTTGATGGTAAGACGGACGGATATATCATTTTCCGGAGACGTGCTGCCGGGGGTGATCTGCAGATCGCTGTAGTCGAAATGGGTATAGCTCAGGCCATATCCGAAAGGATAGAGTTTGCCTTTTAGCCGGGCATGTTCTCCTTCGTCTGTCTGAGCCGAGGGTTTGGACGGGAAGTTCATGGGCAGCTGGCCTACAGATCGTGGTATGGTTACCGTTAGTTTGCCGCCGGGATTGTAGTCGCCGAAAAGGACGTCGGCGATGGCCGTCCCGCCATACATGCCGGGGTACCAGGCCTCGATGATTCCCGGGATGAATTTGTCCACCCAGTTGGCGGTGACCGGCTGGCTATTGATATACACTACGACGACCGGCTTGCCCGTCGCATAAACTTTACGGATCAGGGGCAACTGAAAGCCGGGGAGGTCCAGGCTCGTGCGGGATTTATCTTCTCCGGCCGTTAGTGTCGATCCTCCCATGACCATTACTACCACATCGGACGCGCGGGCTGCCTCTACGGCGGAATCCATCATGGACTCGTCTTGCGCGGAAGGGGGCTGGGGCAGTACTTCGCTCTCGGGCCAGTCAGCGTCGACCAGGTCGCAGCCTTTGGCGTATCTGACGGAAATGGGTCCGCACGCGCTGTCGACGGTCCATAGTCTTATCTTCTCGCGGATGGCCTGGAGCACGGAGACGCCTTCCACGCCGCGGGGGCCATAGTGCTGGCGGTTATAGGACGCGTCGTCGGCGTTGGGTCCGATGACGGCGATGGAGTGGATGTTCTTTTGCAGGGGTAACACCTGCCGGTCGTTCTTCAGCAGCACGATACATTCATGGGAGGCTTTCAATGCGATGGCTTTATGCCCGGGATCATGGAGCGTTCTTTCGGAGGCGGCGGCATCCGACACATAGGGATGATCGAATTCGCCGGTAAGGAATTTCACGCGCAGGACGTCCCTTACTCTGTCGTCCAAAGTAGCCATCGGGATCCTGCCATTCCGTACGGCCTTTCGCAAAGGAAGGATCATGGTGCCGGGATCGGAGAAATTGGTCCGCACGTTGAGGCCGGCGTTGACGGTTTGCGTTACCGCGTCTTCCCGGTCTTTGGCAGTATGGTGTTTGCCGAACAAATATTCGAGCGCATCGCTGTCCGACACGACATAGCCTTTGAAACCAAAATCCTTCCGCAAACGCCGGGTCAGCCAATAACTGCTGGCGATGACCGGCACGCCGTCGTAGTCGTTATAAGAGGCCATGATCCCCAGTATCCCGGCTTCCCGGATCGCGGACTCGAAGGGGGGCAGCAGGAGTGTTTCGACTTCGCGGGGAGGCATTTGCGGGTCGGTCCTTGCCATTCCTTCCCGGGCGCCAAAGTTAGCGCTGTACATTGCGAAATGTTTGGCCGTGGAGGCTACCTGGTGATTTTTCTGTAACCCTTTGGCCAGGGCGACCCCCAATCGTCCGACGAGGTAAGGGTCTTCTCCATAGCTTTCTTCCAGTCTTCCCCACCGCTGATCGCGGGCTACATCGAGCACGGGAGCATAAATATTGGTGTACCCCATGGCGCGGGCCTCTGCACCAGTGATCCGGCCGATATTTTCGGCCAGCTGTTGATCCCAGGTGGCGCCTATAGCCAGAGGAGTGGGAAAGGAGGTGGCGCCATAGGCCTCGACTCCCCTGATGCCCTCATTCGTGAAGTCGGCGGGAATGCCCAGGCGTGTATCCTCGATAAAAAACTCCTGTGTGAGGTTCATCGCCCGGACGTGCTCTGTCACTTCTTTGACGATGGCGAGGTTTGGGACCGGTTGATCCCAGCCCGTGAAACCGTTGAGGTGTTCGTCGATGTTGGCGATGCCATCCTTCCAGATCGCATTTTTCCAGGCAGGCGTAGGCAGCGAGTCTTTCAGCACCCGGAGATATCCATATAGGGTGGCCATCTGGCAGGTCTTTTCCTCCACCGTCATCTGCTTCAGGAGGTTTTCGATGCGGTTGTCGACGGGTTGCTGCGGATCTTCATAAATATCCTTGCGGCCGTTCTTATTGAGGTCGATCCAGCCTTCATGATAGATACCTGTCATTCGCGGGGTAAAGGACTGGGCGTGGGCCGGCAGGTTGGCGACGAGGAATGAGGACGCCAGAACGAGCTGAAAAAAAAGTTTTTCCATTTTGTGACTGATGAAAGTGATAACAGGTATAAGGACTTTAGTAGCCCGGATTTTGATCTACCTTATTTGTGGACCGATCGATCTCCTGTTGAGGGAAGGGTCTCAATACATGATAGGGTTGAATGGCGGATGCGTCCGGGTTGTATTGCTTCACCCTGGTGACGAGCGTACCGGTGCGTTTGAGGTCGAACCAGCGCTGCTGTTCGCCATAAAGCTCGCGGGCGCGCTCATCCAGAATAAAATCAATATCCAGGGCTGGGGGGGTGGAGGCCGTCAGGTCATAGCCCGGCATGGACCGTTTTGCGCGCAGGATATTGATCGAATTGACGGCGTCGGACTGCTTGTTCTCCATCATCTGGGCTTCGGCCAGGTTCAGATAAACTTCGCCGATGCGGAAGACCAGGAAATTTTTGGATCCGGCAGTAATGGCCGGCGACGAGCGCAGCGGATCAAGGAATTTCACAGGACAAAAGAATTTGGTCCGGTCGACCGTGTTGGTGATGTCGAGGGAATCCCAGATCTGGTAGATGTGTTTGGCCTTTTCCGCCGGTGGAACATAGGCGGACGTCACCAGGATGGCGGTATCGCCCAATTTCATGCCGCCTGGCGCGGTTGCTGCATTGTTACAATAAAAGACCTGCTTAAGACCCTGCTGGTAGCGTTTGTCTGCCTGTCTGTCGAAAAGGGAGTTGCCGTAAGGCGTAAACTTAAACCGGTTGTACGGCCTTCCGTTGGCCACATCGCGTAACATACCGGGCATGACGTCGTACACGGGGACGAAATACAGGTGGCCTGAATTTCCGTCGCCGTCCAGCAATACGCTGGGTGTGAATTGAACAGACCAGATGACTTCGCTGTTCCGTTGGTTGTTGATATCGAAAATACTGCTGTAGGAGTCCAGCAGGGAAAAGTTGTAGTCCCTGATCAGGCTTTTGGACAGGGTTTCGACTTCTGCCCAGTTGTGGAGGACGAGGTCCACCCGGCTCAGGAGTGCTTTTGCGGCGGGTTGAGTGGCGCGGCCATAGTCCGTCTGGGTTATGGGCAGGTTGGCGATGGCGTACTGCAGGTCGGGGAGAATGACGACATTATAAATGGAATCGACGCTGCTGCGGATAGTAACCGTATTGACCGTTCTTATTTCGTGGATGGTCAGGGGCAGGTCGCCAAAGGTCTGCACCAGTGTAAAATAATACAGCGCCCGTAAGAACCGGGCTTCCGCCACCCGGGTATGTTTGAGGGTAGAGTCCAGCCCCGGGATCGCGTCGGCCCTGTCAACTACGGCATTACAGGTGTTGATGCCGGAATAATAGCTGGCGTAAAGAGATGTGGTATAGGTCGCGCCGGGGGTCATTCCGGAGGTATATTCATTCCAGTATTTGAAGCTGCCGTCACGGCCTTCCGTATAAGTATCCACGCCGTATTCGGTAAGGGAGAAACCCAATTCCTGCCCATAAAAGGTACGCAGTGGGGCGTACGCCGCATTCACGCCTCCAGTAAGGCCGGCGGCGTCCTTGTAATAACTGTCGGCGGTGATGCCGCTGACTATGGTTTCGTCCAGTTGTCTGGAACAGGAGATGGCTGTCGTCAGCAGGACCAGCAGCAGGCAGGTGATATATGCGTTAATCTTTTTCATGTTGTATTATTTAGAAGGCTGCATTGATGCCCATGGATATGATATCGTTGGCGATGGCGTTGCTCAGGTTGAGGTAACCTGTCAGTTTGCCACCCTGCGGGGCTATCTCGGGGTTGATCCTTTTCAGCCCGGGTATGGGATGATTCATCCGGGAGAACAGGTTTTGCCCCGTCATATACACTCTCAGGCTGGAGAAGGCCTTACCGAGCGCTGAGCCGGGAAGCGTATATCCCAGGGTCAGGTTCTGCAGCCTGACGTAGGAGCCGTCATAATAATAAAGTGAGCCCAGGTTGGTGACCCCTCCGGTAGAGCCTCTCGGCCCGGCATTGCTGCCGTTGGTTGGCGTCCAATAAGGGATGTTCAGGTTGTTGTAAGCATTGGTGAAGAAACTGACGGTCTTACTGGCGTTGCTGTAGATCATCTGTCCCTGGCGGAAGAATATGAAAAAGGAAAGATCGAAGCCTTTATAGGAAAAGCGGTTGGTAAGGCCGCCGGTGATCCGGGGTCTCGGATTGCCTAAGATCATTCTGTCATTGGCGTCTGTCTTGCCGTTCTTGTTGAGGTCGGCGAATTTTATGTCCCCGGGTACGGCGCCATAGCCGGCCGCTGCGGTCGCTTCCGAAGTCTGCCAGATGCCGATCTTCCTGTAGTCGTAGAAGACATTGATCGGCTGTCCTACGAACCATCCGTTGCCGATATCGCTGGTCTGGCTGCTGGTCAGCGAGACGATGGCTTCCTTGTCCGAATAAAAATTCGTCTCGATGTTCCACTGGAATCCGCTGCGGGATGAAATGGGAATAGCGGAAAGGGTCACTTCATATCCTTTATTACGGGTCTTGCCGATATTCTGCAGTACGCTGGAAAAGCCGGTATAGGAAGGGATGGCCCTTGACAACAACAGATCGTAGGTATGTTGGTAGTATAGTTCGACTGTGCCGGAGAGGCGGTTTTTGAGAATGGCAAAATCGATGCCCAGGTTGGTCGATGCGGTGGATTCCCATTTTAGATCCGAATTGGCGAGAGCGCTGGGGGCGTATCCATAGGCCGCAGTTGTGGAATACCAATTGTACAGGGTCTGGGACAAGGAGCCCTGTGTCGCATAGGGACTGATGCCGGTATTACCGGTGACGCCGTAACTGGCCCGTACCTTGAAATCGGAGAACAGGTTTTGTTTCTTCATAAAGTCTTCTTCTACGACGCGCCAGGCGAGTGCGGCCGATGGGAAATACCCCCATTTTTTTCCGGGAGCGAGTCTGGACGATCCGTCCGCGCGCATGGTCAGGGTTGCCAGATACTTCCCTTTGTAACCATAGTTCAGTCGTCCCATATAAGACAGGATGGACCAGGATGAATACCTGCTGCCGTATCCGGTGGCCGTGCCGCTGCCCAGGTTGTAAAACAACTGTGAATCGTAAGGGACTCCGGTGACCGACAGGTTCGACGAAGTGGTGGCGTCGTGCTGCAGACTGTACAGGCCGGTCAGATCCAGGCTGTGGCGGCCGAAGGTCCTGTTGTATCTCAAAATGTTCTCTACCGTATAATTCACATCATATGAGCTGTTCTGGCCTGCGGTAGCCAGACCATTGTTATTGCTCAGGCTGCTGTTGTATGAGCCGTTGTTGAGGTTATTGTTGTCCATACCCAGGTTGAGCCGGTATTTAAGACCTTTCCAAATTTCGTACTCGCCATAGAGGGTTCCGAAAAAGCGGTAGGTCTTCCGCAGGTCGGTAGTTGCGCTGCGGATGTCGGCCAGCGGGTTGTGATTTTTACCGTCCGGCATCGGGTTGACGGTGCCGTCGGCATTATACGGTTTTGCCCAGGGAAACATTTGGAGTGCGGTAGCGAGGTAGGCATCGACGCTGATGATGCCGTAATCCTGCTGGCCATAGGTGTAAAAGGAATTGGTCCCGACGGTTATATGGTCGTTGACCTTCTGGGATAAGTTGATGCGAAGGGAATACCTCGAAAAATCGCCTTTTTGTACGATGCCTTTCTCGTTGTAATATCCGGCGGAGATGGAATATTTTGTATTATCCGTGCCGCCTCTTACGGCTACGGAGTGGTTGTGTGCATACCCCTGTCTGAAAATATAGTCCTGGTAATTGGTGGAGGGATTGTTCAGGATCGAAAGGCTATCGGCGGGGGCAAGGGCATGAAAAGAGCTTTCGAAGGCGCCGTATTGCCTGGCGTTCATCATATCGATGGTACCGATGCGGTTGGTCACGCCATAATAGCCGTCGTAAGACAGTACCGGTTTGCCTGATCTGCCCGTCTTGGTCGTCACCAGGATCACGCCGTTGGCGCCGCGAGAGCCGTAGATGGCGGTAGCGGAGGCGTCTTTCAGCACCTGTATGCTTTCGATATCGCCCGGATTGAGGCCGTTGATATCTCCGGCCATCGGAATGCCATCTACGACATATAAAGGATCGTTGCCGGCGGTTATCGACCGGTTGCCCCTGATGCGGATAGTGGTGCCATCCCCGGGCCTGCCCGAATTATTGACGATATCCATTCCGGCCACGCGTCCCTGCAGGGCCTGGGCGGCGCTGACTACGGGGCTCTCGGCGATGACCTTGCTATTCACGGAAACTACCGAGCCGGTGACGTCCGTCTTTCGCTGGGAGCCATACCCTACGATGATGAAATCGTCCATCGACTTTTTGGCGTTCTTCAGGTGTATGACCAGGTCGTGCCGGCTGCCGACGGGGGTTTCTTCGGGAATATAACCTACATAACTGGCGACGAGGACGGCGTCGTCATCGACGTTCCGCAAATGGAAATTCCCTTTCGGATCGGTGATGGTTCCCCGGGTAACGCCCTTTATGGTGACGCTGACGCCCGCAAGCGGCTGGTTGTCTTCCGTCAAGACCCGGCCGGAGAGAGAATGCGCGGTATCGGGTGCCGCAGGTAGCGGGGATGGGGTCGTGGGGGTGGGAGCCGTTGTCCGCGTAATGACGACAATGTGGTATCGGAGGTGGTAGATCAGTCCCTGGTTCTTTAGGCAGAGATCGAGTACCTGCGTAAGGGGAACGTCTTTTACTTCGAGGGTAACCGGACGGGTGGTGCGGACTATCTTTTCGTCGTAGACAAAAGCATAGCCCGTCTGTTGTTCTATGTTGCTGAACACCTGCAGGAGGGTGAGATTCCTGCCGGAGATAGAGACCGTTTGCGAGAATACCTTTGCATTTACATGGAGAGCGGCAAACAGGATCAGAGCGGAGGTCAATTTCATAACCAAAAGGGTTTTGGCTGGCCATCTCTTCCGTAACCGGAAGGATTTGCCATGTGCAAGCAATACCATAAGTTTGTACAGTGTTTGAGTTGGTTGTCAACAATCGTGTTTCAGCAATGCGGGTTTGCAGCACTCAAATCAGTGGCCAGGGACAGGTCGTAGCGTCCCTGGTTCTTTTTAAGCAGCCGCAGAGGGGCGGTGGTTTTGTTATGTCATTGGCGGTAGTTTTATTTGTTAGTTCTTATTTTGCGGCTGTTACGACAATGGTATTCCCATCGATAATGAAATGCACTTTTCCGGCCTCCTGCAGTACTTCCAGTAATTCAGCCACATTCTCTTTCCGCGGGAAAATGCCGGTAAAGGCGACGTCCGGCAGCTGCCCCTGGTAGACAACATTCACGTCATACCATCGGGCGATCTGGCGCATCATAGGTTGTATTCCGCTGTTGGTAAACCGGAATTTTCCTTCCTTCCAGGCAAGGGTTTCGCTGAGAGAAGGTGAGGATAACGTGAATACGGGAGTCTGGCCGGAGAGGGAGGCCTGTTGTCCTGGTTTCAGGATACGGTGTGCTGCGCCGCTGCTCACTCTTATGCCGCCGCTTACCAGGGTGGTCTTTACCGTCTCTTCGTCGGAATAAGCCATCAGGTCGAATTCGGTGCCCAGCACCTGGACCGTCATATTGCGGGCTTCAACGAAGAAGGGAAGTCTGGCATTGGCCGCCACTTCAAAATAGGCTTCGCCAGTGATCTGCACCCTGCGGTCGGTTCCTGCGAACCTATTCGGATAATGGATGGTAGAGGCGGAATTGAGCCATACCTTGGTGCCATCCGGCAACGTCAACTGGTATTGTCCTCCGCGCGGTGTTTCCATGGTATTGTAGACGACAGGGCCGGCGCCGTCGCTGGCAGCGTTGCCCGCAGGCCGATAGGAGAGCTGTCCATTGGCTAATTTGATCACGCTGACATTGCCCTGGGTAGCCAATGTCCCGTTGCTCATGGAGTCGAGTACCATCCGGGTGCCGTCACCCAGGGTAAGGATCGCCTTATTGCCTGGAATGGTGTGAGGTACGACCGTGGTCCGTACGAGCTGATGCCCGGGTTGTCGTCCCATGAAAAGCCACGCGCCGATCGCCAATAAGGCTACTGCCGCCGCTGCGACAGCGGGTTTCCACCAACGTATCGGTCTCACCGGTTGCAGGGAAGGGCCGGAAGGCAAGTTGGCCATCATTTCTTCCCAGGTTGTCTGTTCCATTTCCCGGGTCCACAACGGAGTATCGGAGCGCTCACCGGGGTCTTCTTCCCGGATCCGCCGGATATGCCGGACCATGTCTTCGCCGACGATGGCATCGAAGTCACCGGAATCCAGCGCCTGGAAGAATTCCGGCAGGCTTTCCGGCGGGAGCCGGTCGGATTTATACAATTCCAACAGGCAAGAAAACCGTTCGTACGTCATAAATAGGGCTCTCCTATAGTAAAGACGACTGTGGGACGGGTGTGCCGTAATGGCGTTCAAAATAAATCAGAAATGATCGAGCAGTTGGTTGCGGATGGCCCGTAAGGCGAGTTCCATGTGTTTTTTGACGGTGGCTCTCGAAAGCTGCATTTTGCCGGCGATCTCTTCGTAAGTAAGGTGTTGTTCCCGGGCAAGTGTATATACCTGCCGCTGTTGGGGGGGCAGGTTGGCTACGGCACTCCTTAGCAGCCTGGTATATTCGCGGTCGAGTAAAAGATGGTCGCTGTCATTGACGAAGGAGGAGGGTGTGCGCTCCAGTTGAAGGCGTGACCTGCTCTCAAGGGCAGTTTTCTTCAGCTGGTCCAGCAGCGTGTTGCGAACCAGGATAAAAAGGTAGTTTTCGAAGTGGTCGATTGCCGGCAGCAGGGCTCTTTTTTCCCATAATTTGATAAAGATCACCTGGATAATATCCTTTGCCTTCTCTCTTTCTTTCAGGTAAGTGAAGGCCGTATGGAATATCACGGAACTATAACGACGGTAAAGCATATTAAAGGCCTGTTGATCTCCTGCCGCAATTTTTTCCAGTAAATGCCGGTCGTTATGACTTTCCGTATGTCGCAAAACAAGTTATGAGATAGATCTGCTAAAGTAACAAAAATCTCCTAAAGAGGGAAGGAGGCGACAGCCGGCCGGCCGGAGGCCACCTCCTATGGTGGCGGGAAACGGGGGCGTCGGGGCCGGTTGACAAAACTTAAAAATTTCGTAAACTTGGTTTATAGGGGCGCGCCGCGCGGATGACGATCTTTGCGGGGTTATGTGCACCCAGGAAATGCTCTCCGACGACAGCCCCTTACTGCTGCGGCTCAAAGAAGGAGACCGAACTGCTTTTGATGAGATTTTCAACCGCTACGCGGGGCCTATCCTCACGTATATCCGGCGGCGATTGAGCGGGGCTGCTGAAGCAGACGATATTCTCCAGGAAGTATTCCTCCGGCTTTGGAAAAAGCGCGATTCCATCATTATCCAGCGCTCGTTCCGCAATTATATTTATACGACAGTCCAAAACTGTATCAGCGATCATCTTCGCGCTGTCCGGAAAGAGAAGTGCGCCCTGGTGGACGAATTTCAGGAGCGGGCGACCGAGAGACCGCAGCCCGACGAACAATACCAGCACAAACAGGTCTATCATATCTGGAAGGACGCCACGAGGAAGCTGCCCGGACAGATGCGCCGCATCTACGTCATGAAGACGGAAGACCAGCTGACGGTGAAGGAGATCGCCTCACAGCTGCAGCTGAGTGAGCAGACTGTTAAGAATCAGTTGCATACGGCGGGACAGCGGATCGTCAAGATACTGCGGCAGGTTCAGTTATTCTTTTTGTAGGTCGCGGGTTCGAGCAAATTGTAGGTCGGGGTTCGCGCAAATTGGAAGTTGAGGTTCAAGCAAAGCGAGACAATCGCTGTATCGAAAACGCACAGTCGAGGGCTTAATGATGGTGATTGTTATTGTATATCAGTCGAATATATAGTCGGCATTCTTATTGAGGCTTGTTTGCCATGGTGAGAGATAACCTAAAGACTGCCTGGCAGAATTTACGCGGCAATAAGGTCTATGTCGCAATCAATACGGTGGGCCTGGCGGTGGGCATTGCTGCCTGTCTCCTTGTCTTCCTGCTGGTCCAATTCGAAACGGGTTTTGACGATTTTCATCCCAATAAAGAGCGCATATACCGGGTGGTGGCGGCGACCAGGACGACGGCCGGAATGAATTATTCAAAGGCGAGCGCCTATCCCGTCGCGGAGGCCCTGCGAATCGACTACCCGCAGCTGGAGCACGTCGCGCGGATCTATGTCCGTGATAATAAGGAGCTGGCTTTGGTCAGCGATGACGCGGGGGCGGCACAAAAGAAGTTCAAGGAGAAGGTATTTTATGCCGAGCCTGAATTCTTCGACATCTTCAATTTCCCCTTCCTTGCGGGAGATGCGAAGACCGCTCTATCGGAACCCAATACGGTGGTCCTTACGCAGGAAACGGCTGAGAGATATTTTGGGGACTGGCGGTCGGCGGTCGGCCGTCTTATCCAATGTGATGCGGTCGGCGTCTGTAAGGTGACGGGCATTTTGAAGAATGTTCCCGCCAACACAAATTTTCCGCTGAATGTTGTGCTGTCGTTCGAGACTGCCAGGCATGAGGATCTGCCAACGGATTGGGGAGGCCAGGACGGATCGTTAAATACCTTTTTGGTGCTTCCCCCGGCTATCGCGGCGTCGCAATTCGACAAGGACCTCGAGGTCTTTGTAAAAAAACATGCGCCTGAGCAATACTCGAACCACGGCTATATCCTTCAGCCGCTGGCCGACATGCACTATAACAGCCGCTTTGGAACCTATAGCGGGGCTACGTTCAGCAAACCGCTGATCACCGCCCTCAGTCTGATCGGCTTTTTTCTCCTGCTGATCGCCTGTATCAATTTTATAAATCTCGCTACTGCGAGGGCTGTCCACCGGTCGAAGGAAGTGGGTGTCCGCAAGGTCCTTGGCAGCAGCAAGGGGCAGCTGATCGTCCAATTCCTGGGCGAAACCTTTCTGATCACGTTGTTCTCGGTCGCGGTGGCCGTCCTGTTTGCCACCCTCGCCTTGCCTTTGCTCAATGGTCTCCTGCAAATACCGCTGAAGATATATCCCGGTGTTTCGCTGGTCGCCTTCCTGGTCGTCGTTGTCATCGTCGTAACATTCCTGTCGGGCTTTTATCCTGCCCTGGTCCTGTCGGGAATGAATCCCGCCATCGTCCTGAAGCGGAAACTGACGAGCCGCACCGCCGGGGGAATGTCCGTCAGGAGGGTGTTGGTCGTCTTCCAGTTCGCCATTGCGCAGGCTTTTATCCTGGGCACGCTGGTCGTAGCAAGCCAGATCAGCTATTTCGAGAATGCATCGATGGGTTTTGATAAGGAGGCCGTCGTCACGGTGCCGCTTGCGAACGACACGTCACGCCAGTATAAGGCGGATGTGTTGAAAAGGCAGCTGCTGCAGCAGGCCGGGATAAAAGATGTAAGCCTGAGCATTTTTACTCCGATAGACAAAGCCAGCTGGGACGGCGATTTTACCTTCGACAATGCCGCAAAAAAGGCGGATTTCAACGCCGAGTTCAAATGGGCGGACGCCGACTATTTTAAGACCTATGATATCCCCTTCGTCGCGGGCGGGCCCTATAAACAGGCGGATTCGGTCACCGGATTTGTGGTGAATGAGATGATGGCGAAGCGACTCGGTTTTACATCCCCCGAACAGATCATCGGCCGCAAACTGGCTTTTTGGGACGGTAAGATCAGCGCGCCGGTGGTCGGGGTGGTAAAGGATTTTAACAGCAAGACGCTTGCCGTCGGGATGAAGCCGGTCGTGCTGGGTTCTTACAGGCCCCTATACCGGCTGCTCAATATAAAGATCGAGCCGCAGCAGGTGAAGCAGACGCTGGCGGCGATCGAAAGGCTCTGGACCGCTACCTATCCCGGCTATACTTACGAATATCAATTCCTTGACCAGAAGATCGCCGACCTGTACAGACAGGAGAGCCGGCTGTCGCAGCTGTATCAGCTGTTTGCCGTGATCGCCATTTTTATTTCGTGTCTGGGTCTGTATGGCTTCGTATCATACATGGCCGTGCAGCGTACGCGGGAAGTCGGCATCCGGAAGGTGTTGGGCGCGTCGGGGATGAGTATCGTCTACCTGCTCTCGCGGGAGTTTACGGTGCTTATCGGTGTGGCCTTTTTGATCGCGAGTCCGCTGACCTATTATTTTATGCATCAGTGGCTGCAGAAGTTTGCCTACCGGATAGATATCGGTTTCGGTATATTCTTCTCTACTCTTCTTATTTCTCAAATCATCGCGTGGCTTACCGTCGGCTATCAGGCGGTAAAGGCGGCGCTTGCCAACCCGGTCAACAGTCTTAGGACGGAAGGGTGAGGCCTCCTAATATGACCAAATTGTTAAGTCGAAAATCGCTCTAGTACCAGGGTCTCCCGTCTTCCGTCTATTGGTCAAAGCGTTGAAATGACCTATACCGACGATATGCATCCGGACGAAGACTGGAAAAAGGCCTGGGAGGATCCCGAGGAGATAGATCCTGCGAAGAAGAAGGTCCTGCTCGACCGCCTGCACCGGAAGATGGATGGAGGGGTGCGTCGTCTCCTACTGACGGCACTTTCTGCGGCGGCGGCTGTACTGGTCCTCTTTTTCGCGAGGACGCTCCTCAGCCCGGCGCCGGTCCCCGAAGCGCAGTGGCGGGAGATCGCCAGCAACACCGGCATGCTGCGGGTAGTCCTCGACGATAGCTCGATACTTTGCCTGGCGCCGCATTCATCGCTGCGGGTCTGTCCGGCATTCACCACACACCGAAATGTTGCGCTGACAAAGGGTTTCGCCTTTTTTGAGGTGGCGAAGGACGAGCGTCATGCCTTTACTGTAGCGGCCGGCAGGCAGAAGGTGACGGTGCTCGGGACTTCTTTCTCTGTGCGGCGACTGGACTCTGTGGATATACATCTGATGGTAAGGGACGGGAAAGTGGGGCTCGATGGCCGGGAGGTGCTGACGGCGGGGCAGGAGATCACTACGACTGCCGGCATTGGGGGCCGGATCGGGCAGGTAGACGCCGCGGCGACGGACTGGTGGCTGCAGCAGCAGGTGCGGTGGCACAATATCGCGCTGGGCGATCTGCTGCAGCGGCTGGAGAACTACTATCAAATAAAACTGACCTACGGTACTATCGATAAGAAGATGAAAGTGACGCTCACCTGGGACATGGGCATATCATTGGAAGAGAACCTGGGCCTATTGAACACCGTGACGGGCTACAATATCCACTAAACATTCCGTATCGAACCAGGAATTTTTCGCGCCTGCCGGTGCGAGGTATAATCTATTGTCTATAATGAAAAGGAATATGTTACACAAAAGACTGAACCTAACGATCTTATTCACACTACTCCTCCTGCTCGCGGGTCCGGCTTTTGACGGGCTGCATGCGCAGAAAGGCACGCTGCGTTTCCGGCACGGGGCGGGGAGTCTGGCCATGGTGGCGGAGGAATTCGGGAAGCAGTTCAAGGTCCAGCTGGCCTATGCCGATGCGGAGCTTGGCGCTGTAAAGGTGGCCGCGGCGAGCTATGAGGCGGTTGGCGTCGGCGAGCTGCTGAACAAGGTGCTGGCTCCTGCCGGATTCAAGGCTACGGCGCGCGGCAATAGCTGGGTCATCAAGCGCGGCGAGGCGGGCGAGAAGAAGGGACTGCCCATGGTGATCACGGGTGTGATAAAAGAAGGAGCCATTGCGGTATCCGGCGCTACCGTTATCATCAAGCAGGACGGGCAGCGGGCCGTGACGACCGTCGCCGACGAAAAGGGTGCGTTCGGCAAGATACTGACCGGTGTAGCGGAGGGGACGCTGGAGGTCTCTGCCGTCGGCTACCGGACTATGCGGAGGAAGTTCGACGCGCTCGAGAATGTCTACCTGCCTATCGAGCTGCAGAAGGATGACCGGCAGATGCAGGATGTTGTCGTGACTGCGCTCGGTATCAAGAGAGAGGAGCGATCGCTGGGTTATGCTACGACCACCATACAGGGCAAACAGCTGACGGACGCGCTGTCCGGCAACTGGACCGATGCATTGTCGGGCAAGGTGGCTGGTCTCACCCTGGTGCGCTCGAATGGCGGCCCGGTGGGGACCAACAAGATCATCCTCCGCGGCGAGAACAATCTTACTGGTGACAACGAGGCCCTGATCGTGGTGGACGGTGTCGTCATCAACCAGGGCAGCGGCCGGCGCAGCGCCATCAGCGGAGAAGTGCCTTATGGCACGAGCAGCGACAATATGCCCGCCGACTATGGCAGCAATACCAACGATCTCAATCCGGAAGACATAGAATCGGTCCAGATATTAAAAGGTCCCGGCGCCGCGGCCCTCTACGGGCAGCGGGGCGCCAACGGGGCGATCATCATCACTACCAAGTCGGGCAGCATAAGGAAGGGGGGGCTTGGCATTACTGTGGTGTCCAATGCCAGCGAAGAGGAGGTCAACCGCTGGCCGGCTATGCAGTGGGAATATGGCCAGGGTCTCGCGGGGGCTTCGTATTACTCCTATGGAGCCTCTGCGGACGGCGCCAGCACCAGCGGCACGAGCTCGGCCTACGGCCCGAAGTTCGACGGGCAGCTGTTTTATCAGTACGACCCGGTGACCCAGGCGCAGGGCAAGCAGCGGACCCTGTGGCGCCCGTATAAGAACAATGTCCGTGCGTTCTTCAGGCCGGGTCAGACGATAACCAACACCGTCAGCATCGACGGCGGATCGGACAAGACCACGGCCCGGTTCTCGGTGACCAATGTGGACAACAAATGGATCGTGCCGAATACCGGATACCGGCGCAATTCCGTCAGCCTTAGCGTCAACTCGAAGGTCAGCGACAAGCTGCAGATATCGTCCAAGATCGACTACAACAATATGTGGAGCGACAATCTTCCCGGCGCCGGCTATGGCAACCAGTCGATCATGTACTGGTTCATCTTCTGGCAGCCCAGCGCGAGCCTGGACTGGCTGCGAAACTACTGGGTCAAGGGTCAGGAGGGGAGGCAGATCGAGTTCCCGTTCAGCTCCTATCCCGAGAACCCTTTTGCCGTCAGCTACGCCTTTATCAACAAGTCCAATCGCAATGAGCTGACGGGCAATGTAACGGCCACGTATCAGCTGACCAAAGAGTTGAGCCTGCAGATGCGGACCTCGCTGGACTTCTCTTACGAGACCAGGGCGCAGCAACGGCCCTATGACGCCGGCGCCAAGTACCCCAAGGGCAGCTATCGCACGCAGAACATCTTCTCCGAAGAGTCGGGCGCCGACTTTATGCTGCGCTATGTGAAGAATATCGCCCGGGACTTCCGCATTACGGCTACCGGCGGCGGCAGCATCCTCCGCAATAACTACAACTACAACGAGGTCCGCGCCGACTCGCTGACCTATCCGGGTATCTATACGCTGTCGAATAATGCGGGTCCGCTGGTGACGTTGCCGGCGAGGAGCCAGTATGGGATCAATAGTTTTTACGGGCTGTTGTCGGGTTCGTATAAGGACTATCTTTTCCTCGACCTGACGGCGCGCCAGGACTGGAACAGCGTGCTGGCGACACCGGAGCGCACGGCCAATGCCGGGTTCTTCTATCCTTCCGCGAATCTTAGCTATGTGGTGTCCGACGCCTTTCATCTGCCGGCCTGGATCAGCTTTGCCAAGCTGCGTCTGTCCGCCTCGGGGGTGGGCAGCGGCGGTACCCAGCCTTATCTGACGGCCTACAACTATTCCTCTGCCGGCAGTCTTTATAACGGCGGTCTCCAGAACCCTTCGCTGCTGGCCAATCCCAATCTGCGGCCGCTGCGTACGATCACCTATGAGGTGGGCACCGATATCCGTCTCTTCCAAAGCCGGCTCGGTCTGGACGTCGCGGTATACAACGGCAATACGAAAGACCAGATACTCAAACGGGTCGTTGACCGGTCTTCCGGCTATAGCCAGGCGCTGATCAATGCCGGAAAGGTCAATAACAGGGGTATCGAGGTGGCGCTCAACGGCTCGCCGGTGAAGACAAAGAATTTTTCGTGGACGGTCAACGTCGTCTTCGACGCCAATACCAATAAGATCAAGCAGCTGGCGGACAGCAGCGTCGTGATCTACAACGGTCCTGTCGGCGGCGGCCAGATCGTCGCCAAGGTCGGCGGCAGCATGGGCGATCTTTACGGTCAGGGCTATCTGCGGGCGCCGGACGGGCAGGTGGTATACGACAACAAGACGGGTTTTGCGCTGCTCAATCCCAACGTGAGATATCTCGGGAACACCATCCCAAAGTGGAAGATGGGTTTTACCAACGACTTCTCCTACAAGCAATGGCATCTGCATCTGCTCTTCGACGCCCAGTATGGCGCCGTCGCGCACTCGTTGACGCACTATAAGATGGCTGAGCAGGGCAAGACGCCGAATACGCTGCCGGGCAGGTACAATGGTATCATCGGTAACGGCGTGACCATGGATGCCAACGGCCACTATGTAAAGAATACCGTCATCGCCACGGATATCGACAACTACTACCGCAGTCATTTCGGACAGGACAACGCCGAGGGCAGCACTTTCCGGACCGACTTCATCAAGTTCCGTGAGGCGCGGCTGGACTATAGTCTGAGCGCCTCGCTGGTACACCGGCTGCACCTCACGCGCGCCACGGTGGGCGTATACGGACGTAACCTGTATATCTGGTCGAAATGGCCGGACTTCGATCCGGAGTTCGGGACGCTGAACGGCACGGATATCGTCCGTGGTTTTGAGATCGGTCAGTTCCCGTCCACGCGGTCATTCGGGGCGAATCTCGTACTTGGATTTTAATCGGAACGGATCCGGTCGCCGGATCATAATATGAACAAAATGAAGAAACTTACAACTGTCGTATTGCTGCTGAGTCTGGTCGCGGCCTCCTGTACAAAGGACTTCCAGGCGATGAATACCGACCCGAACAATACTCCCGACGCGTTGCCGCAGCAGTTGCTGGCACCCGCGCTGGTGAATACCCTCACGTATAATATGATCCGGAACCGCAGTTTCAACAACGAGCTGATGCAGGTGACGGTGAACCTCAGCGACGCCGAGGGGCAGCCCTTCCGCTATGATATCCCCAACAGCTATTCCGACTACCTGTACAACGGGTGGTATTCGCAGTTGACCAATTTCAAGGATATCTATAAGATCGCGAGCGGCGAGCTCAACTACAACAAGTCCTATATGGGCATTTCGCTGATCTGCCAGTCGTGGATCTATTCGATGCTGACCGACACCTATGGCAATGTGCCCTATTTCCATTCGAACCAGGCGAAGGACTCTTTGAACTTTCAGCCGGCCTTTGACGCGCAAAAGGACATCTATTTCGATATCTTCCGGCAGCTGGAGGCCGCCAATACGCTGCTGTCTGCGAATACGGCGATCGTCGCGGCCAGCGACCCCGTGTATTACGGCAATATATCCCGTTGGAGGAAGTTCGGCAATTCGCTGTATCTGCGGCTGCTGCTGCGTATCTCCGGGAAGGCGGAGGTGGCGGATACCTGCGTGAAAAAATTTCAGTATATCGTGGCTAACCAGAGCAGCTATCCGCTGATCGACAGCGTGGGGGAATCGGCGATCCTGCGGTGGACCGGTATCGCGCCCTTCAACTCCCCTTATCTTTCCATCCGTGAGCAGGACTTCCGGACGCCGGCGATCTGCAGCTGGTTCATCGACCATCTCTCCAACTGGAGCGATCCCCGGATCGATATTCCGACCTGGGGCGCCAACAACATTAACCGCTGGGACATAGCGCCCTATTCGGGGCAGTATGTCGGTGTGCCGAGCGGCTATTCCCCCGGGACCGGGCAGCCGAAGAAATGCTATTTCTATTCCACCTCCTCTGCAAGCACACTGATGACCGAGCCTCTGACGGGTATGATGCTCAACTACGGCGAAGTGGAGTGCATGCTGGCGGAGGCCGCGGTCAAAGGCTGGATACCGGGGCCGGCGGAGGCCTACTACGACAGTGCGGTATCGGGAAGCATCCACCAGTGGCTGCCCAACTACAATATACCCATAACGACCTATCTGGCCAATGCGGACATGCAGTGGGACGAGAGCGCGTCGGTGGACGACAAGATGGAGAAGATACATCTGCAGAAGTACTATATACTTTTTCTGGAGGATATGCAGCAGTGGTTCGAGTACCGCCGTACGGGGCACCCGGCGCTGCCGAAGGGGCCGGGGCTTAAGAATGGCGGCGTGATGCCCGCGCGGCTGGCCTACCCGGTGTATGTGCAGTCGACGAATCCGACGAACTATAAATCAGCCGTGGCGGAACAGGGACCGGATCTTATTTCAACACAAGTATGGTGGCAGAAACCGTAAACACAACCATGATGAAACACGTAATCGTATATTCTTTGCTGATCGGCCTGCTGACAGGGTGTAAGAAAGACAACTACCCGGGATCTACGATCAGTCCATATGTTGCCATCTTCGACATCCGCCAGCTCTATAAGGGGTCCGATGTCCGGCTGACGAAGGAGAACATGGGCGGGTCGACGACGCTGACGGCGATGGTCGTCTCGGATCATTCCGGTGGCAATCTGCCTGCCGGGCTGCTGATCGTACAGGAGGCGCGGAGGCTCTCGGCGCTGCGCGGGATCTCGATACCTATCGGTGATGACGCGGCGAAGTATGTCCCCGGCGACTCGGTGACGATAAAGGTCGAGGGCGGGGTGTTAAAGCGTGTGGGTGGGATCCTGGAGATCACGGGGATACCGGCTTCTTCGGTTGTCAGGGTCTCTTCCGGCAATAGCATCCCTGTCAACCGCGTGCCGTCCAGCTCGATCCTGAACAGTCCCGGTGATTACGAGAGCGTGTTGTCGGTGGTGGTGAAGGGGAGCTTTGATCCGTTGCCGCAGCCGGCGGATGTGCTGTCGGGGGACAAGGTGCTGAACGACGGTTTTGGCAATTTGAACCTGCACGTAGAGGCGTCTTCGGGCCTGGCGGGTGTTACCGCGCCTGTGAGCGCCAATTATTACGGGATCGTCCTTAATACTGCCGACGGGAAGGGGGCGCTGACGCCGCAGTTCAGGCCGCGGGTGGCCGGTGATGTGGTGGTGTTGAGTTCGACGGTGACTATCGCCTCGGCTATTATTACGGGGTTTGCGAGCGATGTCAAGGGGGCAGACCAGCCCTATGAATATGTACAGCTGATGGCGACGCGGGATATCGATTTTTCGGTCACGCCTTTTTCCGTGGTTATCCTGAATAACGCCAATGCGTCTACGCCGGCGGGCTATCCTTCGAAGGGGTGGGCGACGGGGGATATGCGGTCTTTCAAGCTCAACCTATTCTCGGGTTTTGCGGCGAAGGGTAGCTTTTTTTATGTCGGCGGCAGCGGGAAGATGATCAACGGCTCGGGTTCGACGAGCATGGCGGGCAGCAACTGGATAAGGGCGTTCGACTATTCGAAACAGGGCGGGGATGGATTTGGCCGTGCGACGACGGGGTTGATGGCCAATAGCGGGAATGCGTTCGGGATAGCGGTATTTCATGATTCGGCGGTGGATGTCAACTCGGTTCCCGACGACTGTATCTTCATCTCCGGCGGGGGCAGTCTTTACACGGCGGGTCCGCCCGAGCAGGGGTATAAGATCAATAATACGGACTTTTATGATATTGTAAATCCGATAACGCTGCAGCGGCAGGCGTACTATAAGGCGGGGTCGAATACGCTTTGTTTTGCGTACAACACTGCGGATGTGGGTTATTTTAATATGCTGGGGGGAGTGTATAGTCCGGCGCTGGGGAAATGGATGACGGCGAGGGCGCAGAATAATGTGCTGATGAGCAAGACGTCGCCGGTGAGCCTGATCGAGGGGGATGGGTCGACGCAGTTGAAATAGGGGGAGGGGATGGCCAGGGCCCGAAAGGTCTATGAGTGGACGACCAGGCCGTCGGGTGGCGGGACGGGGCTGTATGATGCCAGGACGATCGTGGAGAGTCATGGTGGAAGTGTCGGGTTGACGAGTGAGGGGGCGTTGGCTGTGGTGGTGTTGCCGTGTTAGGCCGCGGGGTGCGGGGTGGAGGGGAAGGTTGGGGGATGAGGTGTGTTGGGTTGTTGGGTGAACGATGCGGGGTGGAGGGGAAGATTGGGGTGGGGGGCTTTTTTATTCAGTAGTGAGGTGGGGGATGCAAAAAAGAGGTAATTTCCCCGTTGGTTTGAATAAGCTGTTATTATTCATAGTATTGGTTCTGGCCGGCCGGCATGTCAGGGGGCAGGTGGAGGTGAGCGGAACGGTGTATGACCGGTCGCAGCTGTTTTACATGCCCCGGGTGAGTGTCATGACCACATCGGGGAGGGGAACGATGACCGACTCGGCGGGTCATTATGTGCTTCGTCTCAAAGGCAGCGACTCGGTATATTTCTCGTACCTGGGTAAGGAGACCCAAAAGTTCCCGGTAAAAGGCGACCAGCCCTACTATCCCCTCAATATCAGTCTCGCGGTCACCATTGACAGTCTGCCGCTGGTGGTGGTCCGGCCGACGTTGTACCGCTATGACTCGCTCGCTAACAGGGACGAGTACAGGAAGGTGTTCGAGTACTCTCCGGAGTATATGACGAGCAGCGGGGGCTTTAACCTGGACATGCTTTTCAACGGCAGGAAGAACCGGCAGATGCTGGCGCTGCAGTCGAGGCTGATCTGGGAGGAGCAGGAAAAATATGTCGACCATCGATTTAATAAGACTTTGGTGAAGAAGATAACGGGGTTGCAGGGTGAGGCGCTGATGCTTTTTATGCGGATGTACCGGCCTTCGTATGAGTATATCCTGAATTGTGAGAATGACTATGAGTTCCTGAAGTATATCAAGGACATGGGGGCGAGGTTCAAGCAGGAGTGGGGGAGGGAGAGGTGAGCGGTGTGGTCGTCCGGGGAAAAAGAAAATTTAAGCGGGGATACAGCGTTTTCGCCGGTGGGGTTGTCTAATTGTGATTCGTAGTAAGAATATTCAAAACCATAGCAACATAGGTCACACGCGCAAGGCCCCAATCATTTGGGGCTTTGTTGTTGTTGGGCGACGCTCTCCTGTCTGCCGCTGGATAAGTAGCTGTGACGCAGCTCGAATTTCAGTCGCTCGGCGAGGCGGAGGACCTTTAGGATGGAGGATATTTCGGCTTTCATGATTAAAGATACGCAAAAGCCGGCTCCCGACGGAGCCGGCTTGTTTATCGGTAATTGACGCGTGAATCTATACGTGATAACGTCCGGATCTTCCGCCCCTGTGCTGTGACATCTTTTCGTACTGGCTGTATTGTTCGGGTGTAAGTACGGCTTTGAAGGTGTCGTTGCGTTTGGCCATCAGCGATTTTATCTGCTCCATTTTCTCCTGCGGCAGGAGGTTGTCGTTGTCGTGGATGGCTTTGGCCCGGGCGCGAAGGTCGGCCTGTCCGGATTTGAGTTTTGCTACCTGGTCGTCGCTGAGATCAAGGCGGAGTTTAAGCCGCTCCATATGCGCGGCGGCCATTACCTGGCGGTTCTCGCCGATACGCTTGCGGCGCGCGGCGATCGCCTCCTTTTGTCCGGGTGTCAGAAGGGCTTCTATCTTTTCCTTCTTTTCTTTTTGCAGTGCGAGGAGGCTGGTCTTGTATTCTTTCAACGTTATGTTATCCTTTTTGTAGAGGTCCGAAGCCTTTTCACGGTAGTCTTTGTTGATAGCGGTTAGCTGTTGACGTTGTTCAGGGGTGAAGTGCATGGAGCCGCGGTTGTGATCGGACCGACCGGTGTGATCGGACCAGGCGTTGTGATCGGACTGGCCGTTGTGTCCGGCCCAGCCGTTGTGATCGGCCCAGCCGTTGTGATCGCCCCGGTGGGGGTGTATGGTCTGAGGGTGAGTGGTATCGGAAGGAGTGGTGGGGTTTGTGCCCGTCTGGGCTTCGGCGGCCCAGCCGAGCGAGAGTGCTCCCAGGAGAAATATCGTTCTTCTCAGGAGAGAGGAGTGTTTTTTGTCCATAGTTTCAATTTATGCTCTTTGGACGCGGTGCGGGGCCGGATGTTTAATCGCGAATGCGGCTAATCGGCGGTTAAAATGGGGAATTCACCGAAAAGGATGTTATTGTGAGGTATGCCGGATGTGCGCGGAAGGGTGGAGGATGGTGCGGTCCTACGAGTATCCGGAGGGGGAGATCTTAGAAGATGAAGGTCTGTGGCTCGAGGGGGAAGCGGACAGGAGACCCGGGGGACCCGGAAGCGGGTTGGGATTTTTGGGGGAGTTAGCCTTTGAGAAAGATCAACAGGAGGAGCAGGTCTTTCCTGGATATTTTCATGATCTCCTTCAGCGCATCGAGGGCCCTGTAGAGCAGCTTGTAGGTCCCCTTCACCGAGATGTTCATTATCGCAGCGATCTCTTCATAGGAGAGTTCTTCGAAATAGCGCAGGTAGATGATCTCCTTTTGTTTTGCCGTCAGTCCGTCGAGGGCCTCCCGAAGGCGTTGGGCTTGTTCGCCGTGCTCTTCTTTTCGCAGGAGGTTGGTGTCGGGGGGGGAGTGTTCGGCGCCGGGGGGGAAGTGCATGATGAAATCGCCGGCTTCTTCGATGCTGGCGACCCGCGACCGGGCGGGCGCTTTGGCGACATTGATGAGCTGGTTCTTGAGGGCGTGCAGGAGGTAGTACTTGATATTGTCGGTGGGTTTTATCCTTACCCGGTTGGTCCATAGCCGCACGAAGATGTCCTGGATGCTGTCTTTCACGAGGTCGCGGTCGTCAACGCGGCGCATCCCGTACTCGTACAGGTTCTGATAATATAGATGATATATGGCTTCGAAAGAAGTCCTGCTGCCGTTCAGAAAAGAGAGCCATAATGTAGTGTCGTCAATTCTCAAGGAGAGTTGGTTAATAACCGGGCAGAGTCCGGTGCCGGCGGCCTAAAATTACAAAAATTAAAAAAAACTTCATGTTTCGTGGGGTAATATCGCGCGGACCACTTGTTTTGTGAACAGTGGACCAGTACAATACTTATTCGGCCAGCGACTTCCTGGAAGACGAGGCGTTCATCCGGTATATCAAATATGGCCGTCCGGCAGATGTTGCTGTGTGGGATGACTGGCTGGCGTCGGGCCCGGCGTCGGCCGAAGCATTTCATGCGGCATCGGAGGTGCTTGGGATCGTCCTGAGCGCCCGGCGGATCGAGCCGGAGCAGGACGACGAGCGATTGTCCTGGGAGGTCATCGAACGACGTACGGGTGAATGGGATCAACGCAGACGTTCATGGGGCCGCATTCGTTGGGTCGCTGCTGCAGCAGTGATCGCCGTTGCGCTGGCCTCGGGTGCGTTCTGGTATCTGGGCTCGAGGGTTACCGTTGAAACTGGCTACGGAGAGCAGAAGGAGGTGGTTTTACCCGACAGGAGCATTGTCCGGTTGAATGCCAATTCGACGCTGACCTGGTACCGGGCGTGGCGCTGGCGGAAAGGTCGCGAAGTCTGGTTGAAGGGAGAGGGATTGTTTGACGTGGGGCATGGAACCGGCCAGTTCACGGCCTATGCCGGGGACGTCGCGGTTAGCGTGCTGGGGACGCGGTTCGACGTCAAGCAGCGGCGCAGCGTCGTAGTCGTCTCCCTGCTTGAAGGAAAGTTAGGGATAAGAGACGCCCGGCGATCCGGTGGTCAGCTGATCCTGCGGGCCGGAGAGACGGCAAGGTTTGAGGACAGCTCTGCAACGGTACGGGTGGGCCCCATCCGGACGATGACCAGCCAGCCACAGGCCTGGGCCGACCACAAGATCATGGCTAACGGGATGACGGTGCGGGATATCATCGAGAACTATGAGGACAGCTATGGGTATCATATCGTGCTCGGCGACACCTCCCAGGCGTCCAAAACGATCGATGGGACCCTTTCCCTGCAGACCGAAGATGGAGTGCTCTATATGCTTGCCAATATTTTAAACGCCAATATCCACCGCGAGGGGAGAACCATTTATCTACAACCAAAACACAACTGATCAATTAAGATGAAAATATTTCTGTTAAGGCTCTGTCTGGGGCTGCTGGTCCTTCAATTGGCCGGCCCCGGGGATACCGTCGCGCAAAACGCCCCCGCAAGCCGGGAATCAAAGATCCCGCTGCGGGTGGCCATCGAAAAGGTCGAGAAAAGATTTCACACCAAATTCGCCTACGAGCACGGGCTGCTGAACGGCAAGACTACTACGGAGAAGGCCCTCGAAGGGGGCAGTGTGGAAGAGGTGTTGAAGAACGTCCTGTATCCCAACAACCTGCTGTTCCTGTACGTCAGCGACAACGAGTATTCGATCGTGGCGAGGGATGCGCGGTTTTTCCATGGTAACGAGCTGCCTGCGACCGGCGTGGCTTCGGCGCAGCAGGCAGTGCCGGAAACGGCGCGTACGCTGCATGGGTCTGTCATCGACGAGAGGGGCGCGGGCCTGCCCTTTGTCAGCATCTGGGTGAAGGGCACGCGGAAGGGTACCCAGACCGGTGACAGGGGTGAGTTCACGCTGTCCGGCTTAATGCCTGCCGACTCGCTGGTATTTACGTTCGTGGGCTATCGAAGCGAGACGGTTGCGGTGGGAGGGTTGACGTCGATGATCGTACAGTTGTACGCCACCAACAAGGGGACGCTGGACGAAGTGACGGTCGTGAGCAACGGCCTGCAGCAGTTGCCGAAGGAGAGGGCAACGGGGGCTTTCACCACCATCAGCGGCAAGGCGCTGGAGAAGATACCTTCTCCCAACGTGATACAGCGGCTGGAAGGACAGATACCGGGGGTGAAGGTCAATATCATCTCGGGTGACAGGAGCTTTATTTATACCGCTGGTAACCAGCAGGCCATCAACTCGGGCACGCATACCAACGCCCGCAACGATTATGGCATCACCATCCGCGGCACGGGCACGCTGACCGCCGAGTCTTATCCGCTGCTGGTCGTAGACGGGGCTATCAGTGACCTCGATATCTCGGCCATCAACCCGGACGACATCGAGAATATGACCTTTTTGAAGGATGCCGCCGCTGCCTCGATCTGGGGGGTAAGGGCCGCCAACGGGGTCATCGTTATAACGACAAAAAGAGGGCATAGCAGTCAGGCGCCTTCCATCAGCGTCTCGGCCAACGCGACGGTATCGGAGCGACCCGACCTGGGCTATCTGCGGAGGATGAGCTCTGCGCAGGAGCTGGGATATGAGAAAGAGCTCGTCGACCGGGGTTTTCTCAATGCGAACAATCTTGGCGCGGACGTCTACTCTGCCGCCTACTATCCTGCTCCCGGAACTGTGCTGGCCCTCAATCTTAAGTCGGGCGCCATCACCCAGGCCCAGTACCAGGCCTCGGCCGACTCTTTGAAGGCCATCGACAATACCAGCCAGATACAGCGCTATGTCCTTCGCCCCGCTACCAACCAGGAGTACAATCTCTCCGTCAGCGGCGGCAGCAATACTTCGACCTATTATTATTCGGCAAGCTACAGCAAGGAAGACGCCTTTGAAAGAAGGACGCAGGGGCAGCGGCTGACGTTAACAATGAACAACAGCTGGAAGTTATTTAAAGTAGCGACGCTTTCGACAAATCTGCGCGGGTCTTTTTTCAATTATGTTAACGACGGCCTCGGTGTCAACAGTCTTTTCCCGATGAACAGCCCCTATGTGCTGATGCCCTATATGAACCTCGCCGACAAAAGCGGGAACGGCGTCTCCTATGACCGGTGGAATCCCGCCTTTACGAAGACGCTGCCCAGCGCTTTTGTCAACTGGCAGTACAACTACCTCGACGAGCTGGCCAACAGCGACAATGTGCAAAAGGATAACAACTATACTGCGAGTATCAATCTGAACGTACCGATTTGGAAGGGCATATCGGGATCTGTCCAGTACACCAACGAACAGTCTTTCAGCAATCACCGGGTCTATTATGATCCCCAGACCTTCTATTACCGGAACATGGTGAATACCTATACGGACCCTTCAACGACAACGGGCCATAACGGTCTCGGCATCTACAACAACGGCGGGATCCTGTCGCTGGTGAATACCACCAATAACAACTATGCGCTCCGGGGTCAGCTGGCTTATGACCGGAACATCGGCCTGATACACCAGATCAACGCCATCGCCGGTGCGGAGATCAGGCAGACACAGGTGGGACAGGGGAGCTCATCGCTGTACGGCTATAATACCAGCACGGGGCTTTCGATCCCCGTGAGCTATCTTTCCTCGGCGTACCCCAGCATCTATGGCTATAGCATGAGCATTGGCGGCTCGCCGACCCAAGCCGACCAGCGGAGGCGCTTCCTGTCCTATTTCGGAAACTTCGCCTATACGCTGATGGGGAAGTATACCCTCTCCGGCAGCGGGCGTTATGACGACTATAACAATTTTGGTCTTGACAGGAAGTACCGCGCAACGCCGTTGTGGTCGGGTGGGCTGAAATGGGTGCTCTCCAGGGAGAATTTCCTGAAGGGTGTCAGCTGGATAGATAATCTGGACCTGCGGGCGACCTACGGGGTCAACGGGAATATCGGTATGAATATCTATCCCTTTACCGCGATCGCCCTCACGACCGACAATACGACGGGGCTCCCGGCGGCCTCCATCAACTCCCTGGCCAATCCGGAGTTGCGCTGGGAGAAGACCTATGTCACGAATATTGCCACGGACTTCTCGTTGTTCAACAGCCGTCTCAGCGGGTCGGTCGACGTATATCGGAAGAAGGGCAACGACCTTTTATATAGCTTTCCGATCAACGCGGCTTATGCAGGTATGGTCAACAATGCCACGCTGACCAGGAATGCCGCGTCTATGAACGGAAAAGGCTTCGATGCCGGTCTGAATTTCGTGCTTCTCAACGACAATCGGTTTAGCTGGAATATGGGGATCAGTCTTTCGTACAACGTGAACAAGATCACGGAGAACAGGTTTGACACCAGCAGCATCACGTCGTACTATACTTCTTATATGCCCGGTCTGATCAGCTATGTCAAGGGTTACCCGATGGACAAGCTGCTGGTCTTCCGCAATGCCGGGCTCAACGCGGATGGTCTGACCAGGGTATTCAACCGAAATGGGGATACGGTCCCGGTCGCCTCGCCGATGTATTTTGCGGACCTGAAGAATGCGGGTCACACCATTGCGCCCTATTTCGGCAGTTGGAATACCACGCTGCGCTGGAAGGGCTTCTCGCTGTATGCGCTGGTGACGTACCAGTTCGGTGGTGTCTTTCTCAAGCCGAGCGTGAGCAATTATATCACGAATTACTACCAGGCGAATTACAGTGTCAGCGGCGATATTGCGCAGCGCTGGCAGCAGAAGGGGGACGAGGCGAGGACGGCGGTCCCGGGTCTGAACGGGACGGGCACGCAGGTGACATATAGCCTTTACCGGTACCAATATTCCGATATCAACGTACTCTCTTCCGACTATCTGCGGCTGAGGGAGGTCGCGATCAGCTATGAATTGCCGTTGGCGCTGATCAGCAAATGGCAGGTGAAGGCGGCGAGCGTGGGCTTTGCCTTGCGGAATGCGGGTCTTCTGTGGAAGGCGAACAAGCAGGGCTATGATCCCGACTTCACGAGCTATCCCAACGGCGCCTATAGCCTGCCGGCGTCCCGGTCCTATAATATGTCTGTAAAACTCAACTTCTAATTTTTATGCAGTATAGATATTATTTATTGTTAATTCTGCTGTTCTCGATGGGTTGCAGGAAGTATGTCGATATCAAGACCCAGGGTACGTTGGTTCCCGGCCAGTTGCAGAACTATCGTCTGCTGCTGGACAACAGCAGCAATTTTGAAGCCAGCGCCGGTGTGACCGACTATGCTTCTGACGACGTACAGTACGTGGATGGCAGCGCGCAGTGGCAGGGTATGCTGGCCAGCGACTATTATGGCTGGCTGCCCAGGACCTACACCTGGCAGTCCGTCATCTATCCATTGACGGGTTTTTACTACCAGGACCCCAACTGGAGCTTTCTGTACAACACGGTCACGAACGCGAATGTGATCATAACGGAGGTGCCGGGAGTTCAAGATGGCATGGCTGACCAGAAGAGCGAGATGATCGCCGAGGCCCTGGTGCACCGGGCCGACGCCTATCTCGGGCTGGTCAATACGTATGCGAAGCCTTTTAACAGCGCTACTGCGGCTACTGATCCGGGTGTTCCGCTAGTATTGAAAGAGACGACGACCCAGTCGCTGGTGCGCAATCCCGTGGCGGAGGTGTATCAGCAGGTGCTTTCGGACCTTCGGACGGCGCTGCCTGCGCTGCCGGTTGTGCAGGCCTATAATATGTATCCCACGAAGGCCTCGGCCTATGGCGTCATGGCGCGCTGTTTCCTGTATATGAACCGGTATGACAGCGCCAGCCGATATGCGGACAGCGCGTTGTCTTATCGGAGCGCGTTGAATGATCTCGGCGCGCTCGGCACGATCACTTATGCCAACTATCCGCTGCGGAAGAGCGATCCGGAGATCCTGCTGTCCAAGATCGTGTCGTCTTATGGCGTCTCGGCCTATGCGCCGACCGCGATGCGGCTCAGCGATACGCTGCTGTCGGTGTTGCAGCCGAATGACCAACGCTATATATTGTTCACAACGGGGGCATCGACGATATCGTCGCAGTATGTTGCTGCGGGGGGGAGGTTCTTCTCCAAGGACCGGTCGCTGGGTGAGGCCCGCAATACGGGGGTGAGCGTACCCGAGATGATGCTTATCAAGGCGGAGTATTATGCCCGGACGGGGGATGCGGCGATGGCGATGGAGTGGGTCAATAAGCTGCGTGTGAAACGATATACTGCTGCGAACTATGTGGCTTTGAGCGCCTCTGATGCCGATGATGCGCTGGTGAAGGTGATACAGGAGAGGCAGCGCGAGTTCTTCTGTCGTATGCTGCGGTGGTGGGATATGCGGAGGTTGAAGTCGGAGAGCAGGTTTCAGCGGACGGTCACGCGTGTCTTTGGAGGCGTGACCTATACGCTCGATCCTTCCGGCAACCGGTATGTCCTGCCGATCTCCCCTTATAATCTCAAGCTGAATCCTGAAATTCAGCCAAATCCATAAAGTATGAAAAAAGTTGTATTCCTGTTCCTGGTGGTGGTCGCTGCGGCCGCCGCCAGGGCACAGCATTCTGCGCGGTATCCGATGAGGGTTGTTGGCGGAGATGTGTTGAATATCAGCTGGCGGTCTGATACTGCGGTCGCGGGCGGCGTTAGCGTGGTGGTCTATGCGTTTGATACGTTGTATTCGTGGCATGTTTATGAATATGCCCTTCGGTTCACAGGCGACACGGCATGGACGGGCAGCTTTGCTTTGCCCCCGGCGGCGGGGTTTCTCGCTTATAAGTTTGTGGCGGGGAGCGTTTGCGACAATAATAATGACACGGGGTATTTCACGATGGTCTATCGTCGTGATGGCCGCTATATGCCGGGGGCGGAAGCGGGGTATGGACTATTGCGCAGTCCCCGGTATGGTTATGGTGTGCCGGGTTATTTCAGGTCGTTCACCATCAGTGATACGGCGACCTATATGTGGCTCAGCAATGAGATATTGCGTGAACACGGCGCGCGGTTTCCGCTGGTGCTGCCTTATTTGCGGGCCGCGACGAACTTTGAGCCGCCGAAGGGTGCGCGTGAGTCGACGCGCGCCGTCCGGTATCTGCTGGGGTTGGGGAGCGAGGAGGCGATGGTGAATGCTTTTTTGATCTGCAGGGAGTTGCTGCGGGACAGTCTTCGGGCGGACTCTATTCATCGTGTTTCGCTTGCGGCCTGGCCTACGGGCGCCTTGGCGCGGATGGATGCCTATCGGCGGGCTCTTCGTGCGAAGACGATGGAGACGCGGCTTTCTTTGGGGCGTGCAT
Source organism: Bacteroidota bacterium (assembly GCA_018267585.1). GTDB lineage: Bacteria > Bacteroidota > Bacteroidia > Chitinophagales > Chitinophagaceae > Puia. The sequence goes on from JAFDYE010000780.1 coordinate 32,785, forward strand.
TTCTCGACAGCTTCCCTTATCGGGAATCGGAGGAGAGGATCAACCGGGTCCTGGATATTCAGTACGAGCTGGTATACCGCAATGTTTTTGCGATAGCGATCGCACAGAAGAAGACGGGAGTTGTATTGGAGTTGCGTTCGACGATACCGATGCTGAATCTGCCCGAGGTCTATTACAAGGCCGTCGAGATACCGTATGATGACTGGAGGACGATGGATGCGGCGACGGCCTATCCTTTGTCGGACGCGCTATACCAGCGGATGCTTTATTTCTGTGGCCACCAGCCTGCCGGCCTGTGGTATTACTCTCCCTCTGAATGGAAGGGCTATTGTGAGAAGGCCTTTGGCAGCTATTTCCGGCTGCACGCCCGCATCCTGATGGAACTGGGCCGGGATAAGGAGGCGCTTGCGCTGGCGCGGCGGGCGCAGGCGCACTATGGTGGGGGCTCTTCGGACCTCGATCAGACGGAGGCGGTGCTGCTGGAGAGGACGAAAGATCATAAGGCGCTGGATTCGCTCTTGCGGGTAGCGGTGCGTCTCAATCAGATGACGCCCGTGATGATCGACATGTTGCGGCGGCGTTATGTGATGAGTCATGGGCGAGACGCCGGCTTTGACGCGTGGATGGAGTCGCTGAAGGATGCGCGGACGAAGCAGCTGGTGCGTGAAGAGGTCCTTCGGAGCCGCCAGAATTTTGCGGCGCCTGATTTTGCTCTGGTTGATGGTGCGGGGCGAAGGGTGTCTTTGAAGAGCCTGCGCGGAAAGGTAGTGGTGCTGGATTTCTGGGCGACCTGGTGTGCGCCGTGCAAGGCTGCGATGGCGGGGATGAATATGGCTGTCTCGCGGTATGCGCGGGATACGGGGGTCGTATTTCTTTTTATCGATACGCAGGAGCGGGATCCGGATTACAAGGCGAAGGGGAAGGCTTTTTTGAAGGACAAGGGTTATCCTTTTACCGTGTTGTTCGACGAAGGGCCCGGCATGGAGGATGCGTATAAGGCGTATGCGGGGGCGCTGCACAGTTCGGGTATCCCGATGAAGGCGGTGATCGACGGGAATGGGGTGTTGCGGTTTCCGAGCATTGGGTATAAGGGCAGTCCCAGCGGGCTGGCGGATGAGATAGAGATGATGGTCGAGCTTTCGCGGTCGCGTGCGGATAGTGTAGTGTTTGATGGTTTGAATGACTCGATCCATATCGGGGCGACGGTGGGCTATCCGGTGGGCGGAGCCAGGACGGCGGTGGTGATCCTTTCGGGGACGGGTAAGCAGGACAGGGATGGGACGATGGGTGGACATAAAGTTTTTGCGTTGCTGGCAGACAGTCTTGTCCGGAGGGGGTTTGTGGTGTTGCGGAGTGATGATCGCGGCGTGGGTAAAAGTACGGGGGACTATAGCGCTGCTACGACTGCCGATTTTGCCTCAGATGCGCTGGCGGCGGTCAATTATTTATGTAGTCGCAGGGACCTGGGCATCCGGCGGATCGGGTTGCTGGGGCATAGCGAGGGCGGGATGGCTGCGGCGATAGCGGCGGGGCGGGATGAAAGGATAGGGTTTGTCGTTAGTCTCAGCTCGCCGGGTGTGACGGGATTGGAGGCGTTGCTGGCGCAGAACCGGAATATGGTGGCCCGGTCGCCTATTCCTGCGGTCAACAAGATGCGCTATGACTCGATCAATAATTTATTATTCCATTTGGTGTATGACCATGCCGGGGATCCCGGTATGGATGCGTTGATCCGTAGGGCCTATGCGCGGTGGAAGATTTGGGACGACTCGGTTGTTGCGGCTAACCGGCTGGTCGATGGAGGTCATTTCTTCTTTCCGCTGGAGAGCTATATCCGCCAGGCTACGGGTCGCTGGTACCAGGGTTTCCTGCGGTATGATCCTTCGCGGGTCCTGCCGCTGGTGCATTGTCCGGTGCTTGCGCTTAATGGTGACAGGGATATCATCTCCGATGGGGTCGTCAACCTGAAGGGTATCGCGGAGGGCCTGGCGAAAGGGGGCAACCGCCGGGTGACTACCTGGCTGGTTCCCGGGGTCAATCACCTCTACCAGCATTGTGTCAGCTGTCAGACGGATGAGTATGCAAGGCTGCCGGAGACTATGGCTCCTGAGGTTGTCGGTAGGATCGGGGATTGGCTTCAGAACCTTCCGGCCTTGTAGTCGGCGATCGCTTCTTCTATCTCCTGTTGGGTATTCATTACAAAATTATCTTTTGCTGCGACGGGTTCGTCGATCGGTTGGGCGGACAGGAAGAGGAGCTGGGTATCTTCTGTCGCTGTGACGATCAGCTCGTCGTTGTCCTTTTCAAAGACGATAAGATGGTGTTCGTTGACGGTCTCCGAGTTGACGCAGATGGAGCCTTTGATGATGTACAGGAGGGTCCAGTAGCCGGGTATGGCTGTCAGCTGGACGCGGCGGGCTTTGCGAATATCGCCAGTGATCATGATGACGGGGGTGAAGCTTTTCAGCGGGCCGGTGGCGTCTTCGTAGTGGCCGCTGGCGAGGCGCAGGTGGACGCCGTCCTGTTGGAGCACCGGGGGCTGCAGGTCTTTTGGGGCGAACTGGTAGAAGGGTTCGTCCAGTCGGTGCGCGGCGGGGGCGTTGATCCAGAGCTGGATCAGCTCTTGCACGCCGCCTTTTTCGAGGAGCCGGGGGGTGGGGCCTTCGCTGTGGAGGATGCCTTTTCCGGCGAACATCCACTGTACGTCGCCGGCGCCGATGGTGTGTTCGTTGCCGGCGTTGTCGAGGTGGAAGCCTTCGCCCTGCAGCTGGATGGTGACGGGTGAGAAGCCGCGGTGGGGGTGCATGGGCAGGCGGATCGCGGAGCCGGGTTTTATGGTGTTGGGCGGCATGTGGTGGAGGACGATGAATGGGTTTGCAAAGCGGAACTCTGCGTGGGGCAGGGGTTGGAGGACGATCTGGCCGGGAGCGATCTCTTTCTCCCGGCCTTTTAGTATATGGGTTATTTTCTTTTGCATGGCATTATGTTGAGTGCACGGTATTGTGTTGAGGGGATGTGGGGCCCCCGGCTATTCCAGTTCGCCAAATTTTCCGGCCTGTACTTCGCGGATGGAATCGATGATCTCCTGTGCTGTGTTCATCACGAAGGGGCCGTAGGCGACGATGGGTTCGTCGATGGGCTCGCCGCTGAGCAGGAGGATGGTGGCGCCGTCGGTGGTGCGGATGTCGATGTCTTCGCCTTCGTTGGCGAACAGTACAAAGCTGTGTTCGGGGGCGGTCTGGCCGTTGATGGCTGCGGTGCCGTTGACGAGCAGCAGGGCCGTGTTGTGGTTTTGGGGGATGCTGGTGGTGAGTTTTGCTCCTTTATTTAGTCTCAGGTCGAAGAGGTTGACCGGGGTGAAGGTTTGGGCCGGGCCCTGTGTGCCGTTGAAGGTACCCGCGATGACGTTGACCTGTCCCTGGCCGTCAGGGAGGATGTGCCTGCCCATTTTGTCGGCGGTGAGGGACTGATAGTTTGGCGGGGTAAGTTTGTGGCGTTTGGGGAGGTTGACCCAAAGCTGGACCATTTCGAAGGGGCCGCCTTTTTTCGAGAACTCTTCTTCATGAAATTCTTTGTGGAGGATGCCGGCGCCGGCGGTCATCCACTGGACGTCGCCGGGGTTGATGGTGCCGCTGTTGCCGGCGCTGTCGGCGTGGGCGACGGAGCCTTTATAGGCTACGGTTATCGTTTCGAAGCCTTTATGGGGGTGGACGCCGACGCCGCGGACCCGGGCCGAGGGGCCGAAGTCGATCTCGGCGTTGAAGTCGAGCATCAGGAAGGGGCTGATGCGCTCCCGGGGTATCTCGCTGCCCGGTAGTCCTCCTCCACCCGGTATATAGTTATAGACCCTGAATCCGTCGCCGACCATTCCGGGGGCGGCGGGCTGTGATATGATCTGTTCGATGATCCTTTTCAAAGTTGTATCTCCTTGTGGATGCAAAGTTAAGACGGGGGGAAGGGGGGAGGAATAATCTAGGTTAAGAGTGGGATCTGCCGGGGCGACCCCATCTTGATAAATTAGCGTAACTTTGCAGGCCCCAAAAGGAGGAGAACGATATGAAGACGGAGAAGCGCAATATAAGACATCTCACTCTCAGTGAGTTAGAGGATTTCCTGGTTGGTCAGCTCGGCGAGAAGAAGTTTCGCGTCAAGCAGGTCAATGAATGGCTTTGGCTGAAACATGCCCACAGCTTTGAGGACATGACCAACCTCTCCAGGGAGCTCCGTCAGAAACTGGCCGACAGCTTTACGCTGCCGGCGCTGACCGTCGATGCGACGCAATATTCTGCGGACGGGACGATCAAAAACCGTTTTCGCACGGCCGATAACCATCTCGTTGAAGGCGTTCTTATCCCGACCGATGAACGGAAGACGGCCTGTGTCTCTTCGCAGATCGGCTGTTCGCTTAGCTGTAAGTTTTGCGCTACGGGCTATATGAAACGGCAGCGGAACCTGGATGCCGACGAGATCTATGACGAGGTTGTGCTTTTGAACCAGCAGTCGGAAAGGGTGTACGAGAAAAAACTATCGAATATCGTGTTTATGGGAATGGGGGAGCCATTGCTCAACTACAAGAACGTCATGGGCGCGATCGAGCGGATCACGAGTCCCACCGAGGGCCTCGGCATGAGTCCCCGCCGCATCACCGTCAGCACTGCCGGCGTCGCCAAGATGATCCGTCAGCTGGGTGACGACAAGGTCAAATTCAAGCTAGCGCTCTCGTTGCATGCTGCCAACGACCAGAAGCGCAACGAGATAATGCCGATCAACGAGCGCAACAACATCAAGGCGCTCGTCGACGCGCTCAATCACTTCTATAAACAGACCGGCAACGAGATCACATTCGAATACATCCTCTTCAAGGACTTCAACGACAGCATTAAGGACGCCGACGAGCTTGTCAGGCTCTACCGCCAGGTGCCGGCCGATCTCGTGAATATCATCGAATACAACCCTATCGACCAGGCCCTCTTCTCGAAGCCGGAGGAGGAGGCCATTGCGGCTTTCATGTCCCATCTGGAAAAGAACAAGGTCAATGCGAGGTTGCGTCGCAGCAGGGGTAAGGATATCGATGCCGCCTGCGGGCAGCTGGCGAATAAAGAGGGATAGTATTTCCTATATTTACGGCAATGGATGCATCACTTATTCTGGAGCATATCTCCCGTCATGTTACCCTCACGGATGAGGAGAGGGAATATTTTGTCCGGCTCCTTCAGCACCGGGTTATCAGGAAGAAGCAATTCCTCAACCAGGAAGGCGAGGTCGTAAAGGGTCCTGCTTTTGTCACGGCGGGTCTGCTGCGCAGCTATTCGATCGACAGCAACGGTTTTGAGCACGTGATACAGTTCGCACCGCCGGGGTGGTGGGTCGGAGATATCGGGAGCATGGTCTTCCAGCGCCCCAGCATACTTTCGGTGGACGCCCTCGAGGACAGCGAGGTGGTTTGGATGCGGGAGGCCGATGTGGACAGGTTGTTCGTGGATATCCCGAAGTTCGAGCGCTTTTTCCGGATACTCTCGCAGAATGCGCTGGCTGCGCATCAGGCCAGGCTGGTGAGCATACTCAGCCTGCCGGCGAAGCAGCGGTATGCGAATTTTTGCCAGCTGTATCCATCGCTCATCGGTGTGCTGCCGCAGAAGCAGGTGGCGTCCTATATCGGGGTGACGCCGGAGTTCCTTAGCAAGATGTTGAATTCGTCGAACAGGTCGAGTATGTAGTATTCGCCTGCGGACCGGGTTAAGTAATCGTTGTTGCCAGCCGGTGGCTTGCGTCCACGATCTGTTGTGTCCAATTGAACAGGTCGTCGCCGGACCCGAGGATCTCTCTGTACGTGTTGTTGTACAGCTGCATGAGATACCCGTGCTTTTCTTCCATGAATCGTTGGATCAGGGTGGCCAGTGACTCTTTTGCGTAGATATTCCCCATGCGGAAGAATTTCGAGCACCCGTGCGGAACGGGGAGGATATCGCCGTGTTCGTCGATGGTCAGCTCGTTGAAGGGCGTGGAGAACGCCTTGTCGATGAGGCTGTGCCGGTGGTGGAGGTCGATCCGGATGAGGAGCTCGGGTTCTGCGAATGTTTTTAGATAGTAGTGGGCGATGTAGATGCGGTAGAGGTCGACGTCTGTCCATCTCATTGCGCGCGAGTGCGCCGGCGTGTGGGTGGAAAGCTGGAGGCGGCTGGCTTTGTGGTGCATGGCAAAGTCGGTTAGCCAGGAGAGAATTTGCCAGCTGTCGGGGCGAAGGGTGTGTGTGAAGCCGAGGCTGTCGACGGAGTTGCTGATGATGGGGATGCCCCGGAGCATGCGTGCGAAGGCGCCGCGCCGGCGGAGGAGGCGGTCGTGGGTTTCGGGTTTGCCTCCGATGCTGAGGGTGACGTGATCGAGGTGCCGGAGGATGCGGGGAGTGAGGGGAGTATCGGTTGTGGTGAGGGTATTCAGGTAGCCGAGGGTATGGGAGGTGGTGACAAGCTCTTCCAGCCGGTGGTCGGCGCCGGTGAGGTGGAGGGTATTGTAGCCGAGGGCGGCTGCCTGTTCGAGAATGTTGATAAGCGCGGGGGCAGGAGGGCACGCATGAATATGGATGACCCGCGAAACCCCGCATTGCTGCAGGGTTTCTTTCGGAAATGCCGGAGAGGGCGATGCCGTCCTGTCAAAGCGGCTATCGTCGTCCGGAGACACCGGCAAGGACACAGATGCCGGTGAGTGCGTTGAGGGACTGGTGGTATCCATGTTCTTAGGTGACGGTATAAAGTTACTGCGGGGTGTGGCGGCCGACAATACCCTATTGTGGTAAATTATTGGGGAAAAGGATGTTTTAGTATCTTGAAACCCTAATCTTAATTTTATGAAGCTTTCGGTTCAATCTCCGACCCATCTGGAAAAGTACACGACATCGTATAGTGGCGGGGCGCGCCTTCTCGACCATGAGTGGCGCGGTCAGCTGCGGGATGGGAAGGGGGGCACGCAGTGGCGCATTAAATATTATGGCGGTTTGCTCAGGAAATCGCTGGTTGTAAGCGGGGATAACGGGCCGGCGGTGGTGGTCGCGGAGCATCCGGCCAGCGGCGAGCAGATCGTCCTGTTTGACGGGGACCGTCACGGATATAACGGCATGTTCGTAGACTGGAGGGAGGTGACAGGAGAGAGGATCCCGGTCAACACATATCGGGACAAGGACGGCGAGGAGTTGTTCTCCATCGTCATATCCGTATATAACCCCAATTATGGCGAAGACGCCGAACTGGACCTCGACGATGACGGAATGGCGACTTTGAGGGACGGGACAAGAGTGGATGCGGAGACGGCGCGCCGGGACAGCTATGACTTTTTACAAATAATATTGACGAATGCTGCGGGGCATCAGACGACAATTGTTGAAGAGGAGCTGGCGTGAGAGCGAGTTGATGAAATTCGTGTAACTTGCCGGCGCAAACAACGACTATGAATGCTATCTATGTTATAGACTCGGTCCGCACGCCTATTGGAAAATATGGCGGCGCGCTGAGCACTATTCGCCCCGACGACCTGCTTGCGCATGTGATTCGAGCCTTGCTTCAGCGTAATCCGGGGATCGATGCCGAGGAGATCGAGGATGTTATTGCGGGTGACGCCAACCAGGCGGGAGAGGACAACCGCAATGTGGCCCGGATGGCTGCGCTGCTGGCGGGTCTGCCGGTGACCGTACCCGGCAATACGGTCAACCGTCTTTGTGCCTCGGGGTTGCAGGCGATCATGGATGCGGGCCGCGCCATCGCGTGCGGGGACGGCGATCTTTTTATTGCCGGGGGTGTGGAGAGCATGACGCGCGCGCCTTTCGTGATGAGCAAATCGAGCAGCGCCTTTAACCGGAATGCCGAGATATTCGACTCTACGATCGGCTGGCGTTTTGTCAATAAGAAGATGGCGGATCTATACCATCCCTATTCGATGGGGGAGACGGCGGAGAATGTCGCCCGTCAGTGGAAGGTGTCGCGGGAGGCGCAGGATCAATTCGGGCTGCTGTCGCAGGAGAAATATTTTGCTGCGCTCGAGGCGGGGAAGTGGGCGGCGGAGATCGCGCCCGTCGAGATACTGGGTGGCAAACAGGAGAAGATCTATTTTGAGAAGGACGAGCCTCCGCGCAGCACCTCTATGGAGAAGCTGGCGGCGCTGCGGCCTGCTTTTATAAAGGACGGGAGCGTGACGGCGGGTAATTCGGCGGGTATCAATGACGGCGCCGCGGCGATGTTGCTTGCCAGTGAAACGGCGGTAAAGAAATACGGACTGCGGCCGATGGCGCGGGTGGTGAGTATGGGGGTGGCGGGTGTCGACCCATCGATCATGGGGGTCGGGCCGATACCGGCTACGCGGAAGGCGTTGCAGCGGGCCGGGCTGCAGGCGGGCGACCTGGACCTGGTCGAGCTGAATGAGGCGTTTGCGGTCCAGGCACTGGTATGCATGCAGGAGTTGGGGCTGGACCCGGCGCTGGTGAATGTCAACGGCGGCTCGATCGCGATCGGTCATCCGCTGGGGTGCAGCGGTGTGCGGATATCTACGACCCTGGTCCATGAGATGCAGCGGCGGTCGGTACGGTATGCGCTGGCGACGATGTGTGTGGGGGTGGGGCAGGGCGCTGCGGTGGTGTATGAGAAGCTGTGACGGGCGACGGGGTTGCGCGCCCGGGGTGGGAGGATTCAGCAAATTTCTTTATTTTGGGTGCATGGAATTTCGCACCAAACTGGTTATATCCCGGCGCAATAAGCGCGCGTACATCGCGTATGGCGGTCTTTTTATTGCGGCCTCTTCGCTGCTGCTGGTCTTTATCCCCAATATGAACGACTATATCCCTTATGTTTTTGGCGCGGGTATCGGAGTGGTGGTGATCGGCGCTTTTATCGCCCGGGGTGATGTGCGGAACTATGGGTTGTCGCCTGAGGATTTGAAGGTCAGTATAGAGGGCGTCACCATCGGGGCTGTCCACTATCCTCTCCGGATGATCAGTAACCTGGACTTTAATGTGGAGGCGTATAGCGGCATGTATGTCAATGACGGCGCGATGGTGTCGGGCAGCAACTCGGACGGCATGACCAATGAGCTCAGTTTTGACAGTGGGGGGCAGCATGTCAGGTGTGGTTTTTTTCTGGAGAGCAAGCAGCATGTGCTGCAGCTGGGTATGTTGTTCGATGAGTTATATCAGCGTCATATTCCTTTTGTGGAGCACAACCGGAATACAAGAACGTATATGTTGA
>JAFDYE010000781.1 GCA_018267585.1 Bacteroidota bacterium
AACGTCCTCGATATAAGGATTCAGGCCGCGGTTCTCGTGGACCACTACGATGCCGCCCAATTTCGTGTTCGCATCGGTTGGTCTTGCCAGCAAAGCCTTGATCGAACCACCGCCTTTTGGAGAATTATAATTGACATATTCTGTTCTCAGATGCGGGTCGTCCGCTTGGACCTGCAGCGTATTCTTGTAGTCCGGCATGAGAAAGCTCATCAATGCTGTGACGGTGACGCCGCCTACGGCATAGGCCGAAAGCTTCTCCACGAAGTCGCGTCTGCTGAGCCGGCTATGGGCATAGTCGTCATACAGGTCGAATACCTCCTGGCGGACGTCCTCTTTTCGTATTGACATAAAATGATATTTACCTTCAAATTACGAAAATGGGCAAAAAGCAGTTGAAATTATTATACCCGGCGACTGCGCAGGTTCCGGGTTTGCTGATCTTTCGGACTCAGGAAATAATCGGGATAAATAAAGTATATTTAGCTATAAAACAACTGTATGAGAAACAAAATAGCTATTGCGCTCGCCGCGGCTGCGTTCGCGGGCTGTACGGGCCAGGTGCCCGACGCAAAGACAGAAGGCGACAAGCTGATGCAGGTCAGCAGGGACTGGGCGCAAGCCGCAGCCGCGCGGGACGTGGAGAAGACCCTCAGCTACTGGGCCGATGATGCAACGGTGATATCGGCCGGCGATATGCCTCCGATCAAAGGAAAGCAGGCGATCCGCCAGATGGTGGAGGGAAGTTTCAAGTCGCCTGGTTTCGCCATCAGCTGGACGCCGCAAAGCGCCGAGATCTCAAAAGCAGCCGATATGGGCTACCTGATCGAGGATACAAAGATCTCCTTCAACGACTCCAGCGGAAAGACCATCACGCGGAATTACAAAGGGGTGACCATCTGGAAGCGACAGCCGGACGGTTCCTGGAAGGACGTCGTGGATATGTTAAGCCCCCTTCCGGAACAGAAGTGATCGCCGCCGACGCCAGTCCCTGATATTGAGCCAGACGCTCATGATGACGCTGATCAGGAACACAAGAAGTGTAGCGCCCTCCACCAGGTCGGGGCGGAGGTTTGCTCCTGTCAGATGCAGGATCAAAAAATGGATATAAGACCTGCTCTGGTCATGATAGCCGAGATGTCTGCGCACCATCCAGTGCCAGTCCGTACAGGCGCAATATCCCCACCCGTACCAAATTCCCAGGATGAACCACGAACCCGCCGTCAAACCCAGGGTGACCAGGTTCCATTTGCGGGTCACCGGGAAGATCCAGCCTGTGCAGTTGAACAGGGTGATCGCCGTGTGAAAGACAAAGAAAAAGATATTCAGGGACTGATAAAGCATGAGTGATGATCCAATCCCTTACAAGATAGGCAAGATCAGCCAAAAGTAAAATCAAAGACCGCTGCGCCGGCATCCAAAAACACGATTTCGAACTCCCGGTCGGCGATGGTCGAAGGCTGACGGATCAGCTGGTATATCCGTTGTTCCTTTAGGGTTCCGTTGCCTTCCTCGTCCACATCATCTCCGTGCGCTGCGCCCGGCGCCTTTCCGTCGATCAGCACCCGGAATCGCACAGCATTCCCCGGCGCCGCCGGACCCATGATGAGATTGACGTCGCGGGCATGCCAGCGATACCGCAGCCTTCCGTTGCGCTCGTTCACCACGTCGGCTTCTTTGCCCATGGTCCAGTTGCCCATTAGGGCCCACTGATTCAGCCTCAACGTGGTCGGGGCGATATACTCCCGGCGCTGGTCGGCTATGGCGCCGCCGGGAGACGCGAAGTTCGCCGTGCGCTCGTAGCCCAGATAGTTCTCGGAGGACTGCAGGGTTCTCCAGTCGGCGGCCGTCTCGGCGCCCGTGGGGTCTACCGGTGTTAGCTGACTGCTGATGCCTTTGGCGCCGGCCTCGGCCAGCAATTGCTGTATGACCTTCTCCGACTGATCGTAGCTGCCTTCGCCGAAATGGGTGTGACGGATACGTCCTTTCGCGTCGATAAAATAAAGAGCCGGCCAGTACTCGTTGTCAAAGGCCCGCCATACGGCATAGTCATTGTCTGTCGCGACAGGGAAAAGGATCTTCATATCCTTTACGGCCCATTTGACGTTATCAGCATTCTTTTCAAAGGAGAATTCCGGCGTGTGTACGCCGATCACCACCAGCCCCTGCTCCTTATACTTCTCTGCCCAGGTCCGGACATAGGGCAGCGTACGCCGCCAGTTGACGCAGGTATAGGTCCAGAACTCAACGAGGACGACATTGCCGCGCAGGGACGCCTCCGTCAGGGGTTGCGAGTTGAGCCATCCGGTGGCTCCGCTGAATGACGGCAGGCTGCGCGCGGCTACAGGCACACCGGAAGACGGCCCGGCACCGGGTCGATGCGCGGACCCCGCGAGACCCGCCAATAGGGTTGCAAGCACCATATAGTTAAAAGATTTTGTCATGTCCCACAAAGTAAGGATGCGATCAAAAGACAATTGCGTGACCTACCTCACATTTGCAAAAAAGTATTATCTTTTCTCTTTATACCATGACCAGCTCTACTCAACTGACCTCAAAGCCGCACTATCCCATACTGGATGGCCTCCGCGGCGTGGCCGCCATGATGGTTGTCATTATGCACCTCTTCGAACCGCATGCCACCGGCCACCTCGATATGATCGTCAATCACGGCTATCTCGCCGTCGACTTCTTCTTCCTCTTATCCGGTTTTGTTATCGGCTATGCCTATGACGACCGCTGGGCCAGGATGTCGCTCCGCAATTTCTTTCGACGCCGCCTGATCCGGCTGCACCCGATGGTAGTGCTCGGGTCGGTCATCGGGGCAGTCTGTTTTTATTTCCAGGATTCGCCGGCATTCCCTGCCATACATACGGTGCCGGTGTGGAGACTGATCGTTGTCATGCTGATCGGCTGCACGCTGATCCCGATACCTCCCGGCATGGATATCCGCGGCTGGCAGGAAATGCATCCGCTGGACGGCCCGGCCTGGTCGCTCTTCTTCGAATACGTTGCGAATATCCTCTATGCGCTGTTCGTCAGGAAGTTCTCCAAAACACTGCTTACGATCCTGGTCGTTGTGGCCGGCGCAGCCCTTATCCATTACACCGTGACGGGCGGTACCGGCGACCTCATCGGCGGATGGTCGCTGGACCCGAAACAGCTGCGGATCGGCATTACCCGGCTGATGTATCCTTTTTTTGCGGGGCTCTTGCTGTTCAGGGTCACCAGGCTCCGGAGCGTCAAATATGGTTTCACCTGGTGCAGCCTGCTGCTGGTTGCTGTTCTTGCTTTTCCGAGGATCGGCGACGGCAATCACCTATGGCAGAACGGACTCTATGAGTCGGCATGTGTGCTCTTTGTCTTCCCGCTGATCGTCTATCTGGGCGCGGGAGGGCAGCCGGCAGGCCAGTTCTCGGCACGGCTCTGCAAATTCTTTGGAGACATTTCCTATCCGTTGTACATCTCGCACTATCCTCTGATCTATATTTACTGGGGCTATGTGACATCTCATCCCGGGGTGCACTATGGCGAGGCCTGGCCGCGGATGCTCGCGACATTTGCCATCGCCCTTATGCTCGCCTATGGGTATTTGAAGCTCTACGACGAACCGGTGCGCAGGTGGCTGACCGTGAAAGCGGATTCGCTGGCTGGTCGGGGATCAAGCTCGAGTTCGAGGAGTTGATCTTCGATGGGAGTGGCAATGGTATTGTACAGCCCTTCGCCCATTAAATGATCGAGGGACACCCCGAGGGCACCGGCGATCTTTTTGCCCCCCTCACCGAAAATTTCTCCCCACCGGATACACTGTTAGATCCTCCTCGTCGTCTGCCGGCGTCAGCTGCCCGAGCAGCGCATTCAGGTTATGACAACGCTGAACGACGACGTGGATCACTTCGCCTTCTATCTGAAGATGTCCTTCCGCCAGCAGGAGCCGGGCGCCCAGTATCTGTTTGCGGTATTCATCAAACAGGCTGCCCCAGACGACAAGGTTATAGGTACCTGTCTCGTCTTCCAGGGTGATAAAACAGACGCCGCTCGCGGTCCCCGGACGCTGGCGGACCAGGACGAGACCTGCGACTTTTATGAACTGACCGTTCTGCAGGCTGCGGTGCTCGC
>JAFDYE010000782.1 GCA_018267585.1 Bacteroidota bacterium
CCTGGTATTTTATCGAAGAGTGGGGTATTCTCTTCGATGCGGGTGAGGGCTTGATCTCCTCCCTCCTTCAGAAGAGCCGGAAGATCGACCAGGTATTTATCTCCCACGCGGACCGGGACCACCTCACCGGACTGCTACAGCTCAACCAACTGAATGCCCGACCCGGCTTTCCGGTCATCCACTATCCAAAAGACGCCGGCTCCTTCCGGGCACTGGCAACTTTCTCTAAGCAGTTCGACCCGCAGGTGGCAAGGACCGTCTGGACCCCTGTAAACGAAGGCGACGAGATCTTCATCGCAAAAGACCTGCTGGTCAAACCGATCCGCAACAGCCACGTCCCCGTGGACCCCCACATCATCAAAAGCCTGGGCTACCAGGTCATTCAAACACGCAAAAAGCTAAGACCCGAATTCGCCCATCTCTCCGGCGAGCAACTCCGGCAGCTGGCGGAACAGCAGGGCAGGGACAGCTTCTCGATGGAGGTCCGGACTAACCTCCTCGCCTATTCGGGCGACACGCCGGTAGAGGATGGCGACAAATGGAACAACACCTCGACCCTCATACACGAGGCGACTTTCCTCGGTAATGGAGAAGACATAAAGGTTCGCGACTATGGAAACAAACACTCGACCCTCGCGGAGGTCATGGAGATGGTGAGCGCCATCCGGATTGAACAGCTCATCCTCGGCCATTTCTCCTCCCGCTACTCGCCCGACGAGATCGTCCGCGCCGTCAAAGACCAGTGCTGGAAACACGCCATCAATATCCCTGTGCGGCTCGTGCTGCCGGGCGAGACGGTACACGATCTGCTGTCAAAAGAACCCGTCAACAAATAGATCGGGCGGCCCCACGCCTACCTGCTCGAATTACGGATCATAAGGCGGGTCTTCAGCCGAAAGGTCTGTTCGGCCTTTGGCGCCTTACAGATCTCGTCTATGAGAATGCCCATGGCCAGCTTACCGACCTCATATCCCGGCTGCATCACCGTTGTCAGGGAGGGCTCGACCACCTCGCTGATGGGGTCGTCGTTGAAACCCACGATGCGAATATCGGCAGGGACAGCAATGCCATGAGAATGGAAATATTTCATCGCCAGCACCGCCGTCCGGTCATTAATGGCAAAGATCCCGTCCGGCAGCGGCCTGAGCCTGGCAACCTTCCTGATCAGCGGCAGCGCATCTTCCTCGAAAGCCTTGCACCGCAGGATCAGCTTCTCATCGACCGGCAGCCGGTGCTTGCCCAGCGCATCCACATAGCCGCGCAGCCTGTTCTCGGATATCGAAAGCCCCTCCGGACCGGCGATATGCACGATACGCCTGCAACCCTTTTTGATAAGATGCTCCACCGCCTTGAAGGCGCCCTCGTATTCGTCGACGATCACCCTGTTGCAGGGGAAATCAGGGAGGATGCGATCGAACATCACGATCGGCACCCCCTTTTCCTTCACCCTGCGAAACTCGGTGGGATCCTTCGTCTCCTTGGAGACAGAGACCAGCAGCCCATCGACATTACAAGCCAGGAGCTTCTTCATGCTGCTCACCTCCTGAACATACGTCTCATTGCTCTGACAGAACATGAGATAATAGTTGTTCTCATTGGCGACATCCGTCATGCCGCTGAGCGCCTGCGAAAAATAGTGCGAGTGAATAGCAGGCACAATGACGCCGATGATCCGCGTACTCCTCCTGACCAGACTCTGCGCCATGATATTGGGCTCATAGTTCAGCCGGCTGGCCAGCTCCAGCACCGCCTTCTTGGTATCCGGATTGATATCCGCTACATTTCGGAGCGCCCTGCTGACAGTAGAGACGGATATGTTGAGCTGTCTGGCGATATCTTTTATCGTTACCGGGTGTTTTTCCATAGAGAGCCTTATTTTTTTCCGGCAACGTTACCGGAAACGTTCTATTACAAATCCTTGGTCTGCCCCACAAAAATAGGAATAGATAGAGCATATTTGGTCTTGTTAATATCACTGGCATGAAGACACCTAAAATTTTGTTGTTTTTAACCGTTTGTATGCTCACCTACGAGGCAAATGCCAACCACGACAAGCCCACAGAAAAGTCGCCCTATTTGCAGAACAGGGCGCCCCTCAGGCAACGACCATTCCTTGACCTTCCCTTCGGCGCCATACGACCCGCCGGCTGGCTGCGACAGCAGCTGGTCGACATGAAGGACGGAATGGCAGGCCGGCTCGACCAGCTGTATCCTGCCGTGCTCGGCAGCCGCAATGGCTGGCTCGGGGGGGACGGAGACGTCTGGGAGCGCGGACCCTACTGGCTGGACGGCCTGGTCCCCCTCGCCTATATCCTCGACGACAACGAGCTCAAAGCCAAGGTCCGGCCCTGGATCGAATGGTCCATCGCCAACCAGATGCAGGACGGCTACTTCGGGCCCATCCCGCCCGCCCGCGAACCCGCACCCGAGGCCGGTCTGCAACGCGACAGGGCGCGCGACTGGTGGCCCAAGATGGTCATGATGAAAGTCCTCCAGCAGTACTATACCGCCACCGGCGACCGCCGGGTCATCGACCTGCTGCTGCGCTATTCACGCTACCAGCTGCAGACACTGCCGAGGACTCCGCTCGGCTATTACTCCTGGTGGGGATCACAGCGCGGCGCCGACAACCTCCAGATCGTCTACTGGCTATACAATATCACGGGGGAAGCCTTTCTGCTCGACCTCGCGGAAACGATTCATCGCCAGACCTTCGACTGGACCGGCACTTTCCTGCACTCCGGCGACCTCGCAACCACCTACAAATTCCACGGGGTCAACCTCGCGCAGGGGATCAAGTCGCCCGTGATCTACTACCAGCAGCACCCCGAACAGCAATACCTCGAGGCCGTCCGTAAGGCCTTCCGGGATATCCGGCTTTACCAGGGACAGATACAGGGGATGTTCGGCGCCGACGAGCTCACCAGGGGCAACGACCCTGTCCAGGGCTCCGAACTCTGCTCAGCCGTCGAATTGATGTTCTCCCTCGAGAACATGATGACCATCACCGGCGACGTGGAAATGATGGACCACCTCGAACGCATCGCCTACAACGCCCTGCCTGCCCAGATCAGCGACGACTACAACGGCCGGCAATACTACCAGCAGGCCAACCAGGTCGAGGTCAGCCGGCAGAACAGGAATTTTGTCACGGCATATGACGGCACCGACATCTGTTTTGGCGTACTCACAGGCTTCCCCTGCTGCACGACAAATATGCACCAGGGCTGGCCCAAATTCGTGCAAAATCTCTGGCACGCCAGCGCGGACGGAGGCCTCGCGGCGCTCATCTACGGACCGTCATCGGTAAAGGCCAGGGTCGCCGGCGGCGAAGAGGTCGAATTCACAGAAGAGACCGCCTACCCCTTTAACGAACAGGTCCGCTTCACATACAACAGCGCGGTCACCTCCAGCTTTCCCCTGCACCTTCGCGTGCCGGGCTGGTGCAGCTTCGCCTCCATCCGCGTCAACGGAAAGATCGTCCAGCAGCCAAAGGCCGGCCAGATAGCAAAGATCGAACGCACCTGGAAAAAAGGAGACGTCGTCGAGCTGCAGCTGCCCATGTCCATCTCGACCAGCCGCTGGTTCAACAACTCCGTCGGCGTCGAGCGCGGCCCGCTCGTCTACGCACTGAAGATCGACGAGCACTGGAAAGACGTCCCCAACGCCGACCGCTACGGAGACTATAAGGAAGTCTACCCCGGCACGCCCTGGAACTTCGGTCTCTGGCAGGAATGCATAAAGCATCCCGAAACAACGTTCAAGGTCATTGAAAAACCATATAGCGACGCCTACCCCTGGAATCCACAGAACGCGCCCATCGAGATCACGGCAAAGGGCAAACAAATACCCGAATGGAAACTCTACAACGGCAGCGCAGGTCCATTGCCATACAGCAATATCGAATACCTCAAGGACAGCCTGCCCGTCAACATCACGCTAATACCCTATGGATGCACGACACTCCGGATCAGCGAATTTCCGGTGGTGTTATAGCGTTGATCTCACATGAGAAAAGCCGGCTGCGGGCCGGCTTTTTTTTTATTCGCACCCGTCACTTGATTGCTAAGGCAGCAGCTGGCTAAAGGAGCGCGGCAACCATACCTGCATGGCATCCCCTCCCCGGTTGCACCACGTACAATAAGGAATCGCCGTGACCCTGCGTTCCGCCGAAGACAGCGACTCCCCATCCGCCGACACCCTTGCCGCAACGGCATTGAACCGTATCGTATTCACCCCGCCGAGCAGACCCGGCTCAAAACCGACCGTGCAACGGACATCGCGGGGCACAACGAAATTCCATACGCCGTCCGCGTTGTCTGCCGTCTCCACACAATACAACAAGGGACCATACTGCAGCGCGACCCGGCCGCTGTCCTGCTTTACCTCCGGCCTTGCTGCGACCAGACGCACCGACATCGGCAGATCCAGCGTCACCAGGTCTCCCTTCTTCCAGGTTCGGCTGATGACGGCATAGCCGTTTTGCACGGTATATCCGGCAGGCCGACCATTGACCAGCAGCACAGGCGCCACAGTCCCGGTATCGACATAGCGATACAGGCCGCCCGGCGCCGGCACATTCAGCCATCCCGGCAGCCGCAAAGAAAGATCGAAAGCCTGCCTGCGGTCCGGGTCGATACGTAGCTCGACCTTTCCATTCCACGGATAGCCCGATTTCATATCCACCGCAACGCTGCGATCCTTCACCCGCAACTCCGTCCGGCTCCCTACATATAAATTGACCAGTATCCCCTTGTCGGTCGTGCCATAGATATAATTACCGAGCGACGATACAAGCCGCGCGATATTGGACGGACAACAGGCCGTCCCAAACCATTCCTTTCTACCTTTTTCCCCTTTCGAGGCCAGCGGGTTGCCGTAAAAGAAATGATCGCCGGACAGGGACAGCCCG
This sequence comes from Bacteroidota bacterium, assembly GCA_018267585.1. Classification (GTDB taxonomy): domain Bacteria; phylum Bacteroidota; class Bacteroidia; order Chitinophagales; family Chitinophagaceae; genus Puia. The sequence goes on from JAFDYE010000782.1 coordinate 4,913, forward strand.
TCCAGCGCACCGTTATAAAGGCTCCGCTCGAGGACGTCCGCATATTTTGCGTCGCCGGTGAGAAGATTCATGCGGGAGTTCCAGAGAACCATGCCTACGGACGCACAGGTCTCGCAATACGCTGTCTCGTTGGGAAGGTCATACGGCGCCCCGAAACCCTCATTACGGGCCTCCGCACCGATGCCGCCGGTAATATACATATTCCGTCCGACCACATCATCCCATACCCTGCCCATGGCCGCTACATACCTGGCATTCCCGGTAGTTGCGGCGACATCGGACATGCCCGAATACAAATACATGGCGCGCACGGCATGACCCGTGATATGATCCTGGTCCTCCACCGGCGTCTTGTCCTGGCAATAGTCGGGGTCTTTCCACTGATCCCAGATGACGCCCTTGCCATAGCCATGGCCGCGTTGATCCAGGAACCACTGCGCGAGCCGGAGATATTTTTCATTGCCTGTGTGACGGTACAGACGCATCAGCGCCAGCTCGATCTCCTCATGACCGGATACCCAGTGGCGGTTCTGGCCGCGGAAGACACTGTCGATATGGTCGGCGAACCGGATCGCCACGTCGAGCAGCTTCCTGTCGCCGGTAGCCTCATGCCAGGCGACGCCGGCCTCGATAAGATGGCCCGCGCAATAGTCCTCGTGCTTCTCCATGTCGGTCCAACGGTTCTGCAGACCCGTTAGCGTATAGTACGTATTGAGATATCCATCGGGCAGCTGTGCCGCCGCTATCTTGGCGATCCATTCGTCGCCCTTTCGACGCAACGCGGCGTCCGGATGGGTGCGCAGACAATAGGCGATGGCCTCCAGCGCCTTGTACACGTCGGAGTCGTCATAGTAGACGCCCTCGTGCTTCTCCCCCCGCCTGCGCGCGGCCTTCTCGAAATTGCGGATCCTGCCCGTCCTGTTCTCGGTATAGTCGATACAGGCGCGAAGAGTGGCCGTGGCCACGCTCTCGATACGCGGAGTCCAGAAGCCATCCGTGATGACCACATCGGCAAAATTGACGGGCCTTATACGCTGGTACAGTGTCGACATTGGCGCCGCCGGCGGCTGTGTGACGGCCGGATATCCTGCCAGCAATCCCAGTGAGAGGGCCGCCGGCAGCAATATCGATCGTTGAGTTGCTATCATAAAGTATAATTATCGGTTGAAAAAGATCCGGACCTCCTGCCTCGTGTAGGGCCCCGCCCCTCCCGAAGGAAGATCCACCTGCAAGGTAATCACTTCGCCACTACTGGAGACGAGCCTGGCGTTCTCGATGCGGCCGGCCGGCGACGCGGCAAATATCCGCACCAGACCGCTGCCACCGCTGCGCCCTTCGACGACGAACGAATACCAGTCTCCCTCCTTACGCTGGGTCAGTATCCGCAGGCCGGTGGAGGAATCGCCCGGCTGCGGATGGGCTACGACCGGCAAAACCCCGACGCCCCCTGAATGGCCAACCTCGAGATGATGCCGGCCGGCAGACAGCGCAAGCCGGCATTTCACAACGGTGCCCTCATTGCCGGCCACGGTGTCCGCCTTTGCCGGGACGCCGTCCAGCCAGACACCCGTGACGCGAGTGCCCGGAGGGAATACCGGCTCGAGACAAAGCGTGCGCGCCGCGGGACACGCGATCGTATAGCTGGTCTTTCCGTCTTCCCTGCGCATATCGAGGGTCGCAGCCGCGCCGCCCAGCGGGATACGCGTGACCCGCGCAAACTTCCAGTCCCAGGGAAAATAAGGAGCCAGCCGGTAACGGCCCGCCCGGACATCCACGTCCAGCCCCAGCATTCCCTCGATAGCCGGCAGCAGCACCATCGCCTCGCTCCAGCACTGGTGACTGCAAACTCCGTTGGGCACATACCTGTCGCCGTTAAAGGTCTCTTCCACGCTCCCCGGACTCCAGTTGCGGTAGTGCAAAAGATTATTCATCAGGTGTGCATACCCGTTGCTATACCTTCCGGTCGAGAACTCAGCCAGCGAAGCCCACCCCGCATACAGCGGCCAGACCATGCCGGCATGATAGCTGCCCGCCCTGTAGTGCGGATTGGTCGCCTCGATCATCCTGATCCCCCAGTCCGTCGAAAAAGCGCTGGCACCCACACGATCGCTGACCGCCGCGGCCTTCGCACTGTCGTTCACCGCCCGCAGATACACCGACACCGTCGCCAGCACGGTCGGGTCGGACATGAACGAGCCGTCCTTCATCTTTCCATTGTAAAAGAACCGCTCGGCCGGGTTCCAGAAATCGCGGTCGATGATCTTCTTCACCCGGACGCCGTCGTCGCCATACCGCCTCGCACCATCGACGTCCCCAACGCACACGGCCATCCCCGCAGCGCCTTCGAGCGCCGCCGCCCAACAGGCCGCCAGATAGAACTCGGTGTGCGTCCCATACAGGACCCCGCCTTCGATCCATCCATGACCCACATTGGTATTCTCGATCAACCCGTCGCCGTCGGTATCCGTTGAATAACAAAAATCCATAGCCTTCCTGATCGCCGGCCAGCTCCGCCGGATAAAAAGACTGTCGCCGCTGTATCGCAGATAGTGCGACGCCAGCACCACGAACAGCGGCGTAGCGTCCGCGGCGTCATAATGCACCGCGCCGCTCGAACTCAGCTCGTGATAGATCTTTCCACTGACATCCTGGTACCGGATCAACGTCTCCAGCATCCGGCGCACCGTTCTCAGGTCTCCGTATGCGTCGATGGCCATCGCGCTCCATTCACCGTCCCTGCCGAAATACCACGCGTAGCCCGGCCTCCCGCTGGGCTTCTGCCCGCCGTCCCATCCCCGCGACGTCGTGCCAAAACCGGCCATCAGCGCGGTACCTACACCAGGCGTCGTCTGAACGAACTGGTCGGTACGCGCCAGCGCCCACCGGTAGCCTTCGTTAAAGGCAGAGTCGGGAGTCTCAAAACCCAGGTGCTCCGCAAGCAGCCGCTCATAATACCGGCCCGAATTCTCGAAAAGCCTGCCCATCGCAGGACGCAGCCGCCGGAGCAGCCCCAGATTTTCTCTCCACCCCGCCTCCTGCCCAACGACGCAGATATCGAAAGCCGCATCACGCGATAAGGAGAATTCGGCGCTCACGTCGACCTGCCCCGAATCCTTGACAACCCTCATCTCCTGGCGCGTAGGCCTCCCGCTGTAGGCCACCACGGTGCTCATCGCATCTCCGGCGCCGCTGATAAGATGCGCACAGGCAGCCCGGCTATAGCCACAACGGATATTGCCGGACGCCTCCGGCGAGTACGGCCACATCAGCCGCAGGTTGCAGCCATAGCGGACGGCAAGCCCCGTCACCGCGTCGCCAGTCGTCTCGATATGGGCGACGCCGCAGGGCTGATCGAACGAGACGGTATAGATCTCCCGGATCGCCGAGGTGCCGATCTGGTAAGTCCTGATAATATATTCCGGCGTCACCCTTACCGAGGGACGCAGGTTGCGCAGCCAGGAGACCGAATCGCACCCCTTCAGCCGTACCCCGATAGCCAGATCGCGAAGCGCCATCACGGGGTGTGTCCAGATCTCCTCCACTCCCCCATCCAGCCGGCCCATCCAGGCAATGCGCCTTCCCGTCAGATCATAAAATGCCTTGCTGCCCTCCTTCGCAGGCAGCTGCAGCGACGGCCTGGGCAGCGCCCATTTTCCAGCGGCAACCAGCCGCTCTTCGCCCGTCGCGAATGCCGCAGCCCGGATGGTACGGGGACTCGTCGGCCAGTAGTGCCGGGGACCGCGCAGCTGCCCGCCCATATAAAGAAATATGTTCTGCGTCAGCCGCGCGAGATGCACGCGGTTATAGTTGTCGGCGGAGTAATACAGATAGGCCCCGGCGGCAATGACCATGCCCTTTCCAAGCCGGTATTCCAGCAACAGCCGGCTCTGTTCCGCGAAGGTGATATAGGTCCACTGGATGCCGATGACCCGGCCCTCCCGCGGGATGTCCTCGCCAAAAAAACCCCATTTACGCGCGATATGGTCGGCGCGCCGCTTGCTGCAATAAACACCCCCTCCCTGCAGCGAGTCGAACACGGGGTGCGACCGGTAGGCGTGGAAACCAAGTGGCCGGCCAAATCCTTCGTCCCGGACCGTATCTTTCTGCAACTCGTAAACGCCGCTCTCGATCCCCCAGGCATTCAGCAGCGGTACGGCCTCCATCGTCACCAGCAGACGTCCCCCGCCGCGGACATAGGATCTTATCCACTCACCCCGGCCCGTCTCGTCCTCCCCCAACCGGGCCGTGTCGGTCCGGTGATACCAGAGCGCCGTATAACGCCGCAGCTCACCCGCCGGTGGCAGATGATCCCAGTGCAGGACCTCCGCCCGCCAACCCCTCGCCGTAAGCACCTCCCGGACCGCCGCCAGCTCCGCGGTGGCGATATGATCGCCAAAGACACCGATCACCGGAACCGTCGCCGCACGCAGCGGGCCCAGCAGCAAAAAGAAAAATAAGACCGCGGCACAGCGGCGGATAATAGTGTTCATTTCGGATTAAGATTAGTTGATATCCCTCACACAGCGAAAACCGACCGTGCCATTCCGTTCGAAGCCCTGGCTGACACGCAGCAGGAACTGCCGGTAGGTCAGCTCGCGCGGCCCGCCCTGTACATACCACCAGCTGCCCGAAGGCCGGAAATAGCTGCCCCCTTTCAGGATGACATACCGGTAGTTGCCCGTCATATACACGTCATCCGTCATCTGCCATACACAGCCGACCAGGTCCTCCAGGCCATAAGGATTGGCGCCCGCCGGATACTTGCCGACGGCATACAGCGTGTCATTACCCAGGTTGCAGCGCGTCGGGTCGATGCCCCGCACCTCTTTGACGGTCAGCGATTCGGTGACGACCTCCTCTTTCCAGGTGACAGGCTCCGTCTGCCGCCACGGCCACGCGTTCAACGCGGGGGTCTGCGCCGCATACTGCCACTCCAGCTCGGTCGGCAGCCGCTTACCAGCCCATTTCGCATAGGCACGCGCGTCCTCATAGCTGACATTGACGACCGGAAAATTCTCCTGCCCCGCCGGTATCGCACCTTTCCTCCAGTGCCGGAGAAAATTGGCGGTATCAGAAGGCCGGTAATGCGTGGCATCGACAAATTTTTTGAAGTCGGCATTCGTCACCGGCCACTTGTCCATCAGGAAAGAAGGCATCGCAAAGCTGCTGTCCACGTCCTGCATGGGATAGGGGATGAACTCGTCGCCGTGCGTCTCTTTAAATCGGAAAGGCCCGCCCGGAATAAGCACCATCCCCGGTGAGGGGGCGCCGGCCCGCGTACGGGCAACGGCCTTCCTGCTATCTCCGGAGATACGCCGGGGCGCACCGGGCCTGATCTCGACGATGGCCTCGTCCGCTAGCGCCTCTTTATCCATCAGCTGCACCACGACCCGCCCTTCGGAATCACCCAGCTCGCTGTGCAGCGATATCTCCCGGGCGACGGCAGGCAGCTCCACCGGCGTCTTGTCATAACCGGGAGCGCCGGCCCATATACGCAGCCTGCAGCCCGTACAACCGCGCCCCCCAATGCCGATACGAAGACGATCGCCGTTCAACGACAGGTCAAGCATGCGCGGCAGCTTCGCGATACAGTCGACCTCGCCCTCGTTGTTGGTGCCCAGGTCCGTCGCATTGAACGCGTCCGTTGTAGCGGTCAGCCACCACTGCCCGTCGCGCTGCTGCGGGACAACGGCCTCGTGACGCCAGAGATCGACAAAATGGAAGTCCTCGGACGGCTGCTCCGTGAACAGCAGTCCCTTGTACCCCGAAGGCCGGACGCTGTAGACGGTATATATCGTTTTCTGCGGCGTCTGCCAGCGATTGACCCAGACGCTGTCGACCGACGTCGCGATCAGCGGCGTATACCCGCGGGACACAAAATTGTCGGTGTTCTCCCGCAGTATTCTAGTCGTACGGCCCAGGTACTTGTATTGCTCGTCCACCCACTCCGGCTTGCCGGGCGGCATGACGTTCAGCTCAGTCCCATACCCGTTGAAAAAGGCGAGCGCGAACTCGCGCCTGACCTTTTCCTTGTATAGCTCCGTCACCCGGTAGATGGTGAACTCGGGTTTGATCAGCTTGTTCAGATTCAGCATCGGCGGATAGTACAGCGCATTATGCACACGGCCCGCCACGATGCCGCTCATATCTTTCGGCACGGCCATGCCTTCGCTGTACATGATGACACCCTTGCGGACGCGGTCCGCCGCGGCCTGCAGCTCTTTGCTCGAGCTGCCCTTGGTGTCGAGCACCACCCCATCTGCCGCCGTTGCGCCGATCAGCCGGGAAAGACCCTCGAAATGGTCTTCGTGGTGCGTACCTTCATCCCAGGGATTATAACAAATAAAAAATTTTGTCCCCTGCCCGTGACAATACTCCGACAGCGCGCGTATCTGGCGGAGACCGCCGGGGAGATCCCTGAACAGGTCGAACTGGTTGCGCTGGTCGAGACCCAGCGAGGGCCAGGTCGGCCAGATCGCCAGCACATCGTCTCCACCGTAATGACGTCGCGCATCCGCAAGACACCGGTCGATATGATACTTCCCGTCGCCGGCGTTAAAGAAATCCCTGTCCCAGGTCATCATGATCCGAACGATATAGGTATTCCTCATCCACTGCAAGTCCTTTCTCCTGAACAGCGAGTCATCGAAATCCGTCGTGTCGTACAGCATCCTGCGCTGAAAATTCTCGGTCAGCGCATCCCTCCACCCACCCGGCGTCAGCGAAGAATACCATTTGTACCGGATGACACCGCCCGGGAACAGCGTCGTCCCAAATCGGCTCGTCCTTCCCTTCACGACGCCTTTCCTGTCACGGCGCAGCAGCGCGCTCACTTGCTCCGAATCCGTCTGCGCCCCCCCGGCGACGGGGAAGGAACAGTAACCCATATCCCAGGCATTGTCGGGCACGATGACATTGACCGGCGCCCTGCCGGGCACGAACAGATGCGTCCTCGACAGCGGATGATCGCCGAGGCCGGTGATATAGACATGCCCCGGCGCCTCGCCAAAGGGCACAGGGTTCGTCAGCTCGAGCGTATCCGGTGAAATATTGGTAAAGGACAGCGTATTTCCCTCCAGCCGGACACCGAGCCGGCGTCTCCAGGACGCGTCCTTTTCCGATGTCGAGCAGCGCGTTCCGTTCAACAGGAAGCTCACCAGTGGCACGGGCTCCCGCAACGAAGAAGAATAGGCTTCCGCCCTCAGGCCGGTGACCAGCATCGAGTCCGGGGAGAACAGCAGCCGAGGCCCGGGCGCGGACAAATGAACCTGCCCCCGGACGCAAAGCGCCGGAGACAGGATCGACAGAGAAGCAACGATCAGTTGATATAGTTTCATTTCGACAAAATAGACAGTGTATGCGCTTCTTGATCAATAACCCTCATTTTGGACCAGCAGCCTGTTGGCAACGATCTCCGACGTGGGAATGGGGAATACGTACTTGCGTGCATCAGTGACGCCGAGCACCGCCGCCGCCCGGCCGGTACGTACCAGGTCGAACCAGCGGAACGGCTCGAAGGCAAATTCCAGCCGCCTTTCGTCCTCGATCGCCAGCAGCAGCGCAGCGCTATCAGCCGCGGCCGCAGGCAGGACATGTGCCCGGTTACGGATCATATTGAGGTCCTGCAGCCCGCCTGTCACGTCGTTCTGGTGCGCCTTCGCCTCGGCCCTTATCAGGTACATCTCCGAAAGACGCAGTATCGATACGTCGTCGTCCTGCTGGTCGCCGGATACTCTCCTGTACCGGTTGGCATAGGCCGTACCCGCCGAGTTACCGACCAGCGTGCTCCGTCCCCCCGCTTTCGTGGGGTCGCTCAGCAGCGTCACGATCTCCTGCGTGGGCCCGATACGGTAGCTGCCGCCGAGCGCGTTCGGGTAAAAAATACCCGCCAGCGGGTTGCCGTCGGTCGGCGTAAAATTCAACTCGAAGATATTCTCGGTATTGTTCTTTACCGTGATCAGGTTGTCGTACGGATCGACCAGCGAATACTCCGCCGCGTCGGCGATGACGGTGCCCGCGAACTGCGCCGCGTTGCTCCAGTCTTTCAGGTAAAGATAAAGCCTTGCCTTCAACGCCTGCGCCGCCTTCTTCGTAGCGATATTCCTGTTCAACGTCGCCGGCAGCCTGTTCTCTGCCTCGTTCAGATCCTTCAGCACCTGCGCATACACCTCGGCGGTGGTGCTTTTAGCGATATTCGACGTGCTGTCATAACCCCTTGTCGGCTTCAGCACCAGCGGCACGCCTCCCCAGGTCCGGGCCATATCGAAATAAACAAGCGCCCGGATAAAATAGGCCTGGCCGGACACGTCCTGCTTCTCAGCGTCCGTAAAGCCCGGATCTTTTACCGTGGCGACGGCGTCGATCACGTTATTGGCGGCATTCACGGCCTGGTACATAGCCGCCCACGCGATCTCCATGGTATTGGAAGACGCGAGGACTTCGTGGTTATCGAACTGGAGGTCCGTCGTTCCTGCGCCCACCGCCGTGGTATTGTCGTCGGACAGCCATACGGCGTTCATCCATTCAAATCCGTAATAGGACTGGTCCTGCAGCCGGCTATAGGCGCCGGTAAGGGCCCTTTCGATCCTGTCTTTGCTGTTGAGCGCCTCCGACTCGCCGATATCGTTCTTCGGGGAGAGGTCCAGAAATTTCTTGCACGATGGTAGGACTATGGCGGCCAACGCAACTATGGTGATGATGATCTTCTTTGACATGAGTTTCGATTTTCTGTTTCGGTTAAAAGGTAACGCTGATGCCTGCCTGCCAGGAGACGGGCTGTGGTACGGTGAACATCTCGACGCCGTTGACCGTGCCCTTTCCGCCCCCCGCGTTGATCTCGGGGTCGAGACCGCTGTAGTGGGTAAAGGTCAGCAGGTTGGTGCCCATCGCATAGACCCGGGTGGCCCCGATATGCAGCCTCGACGTGACCGCCTGCGGCAGCGTATAGCCCAGCGTAACATTCCGGAGGCGGCCGTAGCTGCCGTCCTCGAGCGCCCGGCTCGTATAAAGGCCGTAGTTCTGCTGCTTGTTCGGTCCGCCCATACGCGGTACGGAGGTCACATCGCCGGGCTTTTGCCACCGGTCCAGCTGCCGCTTGTAAAAGCCCCAGGTGGCCGTTCCATTGGCGCCGTTGACACGGGTGCCGCCATGCACCATGAAGAAGGTCGACCAGTTGACCACGCTTTGACCGGTCTCGAAAACAAAGGAGAAGGCAAAGTCGAAGCCTTTGTAGCGAAGGGTCGAGTTCAGGCCACCGATCCATTTGGGGTTGCTGTTGCCGAGGATCATGCGGTCCCGGTCGTCGATTACGCCATTCTTATCCAGGTCCTGGTAGACGGCATCGCCCGTCTGCGGATTAACGCCCTGCTGTTTCCACAGCCAAAAACTATTGACTGCATACCCCTGCTGGAAGATGATGAACTTCCTCGAGAAAGGCTCGAGATACGGAACGTCCAGCTTCTTGATCATGTTGCGGTTGTGAGACACGTTGAATCCGAGGTCCCAGCTGAGGTCCTTTTGTTTCAGGACATGCGCATTCAGCGAAAGCTCGACGCCGCGGTTGGAGATATCGCCGCCGTTATAGGCGATCGTCGAAAAGCCCGTGCTCATGGGTACCGGCTTGTTGATCAGCACGCCCTTGGTCAGCTTGTCATAGTAGTCGAACTCGCCGTCTATCACACCTTTGAACAGCGCAAATTCCAGACCGGCATTCAACTGGGTCGTCTGCTCCCATTTCAGGTCCGGATTGGCCAGCTGCGAAGGCCGGGTGCCCGGCTGTCCGAGATAATTGTCGTTGCCGGTCCAGAGACCCTGCGAAGCGTATTCGGAGATCGTCTCCTGGCTGCCCGTGACCCCATAGCTGGCCTTCAGCTTGAGGTCCGAAAAGACATGCTGCGACGCCATAAAGGACTCGTTGATCACCCGCCAGGCCACCCCCGCCGAAGGAAAACTTCCCCAGCGGTGGTTCGCGCCGAACTTCGACGACGCATCACCCCGGAGGCTGACGTCGATGATATACTTGTTATCGAATGTATAGTCGGCCCTTCCGAAGACAGAGGCCAGCGAGCTCTGCGTCGCCCCGCCGCTCCACCAGTCCGCCTGCGACGCGGCGCTGAGATACTGGAGATCGTCGTTGGGATAGTTCGAGGCCCCAACTCCAAATCCGGTCAGGCTCGTCTTTTGCAGCGTGTTACCCACCAGGAAATTGAACCTGTGCTTGTCTCCGAGGTCGAGACCGTACCTGAGCGTCTGCTCATTGATCCAGGTGACCTGCCGGTTGTTGCTGTTGTATCCGCTGGCCACCTGCCCGGGCCCGTTCAGCGTCGTGCTGTTGAAAGCCCTGTTCATCGCGTCATTGTAGTCGATGCTCCAGCTCGTCTTGAAATAGAGACGGGGAATGACCTGGTATTCCGCAAAAATATTGCTGATGATCCGCGTACCGGAAGAGGTCTCGTCGCTCTCTTTGATCTGCACCACCGCGTTGGGCAACGGTGTATTGTAGTTATAGGTGCCGTCCGGATTATAAATAGGATACAGATTGGCGAGCCCGATACCCGACAACAGAACGCCGACAGAGTTGTCATTGGCTACGATCTTCCGTTTGGTGCTCACCACCGTGCTGCTCGTGCTGATCTTCAGCTTGTCATTCACCTGGTGGTCCAGGTTGATGCGTACCGACCGTCGGTCAAAGCTGAGGGGCCTTACGATACCGTCCTGGCTGAACAGCGAACCGCCGATATAGAAGGAGGTCTTGGCGTCACCGCCCGAGAGACTGAGGTCCGCGTTCCAGGTAGGCGCGCTGTTGTTGAAGATATAAGGGAGTTTGTCGTAGGTGGGTACCGCCGACGGATCGGCATACGGTTTCGTCGAGGCGCTATGACCATTGTTCACCCACACCTCGTTCAGCAATGTTGCTGTCTCTGGACCGTTGGTCACCTGTGGCAGACGGCGGGCCTTGGATGTACCGTAATAAGTATTGAAATTGATACGGCTCTTCGAATTGAGTTTGCCCCTCTTTGTCGTGATGATCACCACGCCGTTGGCGCCGCGGCTGCCGTATATCGCCGTTGCGTTCGCGTCTTTCAGTATCTCGATGGAGGAAATATCGGACGGACTGAGATCGGCCAGCGGGTTGCCATACTGCTGTTCCGTTCCATAGCCCGCAGACCCGAGTGGTGTATTGTTGGCGAATACGCCATCGATGATATACAGCGGCTGGCTGGCTGCCGAGTTGGGAGAAAAAGACGAAGTACCGCGAACCTTGACGGTGACCCCGCCGCCCGGCGTTCCCGACATGCTGCTGATCTCGACGCCGGCCGCCTTCCCCTGCAGCAGCTGGTCGGGGCTGGCCATCGGCATGTTCCTGAATTCGTCGGCGCTGACCTTTACAATAGATCCCGTCAGCTCTTTCTTCGCCTTGCTCGTGTACCCCGTCACGACCACCTCGTCTCCCTGGGCAGACGACTGCTCGATCGCGATGGTAAGACGATCCTGCCCCGCGCTGACGGCCATTTCCCGGCTGGTATATCCGATATGCGAAATAATTATGGTGTAGCGGCCGCTGCCGCCCTCGATGCTAAAATTTCCGGCCGCGTCCGTCGACACGCCGGTATGCGTCCCCTTGATCATGATGGACGCGTCGCTAACGGGTTCTCCCGTTCTGGCATTCACGACCCTTCCCTTCAGCCCTGTCTGCTGCGCAACCAGCATGGCCGGCAACGCGAGCAACAGCATCAGTAGAAGGCGGGAAAATGCAATCGGTAGTCTTCTCATACTTGTCAGATTTTGGTGAATTGTGGCCCGAAGTTAGAGGGCCTTCACAAACGACAAGTCTAAAATGACATGAATCTGGGTGTTCGGCACTGATAACGTTACCGGAAACGTTGTCAGCCGGATACAAGCGAAAGTTAAATGACAGTTCGCAGCTCACCGCAGCGCAAAATAAAGCGTGAGATTCCCCACCTCGTGGCTATAAAGCCCGTGCATCAGCGCCGACGTCCAGCTTTGTGTGAACGAGATGCTCCACGTCTTCAGCGCCAGAACAGCTCCATAGTCCATGCTATAAGTGCAGGCGCGCAACGACCGATAAGAGGTCAGACCCTTGACACCTGCAGCCGCCGAACTTCCACCACCACCCTGGTTCGCCCCGGTTGCACCACCACCCCGGGTCGTCGAACCCGCACCACCGCCCTGGGCCGCCGGGCTTCCACTTCCGCCCTGGGGCCCCGACGCCGCACCCTGACCACCACCCTGTTCCGCCGCGGTTGCTCCGTCGCTCTTTTCTCCATGCGGCGGGTGCGTGAACATTCCCCCTTCCAATATCGCGTTCGTATACACCACGTCCACCTCCGGCCGCGCGAAGAAATACAGCTCAATATGTTCTTTCTTATCCGGCGAGCTTCCGCTGGCGTACTGTGTCATAAGTCCATTAAAATAAGGATGCATGATCCCAAGTCTCAATAGGGAGTAGGCGGATAATTTGTTCTCCATGGTCCCGGCGTGGATGCTGCCACCGCCGATAAGCTCCAGCAGGGGGTCGGCGCCCGGACTCACCGCAAACACTTGCTTTTCGTAAGTCAGGTTTATATTCAATAGGAGGTCATTCCTGAACTGGTGCCCCCAGCCCATGGGTTGTGTATAATGTATAAGGTGATGAAACGCCTTCTGCGTGGGTCCCGCGAGCGAGGCTGGCCCTATAACTCCGGCCACGACCTCCGTTTGCAGATCGTAGTTTGCCTTTGGGTCGTAAGAAAAGAGAGAGTGGGTGACAAATAGCCCTCCGGACCAGGGATAGTCGTCCGGTTGAAAATCGGGGTCGTTGATCTTCCGCGGAGTATACATTACCTGCATGATCCCCCACCCATAGACGTCGACGCTGCTTTCGCCGGCCTTGGGCAACGCCCTGTCCAGCAACCAATGCGGAGGATCATGTCTGGTGTAAAAAAGATCGACGCGCGAGCCGTTGGTATAGGCTTCATCGGTACCCCGCCCTTTGATGTTGATGTAATCGTCATCCTCATAAAGACGCAGCATCCTTGTGGGTTGCGTCAGTTTTTCATCCCGGGGACCACGTTGGTTTTGGTCCTGGCGCGGACCACGTTGGTTTTGGTCTTGTCCATACGATTGACTGCCAGCCGCCAGCGATACTGCCAGCAGCAATAGCACAAAGCCCTGTCTCACGGCTAATCCTGTTTAACGTTTCTAAATAATTCCTTGCTTTCGATTCTGTTGATTCCTATCTTATATATTCTTTAACAAAAGGTCGATGAAAAAGTTTTATATTTTTTTTCCATCAGGCCCTCCCCAATCTAAAAACCCCCGCAACGGCCACCGCCAACATCCCCCCTGCCACAACATATGCATGATCCCTGATCCACAGTCCGGCAATAGCACAACGCTCTCCCACCTCACCCCAGTCCAGGCGGCCGGCCTTCCACCATAGCACGACGCCAGTCACCACCAGCAATGCCAAGACACCCAGCACTTTTATAACCGCGGCGATCACCACCTTTCTATAGATACGACGATCCTGCTCCGCCTTTATTCTCTGCATGATGACAATATCAAGGCTCGGCGGCGGAGGAGCGCCTAAACCACTCTTCAATAACATCTGACGGATATCCTCTTCCATGATCAATCATATTTTAGTTCAGGCATCTTGCTCAGAATGCCATACATTCTTTTTCGGGCCCGATGCAGCCGCATCTTTATTACGTCGCGGCTCCAGACCGTGGCCGCCGATATCTCCTCGATACTCTGTTCATTGAGATAATAGAGCGTGAGAACAAGCCTGTCCTCGACATCCATCCTGTCCAGAGCCTCCCGGATACAGCGGGCCTGGTCCTGGTCGTTGAGCCGCCGATAACAGGAGTCGACGTCTGCCAGATGTTCGTCCGCGAGTTCGATATCCAAAAACCCTTTCCCCAAACCCCATGAGCCTCCCGACCCCCGCGAGCCGCGCAAACCCCCACCACTGGCGCGCAAACCACCCCCATTACCCCTTGATCCAACCCTCGCCAACGCGCAGTTAATGGTGATCTTACAAAGCCAGGTCGAAAACTTTGCCCCACCTTTAAAAGAGCTCAGACCGCGAAAGGCCTTCAGGAACGCATCCTGAACAGCCTCTTCCGCGTCAGCGTCACTGCCAAGTATACCCGTTGCCGTGGCAAAGGCCATCTTCTGATATTTTTCAACAAAGTACGCGAACCGGTTGACGTCGCCCGCAAGCACCTGCTGAATGTATACCATTTCCTGATCCACTTACGCGGCTTTCTGGTCGGTTGACCGTTTGCGGTAGACAAAATAGTAGACCAGTGCGATACCCGTGCACAGGACGGCGATCGAGCTGCTGTAAGTCTCCGGCTTGTGGCCCGTCAGGTCGCTGATCATGATCCCAAGTGCGCTGCCACCACCAAGCCCTACACAAAGCAGCCCCCAGAACAGCGGGTCATTGCCAATGACATTCTTCGGCTTCATGATCAGGGCGGGGTCCACTCCCTTTTCGATAAGGGCCATACGCTCTTTGCTGCTGGCCTCCAGCTTCGCCAGCTTCTCCCTGAAAGACCAGGGCACAGAAATGATGATCGCGATGGCCCCGATAGCCAGACCGCCGATGACCGACGAGGCCGCGATGATTAATCCAACAAGTTGATCTGATTGCATTGTGTGTGTTTATATATTGGATCAGGTTTGGGCCCACCCGGTAACCGTAAAATAGAACTATTTTTTTCCAATATATAAAAATGCCGGACTGGATTTCTCCGGCCCGGCCTTACAATTCAGGGTGTAAGTTTATAAAGATCAATCCTTTTTCCATTCATCCAGCGGCGGAACCTTCTTGCCGGCACCACCACCCGCCCCAACGGCCCCACCACCATCCATCCCCTCCGGCACAAGCCTCACGACGATCGCCGCCCGACGCTTCGCGGGTATATTTAATTCAAAACCAGTCCTGATCGTCCCGGGATTAGGCGCATCATAACTATTCGGCGGCGGGTCCGTCACCCAGGTCTTCATCTGCACCGGCACAGCCGCGCCGCCAGCCAAATCGGCCTCCACCTTCATCAGCAGCTTCTTCCCTCCCTGCGTCAGCTCAGCGGTATTCTTCCCCGTGATCTTCACCGTCGCCGGCGTCAGCAGCGTCCAGCGCAACATCGTCACACTATCCGGAGCCTCGACCTCATCCCGCACCACCACGTATTTCTGATCGACGATAGCGATGCCGCGGCGGGCAGAGACCAGACTCCCCTTGTAGACCTCACTGAGGTCAACCGTCGCGCTCATAAAATTTTTGTCGGCAGAATGACCCGTTATCGGCGCAAAACCCTTGACCAGCTGGTGCTGATCGTTTATCGTCAGCGTATTGTGTGCCTGGTTGACATACCGGAATATCGTCCAGCGCTGCGCATCCTGCGACCGGCCAAAGATCTGCATGCCCTTGGACTCCAAAGACTCATAGTCCTGCGCGCCAAAATCCATCGCCCACCGCACGCCACCGGCGTCCATGACAAAGGACCCGACGTCCATATGCGCATGGTTGACATTACCGGACCCGCCCTTCATCGCGACATAGATCGCCGCCGAATCCGTCCATGACGTACGCATCAGCGCCACCGGATTCTTGCCCCGGCCCGTCCACATCAGCGACTGTGGCGGATGAATATTTTTTTCATTGATCCCATGCCCCCATATCATCATGGCAGGCAGCAGCCGGTCATTCACATGTCTGTGTACGTCTTCGCTGATCATCCGGCTCCTCTCCACCCACAACAGGGACGGATCGTGGTTGCGGGCCGCAAACCAGAACATAGCCGGTTCGATACTCCCATTGCTACCCGCATCCGAGTAGTTAAAAGGTCGGTTGGTCGGCCCCGTCATATTCTCCAGGAACCCGCCCGTCTTCAGGAACCCCGGCTGGTCAGCAAGCCCGTAGTCCTGCCCGAATGCCTTGTCAAGTGCGCTGATCAATAACACATTAAAACTTGTTCCGTAGCCCCAGTAGCCATATCCCTCCGGATAATTACCATCCGGCCCCATATCCTTCATGGCATTGACCACATACTCGATCGCGCGGTTGACGATCCCTTTGGAAAAGGCGACGCTGTCTTCATACACCGCCAGCGCCCCATAAGTCATCCCCGCATTGCAAACCTGGTTCCAGTTATGCTCGACCTTCAGCCAGCCGCTATTGGCCGGCTCCAGCGACGGCTCCAGTCCCTTATGAATAATGGCTTCCTTTATCGTAGCACGCGACTCCGCAGACAGCTGGTC
>JAFDYE010000783.1 GCA_018267585.1 Bacteroidota bacterium
CTCCGGATCGTCGCAGGCCAGTATCAGGTGCTCGGGCGCATAGTCGTTCAGCAGCTGCATCGCCTGCTCACCATCCCTGACAATAAAAGCCCGGCTGTTCGCCAACGCCTTCTGCGCAATATCCGACCTCGGCAGCAAAACCAGCTGACGATCCAGCTCCGCCAATACCGCAGTCACGACGGTAGACGAAGGGCTCACCAGCACGACCTGGCTGTCGGCACCGTGCTCGGCCTGCGAAAGCAGATCAGCCGCCACAAAATCCGGGTCGCAGCTGTCGTCGGCATAGACCGCCACCTCACTGGGGCCCGCCGGCATGTCGATCGCTACGCCGTCGCGCTGCACCAGCTGCTTGGCACAGGTGACGTACTGGTTTCCCGGCCCGAATATTTTGTAGACGCCGGGAATGGATTCCGTACCATAGGCCATGGCTGCGATCGCCTGCACCCCGCCCACGCGGAAGACACGCGTCACACCCACCAGCCCCGCAGCATAGAGGATTGCCGGATGCAGCTGCCCCCGGTGATCCGGCGGCGAACACAATACGATCTCCTTGCAGCCCGCTATCGTCGCGGGTATCGCCAGCATCAGCAGCGTCGAGAACAACGGCGCCGTCCCCCCCGGAATATACAGCCCCACCTTCTCGATGGCCACCGATCTCCGCCAGCACCTGACGCCGTCCTGTACGGCCACCACCTGTTCAGCCTGCCGCTGCCGGCTGTGAAAAGCCAGAATATTCGCATGCGCCGCCCGGATGGCCGCGCCCAGCTCATCCCCAACCGCGGCAGCACCCGCCGCGATCTCCGCAGCGCCCAGCTCCAGCACACCCGGCCTGACTTTGTCGAACCGCAACGAATATTCCCTGACCGCCTCATCGCCCCCCAACTTCACCTTCTCCAGTATCCCGGCCACCGTAAGTTCCAGCGACTTCGTGTCGATCACCGGCCGCGACAGCCAGCCGCCGGCCGGCATATCCACTGATCCCCTGATATCGATAACTTCCATAATCAAATTTTAGATGATCATCTTTTCAATAGGTACTACCAATATACCCTGGGCGCCGGCAGCCTTCAGCCGCTCGATGATCTCCCAGAAATCATTCTCATTGAGCACGCTGTGCACGCTGCTCCAACCCTTCTCCGCCAGCGGCAGCACAGTCGGACTCTTCATCCCCGGTAATAACCCGATGATCTCCTGCAGCCTGTCATTGGGCGCATTCAGCAGGATATATTTGTTGTTACGCGCCTTCTTCACCGCCCTTATCCGGAACAGGAATTTCTCCAGCAGGGCCTGCTGATCCGCACCCAGCCGCTCATTCCGGATCAGCACCGCCTGCGACCTCAGCACGGTCTCC
>JAFDYE010000784.1 GCA_018267585.1 Bacteroidota bacterium
GACAAAGGCCACAAGGCTCAGCACGACGATGACTCCAACGGTGATGGATATCTGCAAAGAATCCTTCCTGAGCCGCAGCTGATACAGCGCCTCCTTCTCGGCCGCCGCCGCGCGGATCTGCGACTCCCTCCTCTCGAAATCATACCGCGCGGCCATCGCCACCACCTGCTTGCGCGACTGATCGTTGAACAGGCTGTCTGAATAATCCTTGAACAGTTTATAATAGGAAAGCGCCAGGCGATCGTCACCCTTTGTTTCATAAATATCCGCCAGCACCTTGGCGGCCTCCTGTATCTCCTGCTTGCGGTGTAACTGCCGGGAAAGCCCGAGCGACTGGTCAGCAAAAAGCAGCGCCTTGGGGTAGTCCTTTAGGGATAGATAGACCTGCGCCAGCAGATTGGTAGTGGATGTAAGCCCTAATTTCTCATCCGATTCCCGGTAAAAAGCCAGCGAACGCCGGTAGTGCGACAGCGCCCCTGAATAGTCACCCTGTGCCGCCAGGATCTTTCCGATGGCATTGTTGTACATCGCGACAGACGGCTCGTCCTTCATCCGGCTGGCAGCCTCCAGCGCACGTTTTGCCAGCCCCAGCGCCCGGTCGTACTGCCGCCGGCGATAAGCCAGGTCGGAAAGATCGGCAAGGACCACCGCAGACTCGGTGCTGTCGCCGCTCTTCTTGAAGCTCTCGCTCACCTTTTCCATTATCTGCTGCGCCGCCTCGTACTCCCCCTCCTGCTTATAAAAAAGAGCAATATTGGAATTAGCCTTGGCAATGAGACGATTATCTCCGATACTGTCGGCAATCTTCAGTGACCGGTGATAGCTGTCCAGCATACGGGCATAATCCGCCCGCATTTCATAGGTGTTCCCCAGCATCCTGAAACCTTCCGATTGCCCCCTCGCATACCCCGTCCTTGCCGCAAAATTGATGGCATTCCGCGCATAAAAAAAGGCGCTGTCAGCGTTAATACCATAGAACGCATGCGCCAGGCGGTTGAGCGTGTCGACATAACCGGTGTCCGATATAATGGTATTGCCTTCCGCAACGATCCTGAGGTGGGTGCGGAGCCGGGTGATCTCACCGGCCTGAGCAAAGGTCTTTCCGGGTAATGCGATCCAGAGCAGCATCAACCGGGCTACAATACAGATAAATTTCATTCTCAGCCTTTTATCCGGCAGTTTGATTTAAGGGTCAACTTTTGTGGCTCAGCACTGGATGGCATGGTATTAGCACGAACAAAATCATGCAACAGTTGTTATATTTCTCGAGTCCCCGGAAGGGCCCGGAACACCCAATAAAGTAAGGTAGCAGTCAGCAAACATAGGAAAAAAATCGAAGGCATCAATATTCACACGCTGTTAATAAGAATTGTCTGGAAATCAGGAGTGTCCGGATTATATTTGGTTAGCAACACCAACGATCTCATTTAACCGTTCAGTACCCGGGCTGGACGGCATCCCTTGCGAAGTGTAAACTTTTTTGTGCAACTCTAAAAGACTTGAATTTGACAGAAACTATTATCAACCTGGAAACCGTTAACCCCATTGAATTTTTCGGCGTAAATAACGGAAAGCTGGACATTTTAAAGAAGAAGTTTCCCCTGTTAAAGATATTATCAAGAGGTACCCAGATCAAGCTAAGCGGTTCGCCCGAACAGGTGGAGACGGCAAAAGAAAAAATCGATCTACTGGTGCAATACCTTGAACGAAATGGTCACGTAAGCGAGAATTACTTCGAGCAGATACTCGGAGGCGACGACGCCGAGACGGTAGACCATTTTGTCGACAGGCACCCCAACGACATCCTCGTCTTTGGTCCCAATGGCAAGACCGTTCGGGCCCGGACGATCAATCAGAAAAAGATGGTCGGTGCCGCCGAGAAGAACGACATCGTATTCGCCATCGGACCGGCCGGTACCGGAAAGACCTATACCGCAGTAGCCCTCGCCGTACGCGCGCTGAAAAACAAAATGGTCAAAAAGATCATCCTCACCAGACCAGCAGTCGAAGCCGGCGAAAGCCTGGGCTTCCTGCCCGGCGACCTCAAAGAAAAGATCGACCCTTACCTGCGGCCGCTCTATGATGCGCTGGACGATATGATACCCGCCGACAAATTAGGCTATTATATGAGCACCAGGACCATCGAGATCGCCCCGCTGGCCTATATGCGCGGCCGGACGCTCGACAACGCCTTCATCATCCTCGACGAGGCGCAGAACGCGACCGACCTTCAGCTGAAAATGTTCCTCACCCGTATCGGCGCCAATGCCAAGGCCATCATCACCGGCGACCTTACCCAGGTCGACCTTCCGAAGAACCAGAAAAGCGGCCTGGCCAAAGCCCTCTACATCCTGAAGAACATCGACGGCATCGCCCATATCGAGCTCGACGAAGAAGACGTCGTTCGTCACCGCCTCGTCAAAGCCATTATCAAGGCCTATGACAGAGACAAGCAGGAACAGGAAGAACGACAGGAAAATAGCTTTTCAAAAAAATAGGCCCCACCGGGGTCTATTTTTTTATAATTTTGATCCATGATCAAAAAATTCATTATCCCGGCGATCCCCTTCCTGCTATCGGTCTCCTGCAAACAATCCTTCAAACAACCCGAAGACGCCCAGGACGCAGGCCGCGAATTCATCCGCGCCTCACTGGATGGCGACTACGATAAAGCCAGCTTCTACCTCTACCCCGACTCCACCAATAAAATGCTCTTCGCCAAATGGAAACAGGACCACGAGCACCTCGACCACGAAGAACAAAAAAAATACCGCGACGCCGATATCCTCCCCGTCAACATCCGGGCCCTCAATGATTCCGTAACGTCCTATACCTACGCCAACTCTTATAAGAAGGATACTACCACCATCAGGATTATCCGCATCAACGGACAGTGGCAGGTCGACCTCAAAGAAATTCTTAACGGTAAGCAATAAACTCCTATCTTTACTCCGGACAAGGAAATGGTGTCTTCCTTCACTACAACCGCTCAACGCTGATGGCGCCTGCAAACAATAACCTGCTCCCCGGAAAGGAGTAATAAAATTCATTGCAGGCATGCGACTCGACAAAACGCCCGAACAGCTTTTTATTTTCAATCATCTCATTCGCTGGACCGTCCTGGTCATCCCCGTAGCCCTCTCCGTCGGTTCCCTCATCGCCCTCTTCCTATGGCTTCTCGACAAAGCCATCCACCTGCGATGGGACCACTCCTGGCTGCTGTTCCTGCTGCCCCTTGCCGGCCTCGCCATCTATTTCCTTTACAAGTACCTGGGCAAGAACTCAGAAGCAGGCAACAATCTCATCATGGACGAGATCCACACTCCCGGCGGCGGCATCCCCGCTCGGATGGCCCCCCTGGTGCTATTCACCACTATAGTCACCCACCTCTTTGGCGGCTCGGCCGGCCGCGAAGGCACCGCCGTACAGATTGGCGGCTCCCTGGCACAGTGGTTCTCGCGCCGTATGCGGCTTTCTCCCGCAGATACCCGCCTGCTCCTGATGACCGGCGTCGCAGCAGGCTTCGGCGCGGTCTTCGGCACTCCCGTGACCGGAGCGATCTTCGCGCTCGAAGTGCTGGCCATCGGCCGTATCCAGTATGATGCGCTTCTGCCCTGTCTCATGGCCTCGGTCCTCGCCGACCTGACCTGTCAGGCCTATGGCATCCATCATACCCCCTACCATATCCTCCCCGTCGAATTTACCTTTTTGTTGCTCGGCGAAGTGATCCTCGCCGGCCTGGCCTTCGGCCTCGTCAGCAACCTTTTCTCTACCCTCTCCCACTCGATCAAGACCTATAGCAAAAAATGGATCCGCCCCGCCTGGCTCATCCCGGTGGTCGGCGGCCTGCTCATCATCGGCCTCAGCTTCCTCATCGGGACCCAGGACTATCTCAGCCTCGGCGTGACGGGAAAAGAAGCAGGTTCGGTCTCCATCGTCAGCTGCTTTCACGCCGGCGGAGCGTCCTGGTTCAGCTGGTGGTGGAAGCTCCTGTTCACCGCGCTCACGCTGAGCACCGGCTTCAAAGGCGGAGAAGTCACCCCCTTGTTCTTTATCGGGGCCGCACTCGGCAATACCCTGGCCACACTCAGCGGCGCTCCCGTTGACCTGATGGCCGGCCTGGGCTTCATCGCCGTATTCGCCGGCGCCACCAATACCCCCATCGCCTGTACTCTCATGGGCGCAGAGCTCTTCGGCCCCTCGCCCGCATTGTATTACGCCGTCGCCTGTTTCACCGCCTACTATTTCAGCGGTCGCTCGGGCATCTACAGCGCGCAACGCACCGCCGTGCCAAAATTCATACGCGATCCGGGACAGGGCAAATGAACTTTTTTTCCTCCCCCTGATGCTGTAGCTTTGCGGACATTAATACCATTTCATAATTATGATGACAGTTTCACATCCCTGGCACGGAGTACCGGTTGGAAGCAATGTCCCCAGGGTCGTCAATGCGATCATCGAGATCCCGCAAGGATCGCGCTGTAAGTATGAGATCGACAAGGAAAGCGGCCTGCTCAAGCTGGACAGGGTCATTTACTCTTCTTTCTATTACCCCGTGAATTATGGCTTTATCCCACAAACCTATGGCGACGACAAGGATCCCCTGGATATCCTGGTGATCACCTCCTTGCCCGTGCAGGCCCTGACGCTGATGGAAGCAAAGGTCATGGGTGTCATGCAAATGGTCGACAGCGGCGACGCAGACGACAAGATCATCGCCGTAGCTGCCAACGATCCGGGCGTCAACCACTACAACAACCTCGAAGAGCTGCCGAAACATTTCTTCGAAGAGCTGCGCCATTTCTTTGAAGAATACAAAAAGCTCGAGAACAAGACCGTAGTCGTGGAAGAGTTCGGGGATAAGACCACGGCCCTGAAAGTCATTGAAGAAGCCGTCAAGGCCTACAACGACAACTTCCGCAAATAACACCGGACTGATAACCTCGCAAAAGAAGGTCCGTCCCACCCGTTGCCAGAATCTCTCTCTATCCTTTTTCCAACGATTGCTCAACTGTTGCTGTTAGGCCTGCCGGCCGGCATATCATGCGGGCTGGTAAGCCTTCAGTAGCGGTGCTGACTATTATTTGTCTAACCGGCAGGCGGCATTCACCAGCCCGTCAACGAAATCGTCTACCCCATCGGCAACATCCGTTTGATCACCCGCAGGTGATGCGTCCGCTGGAACGTCTCTGATTGCAGGATCCCCTCATTGTCTATCTTGTCCACCCGCACCTTCCCCGATGCATGGATGATCTCGTGCGCGTTCAGCAATATGCCGACATGCGTTATCTTCCCTTCTTCATTATCGAAGAACGCCACATCGCCGGTCTTCGTCTCCTCCAGAAAACCTACCGGCTCCCCCTGCGAAGCCTGCAGATAAGCATCTCTCAATAAAGGAACATTCAGAAATTTGAAAACGGTTTGCGTAAACCCGCTGCAGTCAAAACCAAAAACGCTTTTCCCGCCCCAGAGATAGGGAATGTTCAGGAACTTATAGGTCAGCTGCCGGATCGACTTGGCGTCCGTCGGCGAATCCTTCGGCTCGACAGGCTTTCCCTTGTAGTGCACCTGGTTCTTCCTCCAGTGCGCCCGCCCATTCTTCATCGCCGTAAGATGACTTCCCATCGGCACCATCATCGGATGACCATTGTACTCCAAAGCAGTTACCCAGTCCGGCGTTAACGCATACCCATCCGACTCGTATTCCTTTTCGTCTATCTCTACCAGATGGGGCGTCGTACACCATCCCTCATAACCGTCATACTTAACCCTGATCCGCTGCCATTCTTTGGTCTGTTCCAATATCTCACAACACTCGCCAAAGATCAGCTGACTTACCATTTCCGTCCGGTGAGAGGGCTCCGCCCGTAACGGGCTTACGGGGACGCAACATATTGCTCTGATCATGTCGGAAAATTAAAGAATGCCGGGCCCATTGCAAAATTTTATGGAATATTTACCGTTTTGCATCTCTGTATTAATTAATAGTTATCTTAAGCCCGGAAAGCGAATCTCCTGTACTTAACAATTACCTGTGAAGAAAGACCCTTATCAACATATCACCGACCAGGAGCTGCTCGAACGCTGGTACGCTGACCGCAACAACGAATGGCTGGGCCTGCTCTTACAACGATACACCCTGCTCCTGTTGGGTGTCTGCATGAAGTATATGAAGAACGAAGAAGAGGCCCGGGACTGCGTCCAGCAGATATTTGTCAAGGTCATCACAGAACTGGCCAAATACCGGGTCGAATACTTCAAGTCGTGGATCTATACCATCGCCCGCAATCATTGCCTGATGCGCCTGAGAGACCGGCACGGTCAGGCCACAGAACTCTCCGACTCGATGCTGGCGGCCTGGGACGAAGAACCCGGCGTCAACACCCATCAAAAGAAAGAGCAGCTGCTCGGCTGGATGGGGGAATGCCTCGAAGAATTGGGAAAAGAGCAAAAACTCTGTGTAACTTTGTTCTACCTCGACAAAAGATCCTATCAGGAAATAGCATCCAGCACCGGCTTTACCCTGATGCAGGTCAAAAGTTATATACAGAACGGCAAACGAAACCTGCGGCTGCTGCTGGAAAAAAAGGCTAAATCATGAACAAAGATCTGTTAAACATACTATCCAATAGCAATAAGGACATCGACAACCAGCAGTTGATGGACTACCTCAGCGGCAAGCTTTCCGACGAGCAGATGCACGAGATCGAACGCTCTATGGCCGACAGCGAATTTCTCAATGACGCCGTGGAAGGCCTCCAGCGCATCCGCAACAAAAAGGATATGCAGTCCTATGTCGATGAGCTCAACGCCGCGATGCAAAAAAACCTGGCAAAAAAGAAACAGCGTCGCCTCAAACGCCGCCTGAAGGAAGAGCCCTGGGGCCTGCTGGCAGTCGTCCTGGTCATCCTGCTCTGCATCGTAGCCTATTTAGTGATTCGAAAGTTTTTGGTACATTAGCGCCATGCGCTTAATCAGACCGGCAGCCGTACTGGCTCTAGCCCTATTCCTCCAAACCACTACTGCTCAGAGAGTTAGCTATATCGTTTCTTTCCCCAACATCGTCCACCACGAGGCAAAGATCGAGTTGGTGGTCAGCGACATCACGGTCCGGACGGCCACATTCCGGATGAGCCGCTCCTCCCCCGGTCGCTATGCTACCCACGAATTTGGCAAGAACGTCTATGACGTCAGGGCTTTTGACCAGAACGGCAAGCCCCTCAACCTCGTCCGCACCGACGGAGACGTCTACGAAGTGTCCCGCCACAATGGCTATATCCGGGTCGAGTATACCCTGTACGGCAACTATGCCGACGGCACTTATGTCGGCCTCGACGCCGACGGCGTACACCTGAATATGCCCGGCGCTTTTATGTGGATGAAAGGCGTCGACAATACCCCCATTACCATCCATTTTAACGTACCCGAAGACTGGCACTGGACGATAGCGACCCAACTGCAGCCAACGGGCGACCCACTGACCTTCCAGGCCCGCAACCTGCAATACTTTATGGACTGCCCCACCAAGATCGGCCCGCTGCGGTACCGGAAATGGGAGGTGAAAAACCCCGACGGAAAGAGCTACGCCTTTAGTATTGCGCTCGATGGCGGAGGCGATGATACCACCTTCACGGTCTTCAGCGAGAAAGTCCAACGAATCGTCCGCCAGGCCCAGGCCGTCTTCGGAGAAACACCGGCGTACGACTATGGCTCCTATACCTTCCTGGCCAGCATCAACCCCTACGTACACGGCGACGGAATGGAACATCGCAATTCCACCATGATCTCCAACGCCGGAAATTTCAATGGCAACGAACGCATCCTGAATACTTTTGCCCATGAGTTCTTCCACTGCTGGAATGTCAAACGCATCCGCCCCCGCAGCCTCGAGCCATTCAATTTCGAAAAGAGCGATATGAGCCGCGAACTCTGGTTTGCAGAAGGCTTCACCCAATACTACGGAGGTCTCCTCGTGCTGCGTTCCGGCATCGGGAGAGATTCGGACTTCGTCAAGCAGTCCCTGGCAATGCTGATCAATCTCAAGATGAACACTCCCGGCGCCCGTCTCTACTCACCCGTGGAAGCCAGCGAAGAGGCGGTGTTCACCGACGCCGGTGTCGCCGTCGACAAGACCAATTTCAACAATATCTTCAGCAGCTATTATCCCTATGGCGCGGCGATCGCCCTTGCCCTCGAGCTCGAGCTGCGCGGCCGCTACCATAAGACCCTGGACGACCTGATGCAGGCCGCCTGGAAGAAATTCGGCAAGCCCGAGATCCCCTATACCGTCGCCGGTCTCCAGGACGTGCTGGCCAGCATCACCGACAGGAAATTTGCAGAAAACTTCTTCGGAAGATACATCAACGGACACGACCCCATCGACTACAACGCCCTGCTCGCACCCGCCGGCTTTCTCCTGAAAAAGGCGGAAGAAGGAAAGGCATACATCGGAAGTTTCCGATTCTCTGAAAAAGAGGGCCTCGTCATCGAAAGCAACACCACCCGCGCCACCCCCATCTATGACGCAGGCCTCGACGTCGATGACAAGCTGCTGGCGATCGACAACCAGGACACCCGTACCTTCACCGACCTGAAGACTGTCCTCGCCAGATTAAAGCCCGGCGCGACAGTTGCCATCCGCTGGATCCACCGTGGTCAGGAGAAGAAGGGCACGATCACCCTGGCAGAGATCCCGGACGTCGCCATCGAGACCTTCGAACAGGCCGGCCGCCCGGTAACGCCCGAGATCGTCCAATTCAGGAAAAGCTGGCTGGGTCCAAAATGATCCGCCCCGCACGACATACAGACTGGCCGGCGATCAGCCGGCTCCTCGACCAGCTGGAATATCCGGATACGGAACGCTTCCTTGCCGGCAAGCTCGGACGCATGCTGGAAGATCCCGCCGAGACGATATTGGTATGGGAGTCTGCCGATGACGCTGATCCCCGGTCCCCCTTGCCCATCCTGGGCCTCCTCTCCCTGCATTTCGTACCCCAGATCGCCCTCCCCGGGGACTTCGCCCGCATCAGCTATTTCGCTGTCGACACGACAGCCCGAAGCCAGGGCATCGGCCTGCAAATGGAAGAATACGCCACGCGGCTGGCCCGCGAAAAAGGCTGCGAGCTGATCGAGGTCCACTGCCATACCCGTCGCGCCAGGGCCCACGCGTTTTACGCCCGCCAGGGCTATAAAGAGTCGCCTAAATACTTGATCAAGAGGCTAAGATAGCGGCATAGCAATTGCGGCTCTTCCAGTATTAAATGGATACTGTTATGACTACCTTGCAACAAATCAGAACCTGGAGTGCGACGCACCACCCGCGTTGGCTGGTCATCGTACGTATCGCACTTGGCCTCTTCCTCTTCTCCAAAGGGATTAATTTCATGAGAGACTCCCAAATGCTGGAAAGGCTGATCTATGGTGGACAAAGCCTCAGCGAAAATAACACGCACTGGCTGCCCATCTTCATCACCTGGATCAATCTGCTGGGCGGCTTTATGATCATGATCGGCC
>JAFDYE010000785.1 GCA_018267585.1 Bacteroidota bacterium
CTCCCCCCCAATAACCCTCTACCCCCCGACACCATCCACGTCGATCTCAACAAACGCAACTTCCACCCCGGCGACACCCTCAGCTTCTCCTGCGACGTCCCCTCCTTCGCCAGGGACAGCACCGTCGGCACCCTCCATCTCATACTCGAGAACATCCAGACCAACCGGCGCTGGCACTATAGATATCCGATCATCAACGGCTCCGCATCGGGCGACTTGGTTATCAGCGGCGCCATCGACGACGGCAACTACGCCGTCAACTTCACCGTCCAGTCCCGCTTCTTCCGCGTCGAAGGAAAAGTAAAAGACTACCGGACAAAGCTCAGCCCCCTCACCTACGTAGTGATGATCCGCAACAAACCCGGCTTCATCGAAAAGATCGTCCCCGACCCCGACGGCAGCTTCCGCCTCAAACCGGCATACGTCGAAGACACTGCCTACTACGTCTTCTCCCCGGCGAAGAAAGAACAGTCCTCCTCGCTATACATCGACATCCGCACCCCCTTGGACTCCGCCTTCGTTCCCTTCGCCACTACCACAAAATTCATTACCGTCGCCGCACAAGGCGACAGCATCCCGCTCCTCGCTCCGTCGAACTATCGCTTCGATATGAACAAGCTCGCAGGGCCCGGCGTCCTCCAGGCCGTCACCGTCACCGGCACAAAGAAAACAGCGGTCGACCGCTTCAACGAAGAGTACGCCACCGGCCTCTTTCGCAACAACGCCTACATGGTCTTCGACGGCCTCGACAACGACGACATCGCCAAGAGCTTTACCATCTATGACTTCCTGCGATTCCAGATACCGGGCTTCACCGCCACACCCAACAACGACGGCGGCTATACGCTCCGCTGGCGCAACACCGGCGTAACCATCTTCCTCGACGAATTCCCGCTGCTGCATCCCGAGGACGTCTATATCGACCCGGCCGAGGTAGCCATGATCAAGGTCTACCAGCCGCCCAATTCCATCAGCAACCGCTCCGGCGTCATCGCCGTCTATACCAAACGCGGCGACTATGACAAAGACCCCCGGCGGAAAAACAAATTCAAAGTAGCCGGCTACACGGCACCGCTCGCGGACTGGCAATAAAATCCAAAAGAAAATGAAACAACCCGTCTTATTTTTCGTACTACTGCTAACCCTGTCCACCCGCGCCCAGCGCGTGCAATACGCTGCCCGCGCACAACACCTCCAATACACCGGCCCCTTCGCCCCATCCACGGGACACTTCCATCCGGCAGAAGCCCCCTACCGGCAATCCATATGCCTCAACGGCAACTGGCAGTTCCAACCCATCCCCCTCCCCTCAAATTTCAAAGAAGGCATCGACGCCACCCCCACCCTCCCAAAACCAACCGACGACTGGGACAAAACACCGATCCGCATCCCCTCACCCTGGAATGTCAACAGCTTCGCCGACCGCCAGGGCCAGGGCGGCGACTTTTGCACCTACCCCAGCTACCCCAAAAGCTGGGCGACGATAAAAATGGCCTGGTTAAAAAAAGACTTTACCATCCCTTCCGACTGGAAAGGCAAACGGATCAGCCTCTACTTCGAAGCCCTCGCCGGCGACGCCAGCATCATCGTCAACGGCAAACCAGCAGGACATAAATTCGATATCTTCCTCCCCTTTTCCATCGATATCACCGACCTCGTCAACTACGGGAAGAACAACGAGGTCCGCATCGGCATCCGCAAACCCTCCCTCTTCGACCGCAAGGGACAATACGGCCGCCGCCCGTACCAGGCAGGCTCCTTCTGGGGACAACACATCGCCGGCATCTGGCAGGACGTCTACGTCGAAGCCCTCCCGCCGGTCCGCATAACAAATACATACATTCGACCCCTCCTCGACTCCAACACGCTCCGGGCGGACATCACCATAACGAATGAAACCACAACCGCCCAAACCCTGACCCTCAGCGGCGATATCTACCGCTGGCTTCCCGCTAAGCTCCCCGATCCTTCTACAAACCTCTCGACAACCGTAACCCTCAGCTTCCCCGCCCAAAACATCACGATCCCCCCGAACTCCACCATAAATCAAACGCTATCCATCACCGTTAACAACCAGCTCCAAAAATGGTCTCCCGATACCCCGAACCTCTACGGCCTCGTCGCTTACCTTTCCTTACCCCGCGCGAAAACAACCAAAGAAAAAAAACTCGACGCCTCCTACACCCGTTTTGGCTGGCGCCAAACCAGGCTTAAAGACGGCCAATTCCTCCTCAACAACCAACCCTTCACCCTCAAAGGCGACTCCTGGCACTTTCTCGGCATACCCCAGATGACCCGCCGCTACGCCTGGGCCTGGTTCACAGCCCTGCATGACGCACACCTCAACGCCGTCCGCCTCCACGCCCAGCCCTACCCCCAATTCTACCTGGACATCGCCGACGAAATGGGCATCCTCGTCCTCGACGAGACAGCAGTCTGGGCCAGCGACGGCGGACCCAAACTGGACGACCCCGATTTCTGGCAGGACAGCCGCGACCAGCTGCAGCAACAGCTCCTCCGCGACCGCAACCATCCCTCCGTCTTCGGATGGAGCGTCTCCAATGAGGTCAAACCCGTCATCCGCAACGTCATGCACGGCCCCCAGTCGATGATGGACACGCTGTTAAACAATTTCACGCAGTGGGCCGCAATCTGCAAGCGACTCGACCCCACACGCCCATGGATATCCGCCGACGGCGAGGACGACGGCGACGGAAGACTGCCGCTATACATCGTCCACTACGGCGGCACCGACGCCATGGACCGCGCCCGCCGCAGCGGCAAACCCTGGGGCGTCGGCGAGGCAGGCAACGCCTACTACGCCACCCCGCAGCAAGTCGCAGGGACCAACGGCGCCCGCGCCTACCAGTCCTTCCTCGGCCGCATGGAAGGCGTAGCCACCTCCTCCTGGTCCTCCCTCATGGCCCAGCGCAGCCGCGACGCCGTCTACCGCAGCGTCTTCAACCTCGTTTGGTACGGACTCCAACCCCTGCCCCTCGGCATGAAAGACACCACCAAACCGCCGACACTCGACGACGGCATCTTCTTCACAAGCTTCAAAGAAGGCCAGCCCGGCGTCCAACCCGAACGCCTCGGCCCCTACTGCACCACCCTCAACCCCGGGTACGACCCTTCATTACCGTTATACCTTACCTGGCCGCTCTTCGACGCCATCAAAGACGCGTCATCACCATCGCCGTCCCCGCAGTTCACCCCCCGATCCCCCGCAACCACAACTCAAACACCAATCCCAACCCCCGATATCCCCGCATCGCTCGTCGTCGACGCAACCCAAACCATACCAACCGAAAAGATCAGACAAACCCTGTCCAAAGGCGGCACGGTCCTTATCCTCGGCCTCAACCCCGCCAACATCAACGAGGTCAACCACTTCCTACCCTCCCCACTCACCCTGACACCACGCACCGCCTCCTCCCTCGACATAGTAACCCCCGACCCCATAACAAAAAACATCGCCGCCGCCGATCTCTACTTCTCCGAACTCCGCCCCCCCGAGATCATCACCAACGGCATCGAAACCACACCCAATTCAATAATTATCCTTCAGGCCTGCAACACCGACTGGCTGAAATGGAACAAACAACCCGAATACGCCAAAACCGCAATGGTCCTCCGCTCTGAGCGCGAGTCAAAACCATCCGGCGCTTGCCTCATCCGCATCCCTGCCGACGGCGGCAACCTCCTTCTCTCAACCCTTCCCGCCAACCCGCACCTCCAAAAGGCGCAACAACTGATAGAGAAGATCGAGACCAATTCAGGCGCCCGCACCGACACGACAGCAACCACCCTCCTGCAACCCAACGGCGACCTTACCCCGGACCTCCGGAACCTCCAACCCTCCGGCAAAAAAGACCAGGCCTGGCTCGACCTCTGGATATCCAGCCCCCGCTCCCTCGAAGACCTCCTCTCCGAACCCGATATCCCCGTCGTCGACCTCCAAACAACAAAAGAGACCCTCGAAGTCCGGCTCAACGACAAACCCGTTACAGGACACCTCCGCCTCCTACAAGGCTGGAACCATTTCCGCATCCTGTTACAACAAACCCCCGACGGTTACACCTTCACCGGTCGCCTCACCTCCAACCACCCCGAATTCCTAAAGACCCTGTCCGCAACAACCACCAAACCCTAAACCAACCACCAAACCCAAACTCAACCACCAAACCCTAAACCAACTCCAAACCCTAACCCAACTACTAAACCCTAACTCAACGTCCAACCCTAACCCAAACACCAAACCCTAAACCGCCAACGAATCCAATAACCCGATCCCTGCCCCCGACCCAAACCACAACAACGATAAAAACCAAAAACCATCCATATGAGACATCTAACCATTCTTTGCCTCGCAACAACTATCCTTCTTACCAACTGTAAGAAGAACGAATTCGCAACCAACAACAACTCCTCCCCAACCACCGCCCGTGCCGTCTCCCCCACAGGTGACGTCGTCGGCAAGATCATCGCCGGCTACCAGGGCTGGTTCCAGGCTGCCGGCGACGGCGGCCCCTTCAACAGCTGGCAGCACACCAACCTCGAATGCTGGCCCGACATGCGCCAGTACACAAAAACCTACGGCAGCGTCCGCTTCTACCAGGACTCCATCTTCGAGCCCCCCTTCACCGGTACCCTCGGCAACGGACAGCCGGTAACCATGTTCTCCGACTGGGACCAGTCCTCCGTCAGCCTCCACTTCCTGTGGATGCAACAGTACGGCGTCGACTGCGCCGCCCTGCAGCGTTTTGGCGCCCACTTCAGCGATCAGAGAGTCCTGACAAGCAGCAACACGATCATCTCCCACGCCCGTACCGCGGCCGAGACCTACGGCCGCAAATTCTATGTCATGTATGACATCAGCGGATGGACCAACTTCCAGACTGAACTAAAGTCTGACTGGACCACCTACATGAGCACCCACACCTCGTCCACCGCCTACGCCAGGCAGAACGGCAAACCCGTCGTCTGCATCTGGGGCATCGGCGTCTCCGGCCGACCAGGCAACCCCACCTCATGGATCGACGTCATCAACTGGTTCCAGGGACAAGGCTGCTACGTCATCGTCGGCGGACCGGGCAACTTCGCCACCGACGCAACCAATCGCAGCGCCTACCTCGCAGCCAACATGCTCATGGGATGGCGCGTAGGCGCAAGCCCCAGCACCGATTTCGTTAAGAATGACTCCACGGACCGCAACTTCTGCAACTCCAACGGCATCGACTACCAGGTCGACGTCTACCCCGGCACCAGCTTCTTCAATACGAATAAAACAAAAAAGAACATCATTCCCCGCCAGCACGGCGACTTCATGTGGACCCAGTTCGCCGCAGCCCGTACGACATCCGTCCCCAGCGTATACATATCCATGTTCGACGAGATGAACGAGGCCACCGGCATCCTCCCCTGCGCGGAAGACAGCAGCATGATCCCCAGCGGTCAGTACTTCCTCACCCTCGACTACGACGGCACCCACGTCTCCGCCGACTTCTATCTTCGCCTGACCACGGACGGCGGCAAAATGATAAAAGGCCAGATCGCCTATACGCCGACACACCCTACACCCCACGTCCTTACCCCGCCCACCAGCCTGACCCCCCACGTCCTGTCAGGCAGCTCCATCCAGGTCAACGTATCCGCAGTCACCGACGCCCCCTGTTATAACTTCAAGCGGGCCACTACCCACGGCGGTCCATACACTACCGTAGCCTCCGGCCTCACCAACCCAACCTTCACCGACACCGGCCTCTCACCCGGCACCACATATTATTATGTCTGTACCACCGGCCGCATCAACGCCGGCGAAAGCACCATCAGCCGCGAGGTCAGCGGTACTACCAATCCCTAACCCATCCATATCCTCAAAAAATAATAAGAGGCAGGAACCGTCCTGCCTCTTCGTCATTCCACGAAATATCGTATCGATAATTCACAACCCACAACTCAACCACCTCAAAACCAAACCCTTAACCAAATGGCATAAAACTTGGCTATCCGTTGCGTATTAAACGCAGATCCATTGAACCATCACACAACAATAAAACGTCTACCGCTAAACGCGAACGCGAAGCCCACCACCAACGTGAAAAACACCCCACCCAAACTCCGCAAACCGATAAGATCTTCAACCCAACCCACAGAAGAGACAATCCACGCACTCAACCAGCTCGCCCGCTCCCAC
>JAFDYE010000786.1 GCA_018267585.1 Bacteroidota bacterium
CAGCGGGACAGATACTTCGGAGAGACCGCGCCGGCCTCGTCGGCCTATGGCGTTATGGTCGCCTGGCTCAATGGCCTCAATGCCGACTGGGTAAAAGCCTCCCGGCGCATAAGCCCCACCGTGCTCGTCTGGCTCCACGAGATGACAAGCGAGCCCGTGACCGCGTATTTCGAGTCGCAGGACCTCTTCGAAGAAGCCGTCTTCTCCGTTGGCTGGATGGGGGAGGAGCACAGCGTCAACTGGATGCATATCGCCCGTGAGTACACGGAAAAATGGCACCACCAGCAGCAGATACGCGACGCCACCGGCCGGGAAGGGATCATGACCCGCGAATTCTTCTTCCCCCTGATCGAAACCTTCCTTCGCGCGCTTCCCCACGCCCTGCGTACGGCCGACGCCCCAAAGGACGCTACCATCCGGATCAACATCCGGACAGACGCAGGAGGCGACTGGTTCCTGACAAAGACGGACAACGGATGGTCCTTCTGTGAAAAGCCCCGCAACGAACAATATACCGCCGCGGTGAGCCTGCCCCCCGACATCGCCTGGAAACTGTTCTCGAAAAGCGTGCGCCCCCGGCAGATCGCCGCCTCCATCGAAATAACCGGTGACCGGGAGCTGGCCGCAAACGTCCTGCAGCTGGTGTCCGTAATGGCCTAGCGCTGCGCATGAACGGCCCTCAGATATAGCCGCATAGACCGCGCCTCCGTCCCGCACCACCGGGTATACGCGTCTATCGCCGCCAGGCGCTGCTCCTCCGTGACATAGCCGTCTGACACCATCTGATTGCCCCTCGTCTCTGCCACCTTGGTCCAGATGCCCGCGTGCGCCGGAAAGCCCGCGTCCTCCCTCCGTCGATATTCGGATTCGTCCCGGTTCAGCGTGATACGCAGCCCCAATGAGGAGACCATCGCAGGGAGACGATCGACGATATCATTATACATTCCGGCGTCCGAACGCCAGCGCAGGAAACACTCGTAGAAATACCGCATCTCCTTCGGAGGCTCCGGCTCCCATTCGATAAGGGCATGGTTGTAGTCGAGCACGCAGAGCACGCCTTCCGGCCCAAGCAGTCCGATCATCTTCTGAATGACGACCGATGGCTCCGCGATCCATTGCAGCGTCCGCGCCGTTGTTATAACGTCATACCGGAGCTTCGGGGCATACCCCAGGATGTCGATGGCTTCGAAATGCAGGTTCCCGATAGCTGCAAACTTTTGCTGCGCCTGTCCGATCAATTCAGCGCTCCGGTCGATGCCCGTGACCAGTCCATCCGCTCCGACAAGGGCGGCGATCCCGGCCGTGATGGCGCCCGACCCGCAGCCGACGTCCAGCACCCGCTGACCCGGCCGTAATACAGTCAATAAATTGGCATTGGAAGCTTCCAGCGAACGCTGGTCCAGGACGGCGTTCGTGCCCGAAGGCATTTCAGCCCGTTGATATGCATCTGTTTTCATCGGGCTAATCTACAGAAAGGGCGGTGCAAATAATTTGCAGAACCAAATCGATATTTGCAAATAAATGGTATATTTAATGCAAATAAATCGCAAATCATGGAAAAACAACGAAGAAATATCCTCAAAAGGATCCTTCTCTCCGTGACCGGCGCCGCCGGTGCCGGCCTCCTCGCCAAAGGCGAAACCCGGTCGGCGACAGTAAGCCCGACGCGCGGGAAAGAAGTCTTCAACGTCGTCGAAAACAACCAGCAGGTGCCGCTATTCTCCGGCGCGACCAAATACAATGGGCTCGTATTCATCGCCGGAAAGGGCGCACATGTGGAACCTTTCGAGATCAAGGCACACACCGAGATCGTACTGAAAGAGCTCGAAAAAGAGCTGATCGCCGCCGGCTCGTCAATGGAGAAGGTGTTAAAAGTCAGCGTCTTTCTCAACGATATCGAAGACTATAAAGGAATGAACGAGGTATACCAGGGACGTTTTGGCAATAAACCGCCGGTCCGGACAACGGTTGCCGTCGCCAAAGGCGGAGTTCCGGGCAATTCCCTGGTGGAGATGGATTGCATCGCGTACGTCTAGCCGATATATCGTCATCCCAACATTAAAAAACCAAAACTTACTGCTATGCAACGAAGAGAACTCTTCAGGCGCCTCTCCTTTCTCACCCTGACGGGCGGAGCCGTCAGCCTCACCCTCCCGGCATCGGCAAAACGCCCCGCCGCCGCCTCCGACCCAAACCCTCCCGCTCCGCTAAAACGCGACCTCTTCAAAGAGCTGGGCATTCGCACCTTTATCAACGCCGCAGGCACCTATACGGCCATGACCGGTTCGCTGATGCACGACTATGTCGTGGAGACCATTCAGGATTCGTCCATCCAGTTCTGCATGCTCGACGAAGTGCAGGACAAAGTAGGAGAGAAGATCGCGACGCTCGTCCATTCAGAAGCGGCCGTTGTCACTTCGGGCGCCTTCTCCGCCATGACCCTGGGCCTGGCGGGCATCCTGACAGGCATGGACCAGAAGAAGGTCGAGCAGCTGCCGCACCTCGAGAGCACGGATATGAAGTCCGAGGTCATCATCCAGAAGGCGCACGAGATCGTATACAATCACGCGCTGAAGAATACCGGCTGCAAGCTCATCTACGTCGAAACGCGCGAACAGCTGGAAGCCGCCATCAGCGAAAAGACCGCGCTCCTGCATTTCCTGAATATCGAAGCCGACAAGGGACAGATCAAACACGAGGAATGGATAGCCATCGGCCGTAAGCACGGCATCCCAACGTCCATCGACATCGCCGCCGACGTCCCGCCCGTATCCAATCTCTGGAAGTTCAACGATATGGGCTTCAGCTTTGTCGCGATATCGGGGGGCAAGGCGATCCGCGGGCCACAGAGCGCCGGCCTGCTGATGGGCAAAAAGGAGATTGTCGCAGCGGCCCGTCTGAGCATGCCGCCGCGCGGCTTCAATATCGGAAGAGGTTTCAAAGTGAACAAGGAAGAAGTGCTGGGCATGTATGTTGCGCTCGAGAGCTATATCCACCAGGACCATGACAGGGAATGGCGTCAGTGGGAGGCCGCCACGGCCGTGATCCACCAGGCCGTGAAGCCGATAAAGGGGGTGACCGCCGAAATAAAAGTGCCGCTTTTGGGAAATATCACCCCTAC
Organism: Bacteroidota bacterium; assembly: GCA_018267585.1. Lineage (GTDB taxonomy): Bacteria > Bacteroidota > Bacteroidia > Chitinophagales > Chitinophagaceae > Puia. The sequence continues at coordinate 3,122 of JAFDYE010000786.1, forward strand.
CTTGCATATCGGCTGGGACCCGCAGACGGTTAAGCTGACCGGCGCCGACCTGCAGCAACGGATGCGCAACGGCGAGCCGTCCATCGAAGTAGGGGACGTACAGGAAAAACATATCGCCGTGACCGTTTGGATGTTGAAACCCGGCCAGGAGAAGATAGTAGCTGCCCGGCTCCGGGAAGAGCTGACACGCGCCGCCACCTGATCCGCAGCTTAAACAAACTAATTTTATCGCCTATGCCCCAACGCTGTACAACGGTCGCAACGATGCTCATTCTGGTCAGCTTCGTTCATTTCGCGCAAGCCCAGGCACGGCCCTATGCGATCCTGATCCGTAACGGCTGTGTCCTCGACGCCCGCAGCCGGCTCCATGATACCCTGGACATCGCCGTTGCCGGCGGGCATATCGTCAAAATGGAGAAACACATCGACCCGGCCCGGGCCACCCAGGTCGTGGACGCCCACGGCCTTTTCGTCACGCCGGGCCTTATAGATATCCATACCCACGTCTTCTACGGCATCGATCCGACCCGCGCCTATTGCGGCGGCACAGAAGGCGTCGTCCCGGACGGACTGTCATTTCGCAGCGGCATCACGACGATGGTGGACGCGGGCTCTTCCGGCTGGCGCGACTTCCCGGCCTTTAAAAAACAGGTGATCGACAACTCGCGCACCAGGGTGCTGGCTTTTGTCAACATCGTCGGCCGGGGCATGCGGGGCAGCGCATACGAACAGGATACAAAGGATATGGACGGCAAATTGACCGCCCAGGTCGCCCGTCAATACAAGGACTATATCGTAGGTATCAAGGTCGCGCATTTCGTCGGACCGGAATGGACACCGGTCGATGAAGCCGTAACGGCGGGTCAGCTGGCCGGCATCCCCGTCATGATCGACTTCGGCAGCAATACGCCGCCACTGTCCATCAACGAACTTTTCTTTAAGCACCTGCGGCCGGGAGATATCTTCACACACTGTTTTGGTCAGCTGAAAAGCCGCGAGCCGATCGTCGATCCTGCCAGCAAGACCCTCAAACCTTTCATCCGCGACGCGCAGCAACATGGGACGATCTTCGACGTGGGGTATGGCGAGATCAGCTTTGCCTTCAGCCAGGCCATACCCGCGCTGAAGAACGGATTTTTTCCCAACTCCATCAGCACGGATATCCACGTACGTAACATCAACGGCGCAATGAAAGACCTGCTGAACGTCCTCTCCAAATTCATGGCCATGGGAATGCCATTGGACTCCGTTGTAGCCGCGGTCACCTGGAACCCCGCGCGCGAGATCAGACACGAGGAGCTGGGACATCTCTCGGTCGGCAGCCCCGCCGATATCGCCATCCTGGGTCTGCAACAGGGCCGGTTTGGCTTTTTCGACTATACCGGTTCCCGCATCGAGGGGCGGTTCAGACTCGAATGCGAGATGACGATCCGCGACGGAAAGATCGTCTATGACCTCAACGGGATCGCCCGTCCGGTGGTGCTTCCGCGGAATATCTGGTGGGATTGAACTATCTTGCCGGCATGAAGATCTCCGCCAGCATTAAAAGCGCTTTCAACCAGCACCAGGCGACCGTTGAGACCAACGGTGCCGCCAAAGAGATGACGATTGCCGTGAAACCCTCAGGATACGGCAGCTCCATCAATGGCGGCGAGCTCCTGCTACTGTCGCTCGCTACCTGTTTTTGCAACGACATCTACCGGGAAGCGGCCAAACGGAACATGAATATAACTAACGTAACTGTTGAAATTACCGGAGAGTTTGGCGGCGAAGGAGAGCCGGGCTCCAATTTCAGGTACACCGCGGACGTCGTCGCCGATGCGCCACGGGAGGCAATAGATGATCTGATAAAGCATACGGACCGCATTGCAGAGATCCATAATACGTTGAGAAAGGGGCTGGCGATCACCCTTCAGGACTAGAGCATCTTCTCAAAACAGACGCTATTCTCCACGCCGGCATATTGCCCGTAGTTGGGTGTGACCGTATATCCCCGGTTCGTATAAAGGGCGATGGCTTCCGGCTGTCGCTTACCCGTTTCCAGCACGGTCTTTTTAAATCCCAGCTCTTTTGCCCATTCTTCGAGGGCCGCCAGAACGACCGAAGCGATGCCCATTCCCCTTTTTTCCGGCAGGACATACATCCGCTTGACCTCCATCGCTTCGCTTGAATATGTCCTTATAGCGCCACATCCAACGGGAATCTTATCTTCATAGGCAACAATGACCTCACGCATAAGGTCGGTCTTGTTCAGCTTGGCGTAAAAGGCGTGTTCGTCGCCGTCGATGCTGGCCAGGTAGTGATCCAGCCGGCTGACCAGTTGCCGGAAGTCGGGATTTTCGGAATCGGTTCGTACCGTAGCGATCATGGCATATCAGTATTTTGATGAGAGGGCATAAAGTATCTTCTTGTCCGCATCTCCCCAGCAACGAAGGGTATCCTGTTCAAAGTGCCGCTTGAAAGCCAGCGCCGCAGCGCTGCTGTCACGGACATCATAGCCGATGAGCCGCAGCGCCGTCAGGCTGCTGAAATTCTCCGGAATGACGACCCCCGTTGTATCATTGTACCACAGACCAAATCCGCGCTCGGCCAGCGACTTCCACGGAAAAGAGGCGTTGGGGTCGTTCTTACGCGTGGGCGCGATATCACCGTGTCCGATGAAATTGGCAGCGGGTATATTGTACGTAGTCTTCAGCTTTTCGAGCAAATGCAGCAGGCTGTTGATCTGCGCATCGGGGAAAGGTTCCATTCCATTGTTGTCCAGCTCGATCCCGATGGATATCGAATTGACGTCCGTGATATTCCCCCATTTGCTGACTCCGGCCTGCCAGGCCCGCAGATAGTCGTTGAGCATATGGTTGACGGTGCCGTCCTTGCAGATCACATAGTGCGCACTGACCTGGGTGCTTGCCGTGGTAAAGGTCTTCAGCGTCTGGGGGCAGCTGTTCTGGGCGGTGTGGTGGATGATGACGAAATTGGGCTTCCGCAGGTTGAAATTGGTCGTGCCCACCCAATATGGCGCGGCCGGCGCCGAATCGACACCCATGGGCAGCGGGCTCTGGCGGATGACGGCAGCGTAGTCTTTTGCCATCCCCTTATACACTTTATTGTTAGCTTTATAGGGGTTGACGGTACAGGAGGACAATAAGAACAGGGTAATAGCGAATGCAACGGGATACTTCATCTTCAATTATACTAAAAAACAATGAAACGGCTCATACTCTCAGGCCCTGAATATCCTGTTCAGCACCTGCACCGTCTGACGGATAGAGTCGGTCAGCTCCTCTACGTTCTCCTTATGAACGGGCGTACCGGTCACGGCGGGTGGGGCAGGGGATTCCTTTGCAGAAGGCTGCCTGCGCCATTCCAGGATCCCATAGATACAGAAGATAGCGGTCTCGGTCATCAGCCCGATAGTAAGGGCAGTCGTCGCGAATTCCTTGCTCTCGATCTTGGCCCAGGCGCCGAAGATGACGATGGCGGCCCCCAGCGAGAATAAGGTATTGATGATCTTGTCAAAAAGCATAATCGTGCTATTTGATCAAATATACATAAGAATTAGATGCATTTTAGAAAAATGTAAAAATTTTATCTCCGCGCCGGGGCGGGCTTCGGTGGACCGGGAAAAGGTTTGAGCGGACGAATGATCGGGTCCTGGGCCGCGACCCGTCAAATCTGCGAATACCCGGTCGGACTGAGAAAGGTCCTCGTGATCTTCGAGATAAGCCGGGCGTCGGAATATTCGGGTATCGACCTGATCCGCTGCCAGTCGGGATCGCTGCCAAATGCCTTCCAGCGGGCATCATGCCCCTCCATATTGTCGAAACAAAGCATGTACGTGAGGTTGGGCCGGCGCTCGCCGATGATGGTCTCACCGAAAAAGACGGGTCTCGCCCCAACTTTCTTGAAGATATCGATCTCCCCGGCGTCGTTGAACATCTCTATTTTCTTCTGTCCGGCGGATTCGGAGGGACTCTCATAACAACGCAGCTCGAACAGCCGGTCCTTCTTCTCCGGCGCTTCCATCTGCGGCATATGTGCAAAGGCCCTGAGCAGCGAACTCTCGATCCGCTGATAGGCCGGGCTCGTGGGCGGGGCCGTAAGATAGGCTTCTCCGGCCTTCATATAGTCAGCATCGCGGGCAAGCTTTCCATTGATCGCGGTAAAGGCTTCGATGCTGTCAAACGGTATCAGGACATACAATCGCGCAACCCCCTGCGGCTGCTGCTCCACGAAGACCCCTGCCGGGTGGATACCGGCCCTGTTCAACGCAGGCAGGTACGCCTGTTCGAGATAGGCGCTGGTCAGTTGTCGCTGGTCGTCACTGGCAAACAGATATGTTCGTAGTTCGTACCACTGTTGGGTCTTTTTGGCATTCTCCATAAAAGGTCTCGTCGTAATAAAGGGGCCGGCAAGCGCGGCGCCCCAGGTCGATTTTACAAAATTGCGGCGGTCCATGCCCTAAATATAGGAAAAATAAGACCCGCATGTTTCGTCTGCCTGATCTCCTCTACCTTTATCCTATGCTACAGAACAGGGTCGATCCGGAAGGCAATATCATACGGACCAGCGCGCGCGGCGCCTGGATGGGCAACCGGGGTATTCTCCACGACGAGCATCAGCATGTCGTCCGCGCTTTCAGACTAAAGGCGTGGATCACCTGCGTGCTCGAGTTCAGGGGAAGGAAGCGGTCCGTCATGGCGCTCAACCGGTACACGGAACTTTTCTTTCTCGACGAAGCGACGGCCTTTTCAGCGGGGCATCGGCCCTGTTTCGAATGTCGCCGGCAGGATTTCCATCGTTTCAAATCATTCTGGCTGAAAGGCAATCCGGAATATGGTTTCGACGAACGAACACCTGTTGCAGAGATAGATCATATCCTGCATCGGGAAAGGATCGACCGGAAAGGGAAAAAGCTCAACCACGAAGAAGACATCCGCGACCTTCCTGACGGAGCCTTTATCCGTTGGCAGGGGAGGCCCGCCCTCGTCGCCGGCAACAACCTGTACGCCTGGTCACCTTCGGGATATGAGCCGCCGATAGCGCTCCCGGACACAGGGCCCGTAGCCGTACTGACTCCTGCTTCCATCCTGCAGGCTTTCCGTGCCGGATATGCGCCGCAGATGGCGGTCTAACTCTTCTGCGATATACTATCATTCCTGTAACGACCGTTGTTATCCCGGATATCGATATCCAGTCATTCCATACCCCTAATGTCTGAAAACAATGAAAAAATTGTCTCTGCTCGGACAGAAGCTAAAGCCTCCGCTCTCAGGGAGGTTTCTTTGTTACGGCATAAAAGAATAGCTTTAAAAAAAAAAAGATGCTGCTCCATAACAAAAACGCGGTCATTTATGGCGCCGGCGGCTCGCTTGGCGGCGCGGCAGGTACGACGGCGGGCCTCAACTACAAAGTGCAAGCCCCATAAAAGCGATACTCCTCTTTCCGGGTCTCCCTGATGTCCGGCTGCTTCATCGGCCCGTCAATTGCCATGG
>JAFDYE010000787.1 GCA_018267585.1 Bacteroidota bacterium
CTGGCCTGCCCGCCAGTTAATGACAACTTCCTGGCGATCTTTCACGATGTCGCCGGTAATGTCCTTTGGGAAGAGACGTATCGATCGTTTTTTTCTTATCATGACCTTTGAATTTGGGGTGACAGAGGTAGGCTAATGATGAGGTTCGGGTGTCTCAGGGACAGACGCGGATGATCGTCTTTCCTTTGGTCTTCTTTTTCGGGTTCAGGGCGGCGAGGGCGTCGTCGAGGCTAGCGATGGCGCCGATGTGGGGCCGCAGGCGTCCTTCCCGGAAGCGCTGGACGATCTCGCTCAGTTGGGCGCGATCGGCTTCGACGACGAAGTCGATGGTCAGACCACCGGCGGGCCGCGCGTCGGTCGGGCCGGTGATGGTAACCAGCGTTCCGCCGGGGCGGATAATGCCCGCAGAGCGCGTTACTATATCGCCGCCCAGGACGTCAAAAACAAGGTCGACCGCGCCGACATCTTCCAGGACGTCGTTGTCGAGGTCGACGTACTCCTGCGCGCCGAAGTCAATGGAAGCCTCGAGCCCGTCCTTGCGCCCGGTGCCGATGACATAGGCGCCTGCCGCGCGTGCGAGCTGGACAGCCATCGAGCCAACCACACCGGAAGCGCCATGGACGAGAACGCGCTGTCCTGCGCGAAGGCGGCCGTGGTCGAAGAGCCCTTGCCAGGCGGTCAGGCCCGGCATCACGAGGGCCGCGCCTACTGTATAGTCAACGTCGCCCGGAAGGGGGGCGAGGTTGCGGGCCTCTACCGCCACATACTCGGCCAGCGTTCCATCGCGATACCAGTCCGTAAGGCCGAAGACCCGCTGTCCTATCGAAAGGCCTGTGGTGCCATAGCCGAGGGCGGTGACCACTCCGGCCAGTTCATGGCCGGGGATCGACGGCGTCCGACCATTAAAATGACGATCGGTCCAGGTCGAAGGCCATGATAATTCATCGCCGGTGATAGCCGACGCGTACACTTTAACGACGACATCGTTGATCGCCGCTTGCGGCTCGGGCCGCTCCACTAATTTCATTCCGGCTGTACCTGCAGCCTGGTCAGTTGCAACGATTGCTTTCATAACGCATCTTCTTTTGGGCAAAATTAGGCCTTAAATTGGCTACCTTTATGGTCCAATTTCAAAATACGGAGGGGTCCAGTTATGATCGAGAGATTGCTTGAGGTCTCGTTCGAAAAAGGCGATGAGCATAGTCCATTATACCTGCGGCTGGAATCGGAAATTATTCAGCTGATCTGTCGGGGAATCCTGAAGCCAGGACAATCGCTGCCCTCTTCCCGTGAACTGGCGCAGCGTCTGCAACTCAATCGTAAAACGGTTGTGGCGACCTACGAGGAGCTGAGTGCGCAGGGCTGGGTGGAGATCAGGGACAGGAGCGGCGTTTATATTTCCAGCCATCTTCCCGACACGTCGGACCGTGCGAGGGGTCAAACCGGCAAAGAAGGGGTACGAAGCCCGCAACCCGCCTATCCGGTGATAAAACGACTTTCCGGCGGAGCAGCCGGGGTTGAGCCGGCTTTGGAAAGCAGTGCCCTGAAAGCGTCTTTGTATACGATCGATGATGGATTCCCCGACCCCAGGATCGCACCTGTCGAGCAGCTGGTGCGGGAATACAGAAGGCTTGGGAAGAGTCGTTTCACCAATCGACTGCTCATGTATGGTCCGGAACAGGGGTCTTATCGTCTCAGGGTCGAACTTGCCGGTTTTTTAAACCGGACGAGGGGATTGCAGGTCAGCGAAAAAGAAATACTGATCACTAAGGGGACGCAGATGGCCATTTATTTAACTACCCAGCTGCTCATCGGTCCGGGAGACACCGTATTTGTGCCCGAGCCGGGCTATATGGATGCGAATCAAACCTTCAAGCTGGCGGGGGCCAGTCTGGTATTTATCCCGATGGACAAAGAGGGTATGGATGTAGACCGGATCGAGCAGCTGTGTAAAAAGAAGGCGCCCAAGATGGTCTATATTATCCCGCACCATCACCGGCCCACCACGGTCACGCTGAGCGCGGACCGGCGCATGCGTCTCCTGGATCTGGCGGGCCAATACGGATTCGTTTTGCTCGAGGATGACTATGATTTTGACTATCACTTTGCAAGCAGTCCTCTCTTGCCGTTGGCAAGCATCGATACCGGTGGACATATTATCTATGTGGGTTCTTTCTGCAAGAGCATTGCGCCGGGCATCCGGATCGGGTTTATGGTTGCTCCGCAGGCGGTGATCGACGAGGCGGCTGCCATCCGAAGATTGATAGACCGGCAGGGCGAGCAGCTGCTGGAAGAAGC
>JAFDYE010000788.1 GCA_018267585.1 Bacteroidota bacterium
GACATCCCAATGCGATGTTGACATATGCTGCTCCCCCGCGAGCGCCGCTAAGCAAAAGGAAGCCGATATCGCACATTTGCGGCGTGCCATAGTCGGGCAGTCCGTCAATGGCAACAACGACGTCCCTTTTCACCGCACAGACAGACCAAAGCATACTTCCACCGATCGTTCCGTCGAGAAAAGCGCGGCAGAATTCTGGCGCGTCGAACGTCTTCTCGACAGCCAGATCCCATTGAGCCAGCGAAGAGTTCGTTCCCACGTTGGCCTTGGCCATCCGTGCCTGAAGGAGGCCTGTAAAGACAGTATCGTGTCCTCCGGCGTAGATGGTATAGCCTGGGTATTTCAAATGCAAATCATATAGCGTTTGCACCATATGCGGATAGACGGGATCGTCATCCGTTATAAAGACGACAAACTGTCCCCGGGACCGTTGGAAGCTTTTATTAAAGCTGCCGATCATTCCGAGGTTGGTCCCGTTGGCAAAATAGCGCAGGCGATGGTCCCCTGCCGCTGCGACAACTGGTTCGGCACTGCGGTCAGGGTCGTTGTCCGAGATGACGAGCTCCCAGTTGGCAAATGTCTGCCTGCTGAAAAGTTCCAGTGTTCTTTTCAGAATTCCTGCCCTTTTGTATGTGCTCATGCAGAAGCTGATCCAGGGCTTATCAACGTTGAGTTCGGGCATCAAGATCAGGAGTTTATCGGATACGTTTAAGGTAGCCCTCGGGCGCTACGCTGACGAGCACCTTGTTGTCGATGGTGCGGTCGATCTCGAAGTTCGGGTGCTCTCGCAAAAATGCCTGAGCCGCGGTCCAGGGGTTGTTACCCGGTCCCCATGGTCTTGGCTGGCTGGGCAAGAAATCAGCAGGAAGAAATTCCACGATCGTGTCGAAAACGACGATATACGAGCCGGTTGTGACCAGCGGAGCGTACAGCTGCAGCTCGCGGAGTACGTGGTCGTGCGTATGGTTGGAATCCAGGAGGACCATGACCGTCTGGTGCTTTGCGGCAATCTCTTTTACCTGGTTGATCACTTCTTCGCTGATCGAAGACCCCTGGATCATCTTAATCCGTTTGAACATCGGGTGTTTTTCGATCTCCTCGCGGTTGTGTTGCCTGATGTCAATGTCGACACCGAGCACTTCGCCTTTTCCCAGCAACTCGAGCAGGGAAGCGTAGAAAATGATCGAGCCTCCATGCGCAATACCCGTTTCGATGATCAGGTCAGGTTTTATATTCCAGATGAGTTCCTGGACGGCGATCATATCTTGCGGGAATTGGATGATAGGTCTGCCCATCCACGAAAAATTA
>JAFDYE010000789.1 GCA_018267585.1 Bacteroidota bacterium
CGCTGCGGACATATCCCCGCAACACCGTGGATGACCGCCGCGCCCCGCCGGACGGCCAACCCGTAACGGACCGCCGTCACAGAATCCAGCGAAACACTCCCGCAGCCCGTATCAAAAATAAAATTGAGGCTGTCCGGAAAACCGTCGATCTGCGCCTTCCCGATAATGATCCCCCCAAAAAGCACCTGAAACCGGATACTCGTCAGATAGCGGCTGGCAGGCAAACCATCATCGCTCCGATGCCCCGATCGGAATTCCGTGACAAACCCCAGGTCCTCCTGCGCCGTCACCGGCCGGAACACACCGCCCGACAGTAAAAAAACAATAACTATAAGCAATCGCATAGCATGGTGTTTTTACTCACATAAAATGTTGACAGTCAAAGACAATTTAATCCCGATAAAAATTGCGGAATTTTGTATAAAATTGAGCAACAGACAGGAAAAAAGCGATTCACCCGCTATACATGTTGGTACAAGTTGGTACAAGTCCATCAGCCGCACGAACAAGCCTAATTTTACGTGACCATTATTCTCATTTACTATGAACACCGACGAAACGTTGATCCCACATGTAATACGACTCTTCGAAGAAAAAACAGGCTGGGGCGACAGCGCGGCCTGGACCAACCAGGACTTCCTTCGGCTCAGCGACCTCATCCGCGAAAACACCGGCGTCACACTCAGTCACGTCACCCTCAAAAGGGTCTGGGGAAAGGTCAAATACGACAGCCTCCCCAATACTCATACCCTAAATACCCTGGTCCAATTCCTCGGCTATGATAGCTGGCGCGATTTCTCCGTCCGCAACACCCACCAGTCACCGACCCCGACCCCGAAAGAAACGCAGTCACCATCACCAACGCCGCCGTCCCAGCAAAACCCCACCAACCAGCAATACACCAATACCCTTCAAAACACTACTTCCCGGCAAGACACCCCCACCCTTCAAAACACTACCTCCCTTCAAGACACCACTAACCCTCAAAACACCACCACCCCGCAGACCCCATCAGAACCGACAACCCCGCCGGCACATCCAGTCCTCCTTCACAACCGCTCGATCCTTAAAAAGGCCTGGATATTCATCCCCATCTTCATACTCCTTCCGCTCCTGCTGATACTACTACGTGGCCAGCAACCCTCGCCGCAAGCCCGCGACTACACCTTCAGCAGTAAAAAAGCGGTCACCTCCGGCCTGCCCAACTCTGTCGTCTTCGACTACGACGCTACCCGCTCACCCGACGACTCGGTCGTCATTCAGCAGTCCTGGGATACCACCCGCCGCGTAAAAGTCTCGAAGAACGACCACCAGCATACTTCCGTTTATTACTATCCCGACTTCTACCACGCCACCCTCCAGGTACACAACCACGTCGTCAAGACCCACAATATCCTCATCGGAACCAACGGCTGGCTGCCCCTCGTCGAACAGGACCCCGTCCCCGTCTATTTCCGGAAAGAAGAGGCCATCCACAACGGAAAGATCAGCCTCTCCGTCGACCAGATCAAACAAAAGAATATCCAGCTACAACCCTCACCCCCTACCGTTATGATCACCAACGTCCGTGACTTCGGCGACATCTATACCGACCACTTTACCTTCGAGACCTCCTTCAGGAACGACTACTCCGAAGGCTCCGCCGCCTGCCAACTCAGCCGCATCTACCTGCTCTGCGAAGGCACCGCCATCTGGATACCCGTCTGCTCCAAAGGCTGCATCTCCACCGTCGACCTCTTCTTCACCTACTACTATACCACCGGCAAACGCGAAGACCTATCCGCTTTCGGCGTCCCCGGCTCCAACGACTACGTCAAGCTCCGCATCGAATCCGACAGCGGCCAGGCAAAGATCCTCATCAACGACAAGCTCGCCTACACGGTCAAACGCCACATCATCCGAAGCAAGATCATCGGCATCATGTACCGTTTCCAGGGCACCGGCTCCATCGACTACGTCTCCCTGTCGGGCGCAAAAGCCTCCTACCGGGACGACTTCAACTAACTCTCACTACCTTAGGATCAACACAAACCATCCCCGACGACCCGCATCCCCCCGCCCATCACCCTCGTCTTCCCACACTCCGGCAGCAGCTCGTCCACCGGTATAATCACTCCTTTTCGACACGGTCCCATACAAAATCTAG
>JAFDYE010000078.1 GCA_018267585.1 Bacteroidota bacterium
AACGAAGGTGGTCCAAATGATTGATCTCTAGTTCTCCGTATTGTTTGTCGGTCACCCGGCCAAGCTAGCGTACATACCTGGAAAGACAAAAACCCCGCATTGCGGGAGGCGCTTGTTGCCCGACCTTGATATCTCCGGCCCCTCCTCCGTCGGAGCCTCCTCTGATCCAACCCCGCTTTGCATTACCCAAGTGACCCCTCGCAAAGCGAGGGGTCACTTGTTGCCCGGGCTGGACATTTCTCGAACCACCTGCGTAGATAAACAGTGTTGGCTGGTTTATGGAGGTCAGGAACGGTTCCAATTGTTGTAGTTGATAATCTATTTTCCGATCTTCAGGAGCACATCCACCAGTTGATCCGGCATGGACAGGAATGGGGTATGGCTGCTGTCAAGTGAATATTCTTTTACGACATGAGGAGCTGTTGCCACCATCCGCTGTTGCAACGCTGGTGAAACCGTATGGTCCTGCAGTGTATGGATATAATATTTTGGTAAGCGTCCAAAATTTGCCGCGGTCAGCGATACCTTATTCGTTAGCGGAATAGCTGGTTCCACCCGAAAGGTCGATACCACCACGCTTTTCACACCGTCGGGCGCATCCTGGCAAAAGGCCGGGACAATCACCTCCGTTTTAACCCCGATCGTCGAGTGGTCTTCCGAAGGTATCAGCGCATTACCGAGGTAGGATTCCTTGTCGGTAGTCGCCAGATCTAACAACGACTGGCCGTCGGCCGGCAAATAAGCAGCCAGGTACACCAGCTTATCAATCCGGTTAGGTATTTTTTCCGCTACCGCCGAGATCACAATCCCCGCCATGCTATGTCCGACCAGGATCACCTTTCCCTGCACGGCATTGATCGCTTCGATGGTTTTATCTCGGTACACATCCATCGTCAGCGTTCCGGGCGGCGTCTGGTCAGTCCCATGTCCCGGCAGTGATACCAGTATTACCTTCTGGCCGGCTTTTTCCAGTCGCTCCTTTACCTGTTCCAAACCCGCTGACGATGACCAGGCGCCATGGACCAGTACATAGGTCCGCGAAGCGCTGTTTTCTACACCGGTGTTCAGCGTTCCTGCGAAAGTGGTTAATCCTAAAAAAGTCTTGGCTGTAAATAACATTGATGCGAAAAGCATATTCATGTTTTATAGGTTTTGTGAACCCCTATAATAGCCAACAACATGCCATGATCTGCAAATGTTTGATGCTCAATTGACTGTAATATCCAAGGCCTGAAATGCTTACTTTATTTGATAATTCTGCCGAAAGACTTACGACCTGAAGTAAAGCGCTATTCGAATTCGTTACGCCGGATATCGAAGCGTTTCATTTTAGAGCTGAGTGTAGTAGACGGAATTTTTAGCAACTCCGCCGCACCGCCCGCGCCGGAGACTTTACCATGGCACTTTTTTAACACCAGGACGATATGCTCTCTTTCGATCTCCTCGATGGTCTTGACCCGGTCTTCTACCGGCAGGGCGCCGTTCTCCGGTCCTGCATCTTCCGGCGCATCGGCCATAGACACATCTATATTTCGGATAAGAGGTTCCTGGGCCAGCAAGATCGTTCGCTCGATCGCATGCTCCAGCTCACGAATATTCCCCGGCCAGGGATAAGCCTTTAGCGCAGATAATACCTGATCCGAAACGCCGCTGATCGCCTTCCCCATCTTTCGGGCATACTTCGCGACGAAGTGATCGACAAGCGCGAGGATGTCCTCCGGACGGTCCCGCAGGGGCGGGATGACGATCGGAAAGACGTTCAAACGGTAATACAAATCGCTCCGAAACCTTCCTGCCTGCACTTCCTGCCATAACTGACGATTCGTAGCCGCAATAATTCGCACGTCCGTAGGGATGACAGCTTTGCCGCCCACACGCTCGATCTCTTTCTCCTGAAGCACACGCAATAATTTAACTTGAAGGTCCAATGGCATCTCTCCGATCTCATCCAGGAACAATGTCCCTCCCGCAGCCAGTTCGAATTTACCGATGCGGCGGTCCGTCGCCCCGGTGAAACTCCCCCGCTCATGGCCGAACAGCTCACTCTCTATCAGGTGGGGAGATAACGCGGCGCAATTTACTTTCACCATCAGCTGATCCCTGCGATGGGACTGGTTATGGATGGCCCTGCTGATCAATTCCTTGCCCGTGCCCGTCTCTCCGAGAATAAGTACAGAGCTATCGGACTTTGCCACCTTTGATACACGCAGGAGCACCTCTTGTATGGCCGGACCGGCGCCAATGATCTCCTGGTAATTACAAGTGTCATTTATCTCCTCCTGTAAATAGGATTTTTCCTTCTCGAGCTGCAGTTGATAACCCTGAATGGTCTTTATCTTCCTTTCCAGTTCTTCATTTGTCAATATATTGGCGACGGCCACCGATAATTGTGACGCAATCCCCTGGATGAGATGCAGCTTTTGACGATTGATTTCATTCGGGGTTCTCGAACACATCATCATAAAACCCAGCCGCTCTTCTCCATTGCGGAGGGACACGAACAGAAACTCCCTGATCCCGCATTCGTAGTTGATCCGCACACACAGAGACCCCTTGCTTTCTCTAACCAGCATTTCTGCGTCGAACAGCACCGGGCTATCCGCATGCAAGGCAAGATTCAGCAAGCTATCGTCGATGGGGAATACATCCTGCGTCAGCCGGGGATAGTCGGGATGCTTTTGATTCGGAGAATGTGGGTCCAGTAAAAAAGTCCGCACCGTCTTTTTATCACTGTTGAGGACGCAGATCACCGTGTGAGAAAACGAAAACAGCTTACCCAGCTTTCGATGTAATACCTGTAACAGATCTTTTTTATCGCGCGTCGTCGCAATCTCGTTACTCACCGACAGCAGCATGGATTGCTCCCTGTCTATTTCCGCAACCTGCTCGGCGGCCAGGACATTGGCCATAGCGACTGACAACTGCATGAAGATACCTTGCACCAGTTCTGGTGCAGCTTTTTTAACATCGTCGATCAATTGCTGTAGTTCACGTTTGTCGCGAATCGCAGCAATTACCCTGCTCAAGTCGTCAGTCTCCTGTCTCATAGTATATTGTAAAAGTAACTTATTTGTTGCAGATACGGCCGGGGCGTTAGATTGCCCCGGCCGTACAATAATGAAACGGTAATTCCTGCCGTAGAGGTTGATCCTGCCTAGCGTTGAACACCCGCGATTGTCAATAAGATCGACGTCACCGAGTCGGGTTTGGACAAGAAGGGACTATGGCTCGTATTCAGAGAATAAACTTTGGTTACACCGGCGGTCTGAATCATCCGATTCTGTAAATCGATGCCTATCACTTCATCCTGCAGCGTGCGAATATAATATTTATCGGCACGACCAAAATTAGCCGATGTTATCGCTACCGGATTGGTAAAGGGAATCACGGGGTCCGGCCTGAAACCGGCCACCACTTTTGCTTTTAAGACATCGGGAGCATCCGGACAAAAGATCGGCGCAACACTGTCCCTGTTAAAATCGAGAAGCCCATGGACCGAATCGACTATCAGGGGGTTTCCCGGGATCACGTGCGTCTGCTTGTCTGACATCGCCAACGAGAGCGGAACCTGGCCGGCAGAAGGAATATAGCCGGCAAGGAACACCAGCTTGGCGATGCGGTCAGGAATTGTTTCCTCTACGCTCGATATAGCAAACCCGGACAGACTATGGCCAACCAGAATGACTTTCCCGTTGGCGCTGTTGACGGCCGAGACAATCCGGTCCCGGTAACTGTCCATCGTTATTGTCCCCGGATTGGTGGTGTCGGTGCCATGACCCGGCAGCTGTACTACAATGACATTCTGCCCCGCCCTGGACAGTTGAGCCTTTACGCTGTCCCAGACGAAGGGCGCCTGCCAGGCACCATGTACCAGCACAAAGGTCTGGGGCGCCGCGCTGAAACTGCTTTTCTTACAGGAGAACATTCCCAAGCTGAGGACAAGTATCCCTAACAGCTGCTTGACTTTCATTTTCATCGTTGTAAATTTTGTTCGCCGGAGTTTCCCAAAACAATGCCACTAAAATCAAAAAGTTGAACGACAGGATCTTAAAAACTAATCGCTCCCTCCTCACTTACGATATAAAGTAAAAAGTGCGACCTCATTTACGATACATCGTTAATGCCTTGGCATTCATCTATTTGTTGAAAAAAAAGACTTAGCGGCATTCAACCATTTTTTGATTGTCTCGTTTATTTGCTGCAGAAGCAGGAAAAATCAGATCATGTCGCACACAAAGAATTTTGAACCTACAAACGCAATCCAAAAAAAAGCAGTTGATTTTCAACTGTTGGCTACAATAAGTCGGTCGGCAAACACTACGACATCGACCTTCCCGCTCTTCCGTGACATTGGCCGGGAGCTGTTGTCCGGAGATATGGCCGACGCGGTTAGTCTGATGATGTATGATCAGGACGCAACCCGCGTCACTGAACTGCTGCTGATGACCGGGCCACGGGATGTCAAACAAACTGGTTTCCACCATATGCCTTTGGGCGGACTTTCCATTTTAGGCACGAAAGCGTCAGACCTGACTGAGCTGGGTCAGCCTCGTGCAATGAAGGCTCCCGAAGCCCGGGACAGGCTGTTCAGCTCCGGCGCACCCCTTCACTTTTTTACCGCCTACAGCCAGCAATTACACATTCCCCTGGTAGGGAAGGGGGGCATGATAGGCACCCTGACACTGCATAGTAAATGGCCGGGACGATATTCCGACCAGCACCTGTCTCCCTTCGTCGTGATCGGCTATCATATGTCGCTGGCGATGCGCCTGCACGAGTCGGTAAATGAAAGACTGCGCGTGGAAGAAGAAAGAAAGCTCCTGCTGGCGCTCGGTAATGCCCTGACGACCGTCAAAGACAGGAAGGACCTCGCCGATGTGATGCAGGCTCAGTTCAGAACCCTGTTTCCGTCGGGCGACATCGTCATCTGTATCACCGACCAGGAGAAACAAACACACTCGGTCTTTCTTTTCCTGCCTGAAAAAGACAGATATCCCGATCATTCTCCTGTAACGTCTGCCGAATATCCGATAGACGACGGGTTCTATAAACAGATTCAGACGGCTCGAGGTGTGCGGTTATTCGACATCGAGGCCCTTATCCGGCATAGAAAGGTTCCACCTTATATCCGCTACCTGTTCGACAACGGGATTAGGGAGATCGCCGGGGTTGGCTTAAAATCGGGCCATACCAGTATCGGTTCGTTATTCGTGCTCTGCGATCGTCATCAACGGCTGATACCGTCCCAAACGATTTCCATGCAGGCCGCTTCCATCCATTTGTCCATGGCCATTGCCAACGTGCTTGCCGCCGAAACCATTCCCGCGCGGCCGCCGGCTGTCACCCGCGGGGCGGCCATCCTCGCCGAAAAGACTTCCGGAATGATAGGTTCATCACCGGCCATGCAGAAAATCAGGCAGTTCATCCTGCAGGTGGCAGCTTCAGACAGCACCATCCTGATCTCGGGCGAAACAGGCACAGGCAAAGAATTGGTAGCAAAGGCTATTCACGAAAATTCCACCCGGAGGCATAAATCGATGGTGAAGGTCAACTGCGCCGCCCTTCCTCCTGGCCTGATCGAAAGCGAGTTATTTGGTCACGAAAAGGGAAGCTTTACCGACGCCATCGACCGGAAAATCGGCAAATTCGAATTGGCCGATAACAGTACCTTATTCCTGGACGAGATTGGAGAGCTGCCCCCTGAACTCCAGGTCAAGCTGCTGAGAGCTCTGCAGGAAAAGGAAATCGAACGCATCGGCGGGACACAAATCATCCGAACCGACGTCCGCATCATTGCGGCCACCAATCGCTGCCTTCGAAAAGAAATGCAAGCCGGTCGATTTCGCAGCGACCTCTTCTATCGTTTGAACGTACTTCCCATTGTTCTGCCGCCGCTTAGAGAAAGAAGGGAAGACATTCCCGCACTGGCCGCCGGTTTTATCTATAAATATGCCCGCAAAAGCGGTACGAAAATAACCGGACTTTCCGCGAATGCGCTCCAGGAATTGATGGCCTACCACTGGCCGGGCAATATCAGGGAGCTCGAACACCTGATTGAACGAAGCATGCTGCTCAACCAAAGCCCGCAAATCATGAAAATAGACATACCCTCCCCCGATACCTCCCAAATGGCCCCAAACTTCGAAAAAAGCCCCGACGGATCTTTTCGCATCAGAAGCCTCGAAGAAGTGGAACGCGACCACATACTGGCGATCCTGAAAAAATGCAATGGAAAAGTCGCCGGCGAAGGCGGTGCCGCCCGTCTCCTGAATATTCCATCTACCACGCTGAACGGCAAGATCAGGCGGCTGGGTATTAAAAAGAATTTCATCGCCGGGCTCACTAAGGCAATTTTATTTTTTTTACTAACCACACCTATTTTGCACGCGGCAGCGCAGCAATCCACCGAACAGGTATTTCAAAATACGGCTCTGCTCCACGGAGATAGCATCGTTTTTCCCCTAACCATGGTTAACGCCTATCCCTTCGTGTCGGTCGAGGTAAACGGCATACAAGGAAAGTTTATGTTCGATACGGGACTCAATGGCGACATCGAAATCAACGACAACGCAGTATACTTACCCGGGAAAAAGCCCGTAAAAAAAGGCCAGGTCGGCAGCGGCCAGTCCTTCATCCGGAACATAAACGATACCATTGCAGAAGTCAAATTCAAAAACGGCCTCACCTACCGAAGTCTTTTGAAGATTACCAGCGCAAATTTTGACTTCCTTCAGAAAAACATCACGCCCGACTGTATCGGTTACATCGGTCACGACTTTTTTAACGGCTACCTGTTTAAACTCGACTATCTAAGAAGGAAGCTCACTTTCTATAAGAACACCGAACAGCGAAAGCTATCCAAAGACTTCCTGAAAGGCGAGAACGTATTGGCAACCCTCGATTTCGAAACCAGAAGGCTCCCCAACCATCCAATGGTCCATGTAAAAATCGGCAACGTCGACCTGCTCGGCTCCTTCGATACCGGCCAATATGGCTTGCTCCAACTGGACGACCAGGCCGCAAAAGCGCTGAAAAACGCCTCCCTCGTAATCCCCGCCGGAAACGACGCCTATAACGACACCCTCATCAACGTCAACAATATTGTTATAAACGGAGAATTTACCCTAAGCGTAAAAGGTATCTACCCCCTGACCCTTGAACAAACAGCCCCCTTCCGCAAAGGGATGCAAGTCACCGAAACCAGCTACATCTGTTTCGGCTATCGGTTTCTCGATCAGTACAAAACCGTCTGGGACTATGCCGACAAGAAAATCTATATTCTCGAAAAATGAAAAAAGCAAGATCCTCTCCGTCATGGGACGGGCTGATCCATCCCGCATTTGCACTATAATGATCCGGTGGTCACATCAAATGACTTAAGAAATTGGTTCATGGAAATGATCAAAACGTTTCCAGCCATGAATGGCCCTTATGGTGACATGTTGTTTCCCGATGGCTCAGGTAAAAATCAGCCAATAGATAGACCAGGTAATATATCATCTATTCAACAAATAAGAAAGACAGCCTTGCAGGGCCAGGAACATAAAAGCGTCGAAGAAATTCTCTACTCTAAATTAGGGCTGTCGATATCAGAACAAAATACTTCTAATAAAACGATAAAAGTGGTACAATCTCGCAAGTGGTGGCAAAAATTCTTCCGATTTTAAATTGCCATTGGGATTGTTATGTATTGATTAATGCGCAGGATTACATTATAAAAAAGCTGTTCAATATCTGAACAGCTTTAATAGTTTGATAACCAAACCCGTCGGGAAAGCTGGACAAATGTCTAACCTGTTTGTTAAAGATTAAACATATGTCGATTGCTATATTCGGAATCATCGGGTATAAGAGAGACCACACTACATTGGATTTAACCAATTGGTTTACATTAATTTGAGAGATCCTTAGCACATAATTATGTTTAAAAAACTACGGTAAATTTGTTAACTTGCACTTACAAAATCAATCTTCCCATGGCTGCTGCCCAGCAACACACAAAAGGACAAAATTCCTCCCTTGGACCAAATGGGCGTTCAGACGAACAACGTCTCATCGAAGATGTTTTTCGCCCTGATATCGAAAAATTACACCTCTTTACTCAAATGCTTCGAATAAATTCTCTATTTAAGAAAGCAAAAGTTATCCATAAATAACTAATATGGATGTGCTAGACGATGAACTGATCAAATTTTGGAGAACCCTGAACGAGAACACCGTAAGATATATCATGGTTGGCGGATTCGCGACAAGGTTTCATGGGTTCAATAGAAATACTGATGATCTCGACATGTGGTCAGCCACATTGATGGAGCCAAATGGGAGGGTTCTTTCAATCCGGGGCGCTGTGCGTACCGAATCTCTCCATTTGCTTGAACGACCAGTTTTTTGTAAGTTTGCTATATGTACACTAAGGAGCAAATATTAGACTTACTCAGCCGGAAAAAGCCTGAATTACAAGGGCGTTATCCTATTTCTGAATTAGGGTTATTTGGCTCTTACGCTCGCGGAGACTACAACGAAAAAAGCGATATTGACATACTCGTTGATTTTAATGGTCGCATCGGTATTGGGTTTATCAAATTAGCGCACGAACTAGAAGACTTATTCAAACAAAAAATTGATCTTGTTTCGCGCCGGGCTATAAAGCCCCGTTATCTTCCTTTCGTGGAAAAAAGCCTGATTCATGTCTGAAAGAGATATCCCGTCATTGCTTCAGGATATTCTCGAAGCCATCGGCAACATAAAGGATTTTACAAGAGGTATAACTTTTGATATGTACTTGGGGGATCTTAAAACCAAGCACGCCGTAGAACGGAATTTTTCAATTATTGGAGAAGCAGTTGCAAGAATCGACAAGCCTTTCAAGGATAAATACCCTTCTGTTGACTGGCGGGAAGTGAAAGATTTCAGGAACATCATCGTCCACGATTATTTTGGTATTGATGATGCGATAGTGTGGGATATAATACACCTAAATCTGGATCAGCTAGAAAAAGACATTGTTGTTATATTGGCATCTTTTTCATGAATAGTAGCGGGTGCGAGGAAATTATTTATTATGACTACTAAAAAAATAGTGAAGAAGTTTGATGCGGTTGGTTTTATGCGGGAGCGGAGGACTAAAATCGCCAGTGAAACGGAAAGTATGAACTTTTCAGAGTTGAAGAAGTATTTTGGTCAAGGAAAGGCAAAAACGACCCAATAACCCTAGTCTGTTCTTTTGGTTTTACTCGTCATCGGGAACACCCCTTTGACATTCTTCCTGCCATCGTTTGTAGTGATGTTGCAAGCCTGTCCGTTCACCACCTTTGAAAAATTTTCCTTCATTTAGTGTCGCTATCAACTTTGCAATCTCTTGGGCTGCGTCAGTCGCCCAACCTAACTCTCTAATCAAGAATCCTGCCACTTGATTGGCATCTAGTTTCTCTTCATATTTATGAAGCGCTAAAATAAAAGTTTTCGCTTTCTCATTGTCAGATGAGTGGGTGATGCCTGTGGACATATTTATTGTGCTGGCGAGAGAGCGCATTGCACGTTGCACCGTAAGCCTTCGACGAACTACCATCCGATTCAATTAATAACTGGCATAATTTAGCTGTGCAGCAAAATGATCATATGCACAGCAAAACCAACGACGAAGAAATGTTCTTAATCATCGAGGAGTGGCAGAGAAGCAAATTAAGCCATAAACAGTATTGCCGGGAACATGATATAGCCTATCATCTTTTCCATTATTGGTACCGCAAGTACCGCGACCAACAGACTGCTCCAACCATGCCGGGCTTTGTGCAGGTCAAGCCAGCACCGGCAGGACCATTTGCGGAGTTCCGCTTTCCTGGTGGCAGCCGGGTGATTTTTCATCAGCCGGTAAGCATAGAGTATCTTAAAGGGCTGGCGGGTTAATATGCTTCATCTGGCAACGAGCTGCCGATATTTTCTGTTTCTGGGAGAAGCGGACATGCGCAAAGGATTCGATTCTTTGAGCGGCCTTGTTTCTAATGAGATGAATCAGCAGGTCCTGACCGGCGATGTTTTCGTATTTCTGAACCGCAAACGCAATCACATCAAGTTGCTCCGCTGGGAAGGTGATGGGTTCGCGCTTTATCACAAGCGCCTTGAACGCGGCCGATATGAGCGGCCTGCAACATCAGAAAAGAATGGTTCCGATCTGAATCACGAACAACTGCTGTTGATGCTGCAGGGCATCGCGCTGAAGAGTGTGCGAAAGCTCAAAAGATATCAACATCCCACACTCGCTCGTGGATAACTTATCCGCTGGAAGCGGCGGTGTGGCTGATTTGTCCGATCTTTAGGCCGCATGGCCGAAGTCCTCGATTATAAGCTAATGTATGAAGCACAGCTGGTTCAAATAGACTTGCTCAAGGCAGAATTGGCTCAATTGAAACTACTGATCTTCGGGACCAAAAGCGAAAGCTTCCATCCACAGCAGCAGACTGAACAGCTGTCGCTGGGTATTCAGGAGGATGCCGTCGCTACTACCTCCGTCATCGGTGCAAAGCGGATAGCCTATACCCGGATACAAACGGAAACAAAGCCTGCCGCCCATCCGGTCCGGATGAAGCTGCCGGAACACCTGGAACGGAAGGAGATCATCCTGGAGCCGGAAGAATGGCAGGATGGCTGCCGCCGGATCGGTGAGGAAGTGACCGAGGAACTGGAATACGAACCGGGAAAGCTTTTTGTTAATCGGTTCATCCGGCCGAAATACGTCAAAGCAGACAACAGTGGTATCCTGATCGCCCCGATGATCGACCGGCCATTGCCCAAAGCCATTGCCGGACCGGGGTTGCTGACGCAGATCGTGGTGGATAAATACCTCGATCATCTGCCGTTGCACCGCCAGCAGCAGCGCTTCAGCCGGGAAAAGATCAATATACCCTATTCCACGCTGACCGATTGGGTATCCCACACCTGCCAGCTGATTACGCCACTATATTATGCCCTTGTCAAAGAGACGTTATCAGGCGATTACCTGCATGCTGACGAAACGCCCATCAAAGTGCTGGACAGGGATAAAAAAGGAGAAACCCATCGGGGTTATTACTGGGTCTACCACAATAGCCTCCGGGATCTGGTGCTGTTCGACTATCAGCCAGGCCGGGGACGAGAGGGACCTTCAGAGATGCTTAAAGGGTTTGCAGGCTTCGTGCAAACAGATGGGTATAGCGGTTACAACTTCCTTGACAGGGAAAAGGATATTGTTTTGTTCCATTGTTGGGCGCATGCCAGACGCAAGTTCTATGACGCTCTGCCCAATGACAAAGCCCGGGCTGGACAGGCGCTGGAACAGATACAGCAGCTCTATCACATAGAAGCCGTAGCAAGGGAGCAATCCTTTAACGCGGATCAACTATTGCAAGTCCGGCAGCAGAAATCGGTGCCAGTACTCCAAAACCTTCAAAAGTGGATGCGGCAAACGTATATGGAGGTAACTCCACAGAGCGCAATCGGCAAGGCGGTTGCCTATAGCCTTAAGCTGTGGGACGGCCTGACGACCTATGCTACAAATGGGAAGCTCAACATCGATAACAATCCGGTGGAGAATGCCATCCGGCCGGTAGCCATCGGCCGCAAAAACTACCTGTTCGCAGGAAGTCATGAAGCTGCGCAGCGCAGCGCCATGGTGTACCCCTTGTTCGGAACCTGCAAACTTCATAGCGTAAATCCCTTTGACTGGATGAAGGATGTTCTGCAAAAAATACCGGGACATCCTGTAAATAAAGTAGCCGACCTCCTTCCTCATCACTGGTCCGCCAGCCGAACAAAATAGTTCCAATGGATATTTTCCCGCTTGTATATCGTTGTGCAGTTACCGTGAAACCCAAACAACCCATGCTGGATTGGCTGCGCTCCGTCGACCACTCTTATAAACCCATCCTGGAGGAAATCCGAAAAGACACTCATGCCTACCTAGTCCCGGACTACGAGGAAGCCCCCGATCTAGAAAAAGCGATTGACAAATATCTGAAGGATAACTACGAAGGAATCTTTCTGAATGAACTCACCGCCTGGTACACCGACCCTCGACTGTTCCCGAAAATGTCATACCCATTATTGCTGGAATGGTTCGAAATATCCTATCACAGCATGGTGTTTGATACCGTTAATAAACCCATCACAAAAGAATAGCCAATTAACCTAATTGCTGGTTCACAGATGAATGCCAACTGGACCTCAACAATAAAAATAACGCAATGAATATAGGGGATGATTTTCTAATTGTATGCAAGCAAAATTATTTTGACAAAGTGACCCCTGGCAATAAAGACAGCAAACTTAAGCCCGGATATAAAAAATTGGTTGGCATTGCAGAGGAATATTTTAAGCATGGCAGCTATGAGAAGTTTGCTGGCTTTTTTCAAGAAGGGCAATATTTTATTGAGCTATGGGCGGCTCACTTAATGCTAGAATACGGAACTCCGAGCCGTGCATTGATGAATGCTGCCATGGACATAGTCAGAAAATATTCTGATAACCCGTTGGCTCCTGAAGTGGCACATGAAGAAAGACACTGGCTTGATGCTTATAGCGGCAAGTATATGTGATACTCCCCAACATTTTTTTGTAATAAAGTGCCATGGACAGGCAGTTCGCCGGGGGGATACGTTGCACCACACAAGAAGGTGCTTCAAAAGCCGGCGCGATTACTTGGTTACGTATATCTAACGGACCCCAAGTACCGATCCACTCCGCAGTTCTCTCCCGTAACCATGGAATAGCTATTATTGACTTCACAGTTAAGAAATCATCAATCTTGTAAAGATCTTGGCTATCCAAGGCGCTCGCTATCACTATACTGACCGGAGAATAATCATTAAAGGTCTTCATAGTCTCAATCTTAAACAAGGTCGCGCATCCATCTATTTTTGTTCCAGCAAATAGCCTCTTCACACCCTCATGCCCAAGCAGACGTTCAAACCATCCAGTATTGTTCTTCGTATGAACCAAAATTACAGGCGATAACCTCCGTACTTTCCAGGGCCAACCGCTGATAGTGCGTGACGATCTTTGACCGCACTTCTTCCAGGTAGCTATTAAGGGCCTTCAACTCCTGGTTCTTGGGTTTGGCGGCACCCTTTGCGATGTTCCAGTCTTCTTTGAGTAAGTAAGATTTCAAAGCCACCTCACAGCGGCTTTTGTTAACGGTGGTCCTAACATAAACAGGGAATTTCCCGTCTACTGATCTGTTCTGGCGTAGGATGTAGTGAACGCCAAACGTGTTTGTACTTTTCATGTCATTCCTTTTTTGCGTGATTAATATCAAACTGCACTATACCGGTCTCCGCGACCACGAAAAATGAACTCAAAAGACCTTAAACCATATCAAACCTCACGAATGAAAACGTTTGATGATTAAGTCATTAAGTCGATTCTGTGAACAAAATTACTGTTCACCGGATCGAAAAACTTGTTCACCGTTCTGTTCACGTGAAAGATGATAATGATTGCAACAAATTGACATGAAAAACATAGAAAAGGCCCGTAAACAGTGACGTTTACGGGCCTTTAAGTTCGGATGTTATCCGTTGAGTCG